>JBBTHR010000071.1:0-15622 GCA_038060295.1 Candidatus Eiseniibacteriota bacterium
TAATAGCGGACGTTGTCCTCCACCACCAGGACCACGCGCACGCCCATGGCCGCGGTGTCGTGCGCGACGTTCCGGCGGTCCTCCACGTACTTCACGATCGCCACCAGGACCCGGGCGTTCCCCTGCCAGAGGAAGAGCCCGTCGAGGTCGCCCAGGTCGTGGCTCGCCTCGAAGTCCTTCCGTTCGTCGTTGTCGTACGCCATGGCCACCACCGGAATGTCGAGGCCCGCGCGGTTTACTTCGCGCGCGAGTTCCGTGGCGTCCATGTCGGCGGCGCGGAGCGTGGTGATGATGAGGTTGAAGCGGCGCTCGGTCTTGGCCAGCGCCAGCGCCTCGGCGCCGCTCGAGACGTGGGTCAGCCCCGGCATGTGCGGCAGGGAGAGTTCCAGGAACTCGCCGGCGATCAGCTCGTTGAGGCGGCCGTCCTCCTGCAGCGTGAACGAGTCGTAGAGGCTCGACACGAGGAGGATGTCCTGGACCCGGAACGGCATCAGGTCCTGGAACGCCTGGAAGGGGTTGCTGACGTCGGCGATGGAGGTCGGCTCGGGGGTCGGGCTCACAATGGGCTCATGGTGCCACGACCGGGCGGCGGGCGCAAATAGAGGCGGCGGGCCCCGGAGGACCCGCCGCTCCATTTCCCGCTGACGATGTCGATCAGACGAGGCCCTGATCGAGCATCGCGTTCGCGATCTTGACGAAGCCGCCGATGTTCGCGCCGTTCAGGTAATTCCCCGGCGTACCGTACCGCTCGGCCGTCTCGAAGCAATTCTTGTGGATGGCGATCATGATCTGGTGGAGGCGCTCGTCGACTTCCTGGCGCGTCCAGGAGAGCCGCATGCTGTTCTGCGACATCTCCAGCCCGGAGGTCGCCACGCCGCCGGCGTTCGCGGCCTTGGCGGGTCCGTAGAGGATGCCGGCATCGAGGTAGATCTGAATTGCCTCGAGCGTGCTCGGCATGTTGGCCCCCTCGGCTACCAGCGCCACGCCGTTCTTGATCATGTTCGAGGCGTCCTTGGCGCCGATCTCGTTCTGCGTCGCGCTCGGGAAGGCGCAGTCGGCCTTGATATCCCAGAGCGGGTTGTAGCCGAGCTTGTGATCGAGCGCCACGTACTTGGCGCTCTTGAACTGGTTCGTGTACTCGGCGATGCGGCCGCGGCGCACGTTTTTCAGCTCCATCACCCAGGCCAGCTTCTCGCGCGTGATCCCCTCGGCGTCGTAGATCATGCCGTCGGAGTCGGATACCGTGACCGGCTTGGCGCCGAGATCGAGGAGCTTCTCGACCGTGTACTGCGATACGTTTCCGCTGCCGGAGACGATGCAGGTCTTCCCGGCCAGCGACTTCTTGTGGGCCTTCAGCATCTCGTCGGCGAAGTAGACGCAGCCGTAGCCGGTCGCCTCGGGACGAATGAGCGATCCGCCCCAGTTGAGGCCCTTCCCCGTGAGAACGCCGGTGAATTCGTTCGCCAGGCGCTTGTACTGGCCGAAGAGGAACCCGATCTCCCGGCCGCCGACCCCGATGTCGCCCGCGGGGATGTCGGTGTTCGGGCCGATGTGCCGCCACAGCTCCGTCATGAAGCTCTGGCAGAATTTCATGACCTCGTTGTCGCTCTTCCCCTTCGGATCGAAGTCCGAACCGCCCTTGCCGCCGCCCATGGGGAGCGTCGTCAGCGAGTTCTTGAAGACCTGCTCGAAGGCGAGGAACTTGAGGGTGCCGAGCGTCACGGAGGGATGGAAGCGGAGGCCGCCCTTGTAGGGGCCGATCGCGCTGTTCATCTCGATCCGGAAACCGCGGTTCACCTGGATCTCGCCGCGGTCGTCCATCCACGGCACGCGGAACATGATGACGCGCTCCGGCTCCGCGACGCGCTCCAGCAGCTTCGCCGAGCGGTATTCCGGATGACGGTCGAGCACCGGCACCAGCGAGTCGAATACTTCCTGCGTGGCCTGGTGAAACTCCGGCTCGGCGGGATTCTTCGTGCGGATTTCCTGAATGACGTCGTGGATGTAATCCTTCGCGGAGGTCGATTTGGTGGGCGACTTCACCGCGACACCTAGGGCACTCATGAGTTCGCTCCTTTCGCGTCCTGGCAGAGGACCGACTGACAGTATGTCATCTGCCGGAACTGGACAACTTCCGTCGACACCTTAGGCCAGGGAGACAACTGATTGCCTGATCGTCACTTTGAGACCACTCGCGAGGGACCTCTCCCCCAAAAGCCCTCGCCGTGCAGGGTTCGCCTGAAATGAATACGCATGGATCGTGCAAACCCGCTCGGTGTCCGCAGCGCTCACGCATCGTGACACTCGACGCAAGCCTGCTTCTTGATTCCCGGCATCGCCGATTTCAGATCATGGCAGTCGACGCAGGTCTTCTCCGCCTCGTCGATGTGGAGCGCGTGATCGAACTCGCCGCGGAACGACTTCACAACCCCCTTCTTCACGTCGCCGTGACACGCCTGGCAATTCGCGGCCGGCGGCTTGTGGTGGCAGGAGACGCAGCCCTCCGAACCGAAACGAAGGAGTTCCCCCTCGGGCTTCTCCTCGTGCGCGCGGTGGCACTCCTTGCACTCCACCCTGGCGTCCACCACGTGCCGGGCGTGCGCGAACGGCCTCCCGAACGCTTCTCCGCGCCGATCCTGGATCCCGTCGTGGCAGTCGAAGCACGTCGCGGGGTAGGGCGGCTCCCGCCAGGGCGTGGGTAGCGGCGCCAGCCCCTTCTCCCGGCGCGCGGCGTTCATGTCGGCGTGCGACTGCCGGAGGAGCGCGTAGCTGTACGAGACATTGTGGAGGCCGTGTCCGCGCGATACCAGACTTTGGTTGAAGCGCGCGTCGGCGAGGCGCGTGGAACCGCCGCCGATCGCCCGAGCGGTCTCGTCGAGTTGGCGCCCCACGGCCGCGGCGCGCTGCTCCGTCCCCGCCTTCCACCCGAGGTAGATCTTCCGATACTCCGCGCCATGGCACGCCATGCAGGAGACGTCGGTCGCGCGATTCACCTCGGTCTCGTGCCCGGGGAGCTGCGTGTGGCACCCCTCGCAGCGGACTCCGGCTTCGAACATCGGGCTCGGCATCGGCTTCACGCCGCGTCCGCCCGTTCCGGTGTAGAGCGCGAGCTGCGGCGAATGACCCGCCTCGTGGCACGCCTTGCAGTCGGAGGCCGCCTGGTGAATCGTCGCGGTGGCCGTTCGAACCGCCTCCTGCGCCTTCCTGGCCGTCCGCGCCGTGATCGGAGCCACGTGCTCGAGTTGCAGGTGGCAATCCATGCAATCGACCTTGTGCTCCGTCACGTGCTTCCGATGAAGAAGCTCGTCGTTCTCGTACTCCTCCAGGCGATCCACCTGGTTGTGGCAGGTTTGGCAGCGCTCCCGCGGAACCTCGCCCTTGCTCCCCTGCGGCTGGGCGTGGCACCAGCGGCACTCCATCCCGTACCGCGCGACGTCGCCGTGATTGAACGACACGGCTCCCAACTTGTAGGTCTTCTCGGGCACCTGGTGGCAAAGCACGCAGCGTGTCGTCCCCTCGCCCTCCTTCGCGCCCTTGAAATGGCAGAGGATGCAGGTCGACGTCGTGACGGCGATGTGGCTCCCTTGGACCATCTGCCCATGGCACGAAGTGCAGCGAAGGGTCTTTCCCCGGCGCATCTCGGAGAGGTGAGCGGAGTGGTCAAAGAGGACGTCGCCGAGCAGTTCCTTGCCCGCCAGCAGACGCCGCTCGTGGCAGCGCAGGCACGCGGCGTCGGCGACCTCGGTCCAGGGCTTGGTGCCGTAGGTCCCGGTGAAGTAGCGAGCCACCATCGAGAGCGCCTCGTACTTCTTGCGGATCTCGGCCGTCACGCCCGGTGGAATGTGGCATTCGACGCAGGCGATCTTGCCGTGCGACGAATCCTTCCACGACTTGTAGTAGGGCGCCATGATGTGGCAGGAGCCGCAGAAGGTCGGCTTGCTGGTCACCTCCACGGCGGTGAACGTGAAGACGAGCCCCACGGCGAGGAGGAGCGACCCGAGGAACCCCAGCGCGCGAAGCGGCGCCGACGTGAGCCGGGCGAGCAGGCCGGCGAGGGGGTTCGGCTTCCGCTCCCTCGGGGGCGCGGGAGGCGCCGGCGGTCCCGGGGGCTGCTCGGGTGTCACCGGGCGCGCCCCGCCGCGCGCCGCCGCGCGCGCGTGATGATGGTCGCGGTCAGGAGGAGGTAGAACCAGAAGAGGCCCAGGCCCACTTTGTGCCACCAGCGGCTCGAGACCTTCTCGTGGACCTCCTGGCTCACTCGGGCTGCGATGGAGCGCGCACGCCGCGTGTGCGGCTCCACCAGCGTGGAGTCGAGCGAGTGCGTCACGGGCGCCGCCTCGAGGAGCGCCGTCCGGGCGTCCTGGAGTCGCGACCGATAGTCGTCCACGTAGAGCGGGATGGCGGCCGCTTCGGCGACCAGCTTCTCCGCCTTCGCGATCTCCGACGACGCGTCGTTCTTCATCCGGCTGAGCGTGAGGGCCACCTGGTACTCCTTGTCGCCCTTGTCATGGCACGCCAGGCACGATTCCGCGAACTTCTCCGGCGGAAGGGCAAGCGTCTTGTGGCTGTTGTGGCAGGCGGCGCATTCCGGCTGTCCGGCCGCGTCCATCGCCTCCTTGTGAGGACTCGCGATGAAGTAATTGCGGGTCTTGAGGTGGCACTGGCCGCAGACCCGTTCCACGTCTCCCACGCCCGGCGGCGTCGCGCCGTGGCTGCCGTGGCACCGCGTGCACTCCGGGGCGGAGGGATCCTCGCCGGAGAGATACGCCTTCCCATGCACCCCCTCCTCGTAGTCCTTCACGGGGTCTTCCTTCATGCCGTGCCGCTTCCGAAATGCCGGATCGCCGTGGCACTTGCCGCAGGTGGCCGGGATGTTCCGCCCGAAGACGTGACTCTTGGGGTCCTCCGGCTTCCGGATCTCGTGCACGCCATGGCAATCGATGCAGACCGCGACCGATTCGTCGCCCTTCGCCAGCTTCATGCCGTGATGCGAGAGCTGGTAGAGCGCGTACTGATCCGAGGGCAGGTTGTAGAAGCGCATGCGCGCCACGTCGGCGTGGCACGACGCGCAGAGGGCGGGAATCGAACGCCGGGCCGGCTTGCCGCGAAATCCGTCGCGGTGGGCGCCTTCCACGGTGAGCGCGTTGGCGTTCCCCCCGTGGCACGAGGTGCAGGGGACGCCTTCGCTCCTGTGAATGCCCTTCTCGTACTTCACGCGGATGTCGGAGTGGCAGACCCCGCACATCGCCGATCCCTTGGCGGGCTTGGCCCCTGCCGGAACGACGCGGGACGGAGGGACCGATTCCTCGGATTGGGCTCCCGGGGCCTGCGCCAGGGCCACGTCCGTCGCGCCGGCGAACCCGACCACGATCAGGGCGAACCCCACGACGATCATCCAGCGCCGCGCGCCGCTCATCGCCGCACCTCCAGGAACCAGCCGATCCAGCTGAGCACGCCCCAGATCACCAGCAGGGCGATTCCCAGATTGCGGAAGAGCCGCCGCCGGGCCCCCGACCCCGACTCCCGGTCCAGGAACGGCAGGAAGATCACCGCCGCCAGAATTGCTTCCGGGATGAGTCCGCGGAGGAACTTCGGCAGGAAGGAGAGCGCCTCCATCAGCACCAGCGGCGCCAGGAGGTACCAGGGCGGCCGCGCGTCGGGCGGCGTCTGGAACGGATCCGCCATGGCGTCGAACGGCTGCGGGAAGAGAACGGCCAGCGTCATGAGCCCGCCGACCATGAAGATGACCAGGAGGAGGAGGTCGTACATGGCGACCCTCAGCGAACGGTGCGCCGGCGCCGTGTCCAGACGGGACATGCCGACCCGGCGGACGCTGGAGAAGTGGAAGTAGAAGAGCACGAGAAGGAGGATCGGAAAGATCGCGATGTGGAGCACGTAGTAGCGCGTCAGCACCGTGGAGTCGAGCCCGCTTCCGCCCACCAGGAAGGAAGTGATGGGACCGAGCACGGGGAGTGCGTCGGTGACCTCGCGCGCGCGGACCGTCGTCCAGTACCCCGAGGCGTCGTACGGTAGGAGCCGGCCCGTCAGATCGGCGATGGCCGCGGTGACGAACGTGAGGACCGCCACCATCCAGACGATCTCCCGCCCGCGGGCGTAGAGCCCCTGGAAGAAGAAGCGGACGACGCGCATGCCGAGGAACAGGAGGAAGAGCACCGCGGACCAGTAATGAACCTGGTGGATCAGCGTGCCGAAGGCGACGTCGCGCGCGATCAGGGTGACCGAGGGGTACGCCTGCTCCGCGGTCGGCTGGTAGTAGAACGCCAGCATCGTCCCGGTCGCGACGAGGAAGAGGAAGAGAAGGAACGAGAGGATTCCCAGCACGCGCGGCCAGCGGGCGTAGGACGGCAGCGGCTGCGACATCGCCTCGCGCAGGGCCTCGCGCAGCGGCTTCCGCGAGTCGAGCTCCGCGGGCAGAAGCCCGAAGACGCTCAGGAAGGAAACGATCTCCGTCAGGTTGACCCGCGCCTCGAGCCAACCCAGGAGCGACCGTTTCCCTTCTGGATTCGTTTCCACGGTGGGCCTCCGCTTAGGTGTGAACGACGATCTCGTCCGCCCGCACGTCAGCCGGATATTGCGGCAGCGGCTTCTTGGGCGGCCCGGAGAGGACGTTTCCCTTCCGGTCGAACGACCCGTCGTGGCAAGGGCACTGGAAGGGGCTGGTATCGCGGTCCCACTTGAGGACGCAGTGCATGTGCGTGCAGATGGCCGAGACCGCCAGCACCTGCGCCTCGGACACTCGCACGACGAAGACCGGATCGTTCCCGTGGTGGACGAATCGCGCGTCCCCGACGGGGAGCGAGGAGAGCGCCCCCGCGCGAATCGCGCGCTCGCCCGGCCGGTGCTCCGACGACGGCGCCTTGAGGAACGACGTGGCGACGCCCGCGGCCGCCGGAGCCCAGAGCGCGAGGAACCCGCGCGAGAGCCAGATCAGGACGCCACGACGTTCGAGATCGGTTCCTTCCTTGTCCTTCACGCGTCTCCTTCCTGGCGCCTGGCCTCGGCGGCCCGGCGCGCTTCGGCTTCCTCGAGCTTCCGGCGGCGGATGGCCTCCAGCTCGAGCGGGTGCTCGTCTTCCATTTCCTCCTCGGTGATCGTTCCCTTGAGCCACGCGAGGTTCATCGGATAGACGTCCGGGTTGAAGATCACGAAGTAGAGGTGCCACACGACGATCGCCAGCGTCGCGAGAATCGCCTCGTAGTAGTGGATCGAGCGGGCCGCGTCCCAGCCGAGCTTGCTGAGGAGCGCGATCGCCGGATCCTGGAACCAGAGCACGACGCCCGTCCCCGCCATCACCACCGTCCCCCACACCAGGGCCCAGTACTCCGCCTTCTCGATGTACGAGAAGCGCCCAAAACGAGGCCTGTCGCGCAGGAGACCCGCATAGTAGCGCAGAGCGGCCACGACGTCTCCCAGATCGCCTGGCCGCGGCATCATGTCGCGCAGGAACTCGCGCCCCCGGGCCGTGAAGGCCAGGTAGTAGATGTGGGCGAACGACGCCACCACCATGACGACTCCGGCGACCCGGTGGATGACGCTCCGCGCCTCGAACAGATTTCCCCAGACCTTCCGTAGCACGTTGATCCACCACGCCTCGGGATAGCGGAGCATGAACCCGGTCACCACGAGGACCACGAAGCTGATGACGAGCGTCGCGTGCTGGATCCGCTCCCCCTTCGTCATCCGGACGTAGAGGGCGTGGCTCTCCGGCTCGTGCGCGTGCTCCAGTCCGCGGCGAACGCGGAGCTTGTGCCGGGCCTTCCGGTAGAAGTCGACGGCGTTGTGGAGAAACATGCCGCCGACCACCCCGACGATCAGGAGCGTGTAGATCGTGGCGATCCAGTAGAGGAGCGGCTCCTCGGCCTTCTCCGATTCCAGATGGACCTTTCCACTCGCGAAGGCGGCGGTCGCGCCGGGATGGCACTCGCCGCAGGTCTTCGCGAGATTCGCAGGATGGATCAGGCTTCGGGTGTCGCTCGACGGAAGGATCTCGTGCGATCCGTGGCAGGAGGCGCAATTGGCGGCCGAGACCTGCCCGCCGCGAATGGCGAGGCCGTGGAAGGAGTCGTTGAAGGTCTTGAACCGGTCGCTTCGGATCCCGTACTTGGCGGCGAGCCGCACCGAGGAGTGGCAGGGCGAGCAGACTTCCGTGGAGACGTTTCCCGGCGCCACCGGGGAGTCGGGAGCGTCCGCCTTCTTGATCGTGTGCTCGCCGTGGCAATCGGTGCAGACCGGCGAGTCGGGATTTCCCTCGGCAACCGCCTTCCCGTGCACGCTGCCGGCGAACGTGTGCGCCACCTTGTCGTGGCAGCGACCACACGTTTCGGGGATGTGGAACTTCTCCGTCTTCGCGTCCGCCTCGTAGCCCTTCGCCATCTCGTGCGCGCCGTGGCAGTCGATGCAGGTGGCGGACTTCGCGTTCCCCACCTTCAATTCGGCGCTGTGAATGCTCGTCTCGTACGACCTGATGAATCCCGCGTTCGGCCCGACTCGCTCCCGCACGGCGGGATCGTCGAGGTGGCAGTGGAGGCAGAGCTTCTCCTGGTCGATCTTGTGCCGCGCGTTTTCGCTGCCGTTCCGCTCGGCGGTGATCGCCTGCTTGTGGCAACTGATGCAGGTCGGCGCCTCCTTCTGCCCTTCCGCCGCGGCGCGGCCGTGCGCGGAGTGCTCGAAGTGCCGGACCTCTTCCTCGTGGCAGGGCGCGCAGCCGGCGTTGACCGCCTTCGCGCCCGTGGCGGTGGTGAGCGCACCCCTCGAGGGGACGTCATGCGTTCCGTGGCAGGTCTTGCAGGTCAGCTTGCCGGCGGCGCCGCGCGCCTTCGCGTTCGTGCCGGGCGCGTGGAACACGTGGGAGGAATCGGCGTCCTCGTGGCACCCGCCGCAGGAGGCCGGCGTCGGGCGCGAGCGATGCGGTGTCTTCTCCGGGTCAAATCCTGTGTGGCACTCCACGCAGGCCAGCTTCGCGTGGGCCGAGGCCTTCAGGGCGGCCGGGTCGACGTCGAGCGAGACTGTCTCGCCGCGGATGGATCGGGGCTCCAGCGTTCCGCCGGTATGGCAGTCAAGGCACTCCTCGTCGGAGACCTTCGGCGGGCGGGCGAGCGCATCGCCCGCGAGAAGCGGAAGCAAAGCGAGGGCTGCCAGGGCCAATACCCCGGCAGCCCTCGCGATCCCACAGCCGATGCCGATCTTCATTCGTCCCGATCCCCGGAGGATGGGGCCGGATGCCGGCCGGCCCTGATCGCCTCCCGCCAATAGGTTGCGGCAGCAGCAGTGCGATAGACTACGGGACCCCGGCTCCGGCGTCAGGTCGACTTGGGTAGTACTACCCCGAACCGGCGCCTCGTGGGCGCGTGTAAATCGTTCGGAAATCCATCAGGTGGGCGATCCGGCAGTCATCACAATCATCGGCCACCTGTTCGCGCCGGACCGGATCCGCGCAGACTTCGAAGCCGAGTATCGCATAGAGGTCGAGGTACTCGGAGGCGCGCCTCGCTTCGACGACGAAACGGCGCTCCCAACCCTCGGCCAGGCGCGCGGGGTCGGCGGCGATCTGCGCTTGGGCCAGGGCGCGGAGCGCCTCCTCGCGTACGATCGAGGCGAGTGGCGACTCCGGATTCGGGGTGGAGTTCCGTGGGGAATTCCCGGGGCCCCGTCCGCCTTCCTCCATCAGGCTGCGGCTCCCCGCGGGCCGGCGCCGGCGCCCTCGGTCCGCGCGCCGTCGCGGGCCAACTGCTCCAGACGCCGGAAGCCGAGCCGCGCGGCCCCGAGCGCCGAGACGAACTGGACCAGATCCCCCGGCGGGACGTTGACCCCGGCGTGGAGCTGCTCCCGCGCGACGCGCACCATCGTCTCGAAGCGGAGGATTCCCCCGATCAGCGTGAACTCGGGCTCCATCTTCACGCGCTTCATCAGCTGGACCGAGCGTCCCACCAGGGAGACGATGGCGCCGTGCATGATGTCGGCCGGGGCGACTCCCTGGGAGAGATGGTTGATCACCTCGGATTCCGCGAAGACCGCGCAGACGCCGGAGATGGAGGGATACTCCTTCGAGGTCGCCACCAGCGGCCCGATCTCCTCGGTGCTGTAGCCCATGTAGCGGGCTGTCTTTTCCAAGAACGCACCGGTCCCGGCCGCGCACTTGTCGTTGAGGCGGAAGGCCTTCACCTTCGCCTCCTCTCCAAGCCGGCTCGCCTTCATCGTCTGTCCCCCTACGTCCAGGACCGTGCGCGTGCCCGGGAAGAGAAAGGTCGCGCCTCGCGCGGAGGCCGTGATGTCGGTGACGTGGATGTCGGCGAAGGTCGCTTGGTGGCGCCCATAGCCGGTCGCCACCACGTAGGAGAGCCCATCGCGCGAGGCGCCCGCCCGCTCGAGCGCGCTCGCCAGCGTCTGCTCGGCGACTTCCGTCAGGCGAAATCCAGTCGGCTCCACCGCGCGGCCGAGGATGGCGCCATCCTCGCCGAGAACAACCGCCTTGGTGTAGGTGGACCCGATGTCGATGCCGGCGGTGATCTTCATGATGCCCCCCGCATCGCGCGCGCCGGCTCGCGGCTCGCCAGGATATGGTCGAGGGCGAAGAGCGCCGCGCCGAGCGCGCCCATGTAGTGCGACTCCTCGCTCACGTTCACCTTCAACTTCAGTTCGCGCTCCAGCGCCTCGATCATCGCCACGTTCCTCGCCACGCCGCCGGTGAACGTGACCTCCTCCTCGATCCCCGTCCGCCAGAGGAGGCCCACCGAGCGGGAGGCGATCGACTGATGGACGCCCAGGAGAATGTCCTCGATCTTCTTCCCCTTCCCGAGCCAGGAGAGGACCTCCGTCTCCGCGAAGACGGTGCAGGTCGTGCTGATCTTCACCGGCCGCTCGCCGCGCAGCGCGGTCGGGCCCAGTTCTTCCAGCGGGATATCGAGCGCGGCCGAGGCGGCGCCGAGAAAGCGTCCCGTTCCGGCGGCGCACTTGTCGTTCATGCAGAAATCGACGATCTCTCCGCGGGAGGAGACGCGGATCGCCTTCGTGTCTTGGCCGCCCATGTCGACCACCGTCCGCGTGTTCGGGAACATGTGGACGGCGCCCCGCCCGTGGCAGCTGATCTCCGTGACCTGCGTGTTGCCGAAGGTGACCTTGTAACGACCGTATCCGGTTCCCACCACGTACTCCACTTCCTCCTCGCGGATGTCTCCCTCCGCCAGGGCCTCCCGGAACGCATTCTCCGCCGCCCGCATCACGTTGGCGCCGGTCTCGGTGAGCGCCCGGCCGACGATCCGCGCTGCCTCGTCGATGATGACCGCCTTCGTCTGCGTCGATCCCACGTCCACGCCCGCCGCGTACGCCATGACGATCCCCCTCCCTTCGCTCAGGCGCGCCCGGCCGCGGCGATCTGCCGCCGCGACGCGAGGCCTTCGAAGAATGCGTCGATCCGGTTCTTGAGCTGCGCCTCGGAAACGACCCGCCGGTCCATCATGTCCGATTCCACGAAGAGGCTCGGGATGTCCCGCAGCGCCATGAGCGCCCGGCGGTTGTCCGCGAGGCCGGTGGAGACGGTTCGGCAGCTCTTGATGGGGTGGAAGACGATGCCGTCGGCGGCGTATTCGTCGATCATCTTCGCGAGGGCGCGAGTCTGGAAGAACATGCTGTCCATCGAATCGCGCACGCCCAGGAGGAGTCCCTCCGCCAGGCTCTCCACCGGGTCCTTCGTGTCGTACTGGAATCCGAGATTCGATCCTCCGGACGCGAACCAGAGGTACGTGGAGTTGATGAAGGTCCCGCCGTGCTCGGTGAAGAGCTCCGTGAAGCGGCGGAAGATCGGGTAGCACGGCACGCCCACGAAGATGAGTCGGTACTGTTCGTCGACCAGTGTTCCGATGCCGTTCGCCTGCTTGTACTCCATCTCCTCGACCAGGTCGTCGAAGTACGACGCTCCCTGGGCCGCGCCCCGGAATCCGTTCGAGACCCCGAGGTAGATGGTGCCGTCGGAGAGGGCGTTGAAGAGCGACGGGCGGCTCTGGTTCAATTCTAGAACTCGCTTCCATCCAGCGTTCATCCGATTCGCGTGGCCGAGCGTCTCGCGGAGGCGGTCGACGTCGAAGCGCTTCCCGGTCACCTCTTCCAGCAGCGCGATCAATTCGCGGAGCTGCGCCGAGACGTAGCGGCGGTCGTTCTCGAAGTCGCGGTCGCCCGGCCCCGGAAGGAGGCCGTCCGCCCGGGAACCCGGCACGTCCAGGACATAGCTCGGCATGTGGTACATCCGCTCCCAGATCTCCGCCCACTTGATGTACGTGTTGCAGGCGTTGGTCAGCACCGCGATCGACGGCTTGGGAATTCGTCCCATCGGGAGCTGCCCGCCGCGGTGCTGGGTCGCGATGTCGGCCTTCACGTAGCCGCAGATGTCGGGGGAGTAGCCGAGGTCCTCGGCCTCGTTCAGGTATTCGTGCGCCACCTTCCGCACGGCGGTCTGCAGCGAGTTGATCTCCGGGAAGACGACCGGCAGGTCGAAGACCCGCAGAAGTTCGCCGAGACTCCCCATCACGAAGACGTAGGCGCCGCCCCGTCCCTCTTCGGCCGCGCGCGTCAGCTCCTC
The DNA here is from genome assembly GCA_038060295.1 of Candidatus Eiseniibacteriota bacterium. Lineage (GTDB taxonomy): Bacteria > Eisenbacteria > RBG-16-71-46 > SZUA-252 > SZUA-252 > SZUA-252. The sequence continues at coordinate 12,593 of JBBTHR010000071.1, forward strand.
GAACCACTCGCGGAACAGGCGCGCGCCTTCACGGTTTCCCCGTCCCACGATTCCCGCTTCCTTTTGTGCGGTTTCCATGCGCGCGCTCCTCAGTCGAACATCAGATTTTCGACGAACGTCTCCAGCTGGATCTCCAGCTGCTCGAAGGTCGTCATGTTCTCTTCGAACTCGGTGACGAAGTGCGGCACCTTGGCGCCGTCGAGCGCCTGGACGTAGGCCACCTGCTCCTCCAGGCCCGGCTCGCACATCTTCGCCGCAGACACGATGGCCGCCCGCGCGCCCGCGCGCTCCACGCGTTCGAGGAGCATCTTCTCCTTCGGTTTCCGCGGGTCGTGCTGTACGGGGCTGTAGGTGGAGCGGTCGAGATACGCCTCCGCCAGGTCGCGGAGCGGATCGTCGCCGGCCGGAACGTCCGAGACGATCCACCGCATCCCCACCAGGAAGTCGTCGTCCACGACGTAGCAGGAGCGTCCGATCGAGCGGATGAGGTCGAGCGGGGGCTGCTCGCAGAATCCTCCCTCGAAGACGACCCGGATCCTATCTTGCTGTTTGGCGGGGCGCGCGCGGAGCAGCGGGAGAACCGTTGCGAGGAGCACGTTGTGTTCCTCGCGCGGAACCAGCCCGCCAATCGAGACGAGGGCGTAGGCCTCGTGCGCGGCGACCAGCCACGGCGTCTCGCGCTTGAGTGCGTAGAGCTCGCGCAGGAGGCGTCGGTTCTCGTTGAAGAGGGCGATGGAGCGCCGGAGGTCGTCGTCGGTGACGGTGCGCCCCGCGATCGCTTCGATGGTCCGCCTCAACCGGTCGTACTCGCCTCGCAGATAGGTCGCGGCGCTCGGCGAGGAGGCGTTCTGCGGGAGGTAGAGGATTTGACAGGGATAGGAGACGTTCCGTCCCCACACGGCCGCGAGATTGCGGGCCGCGTCGCAGATCGGATGCGTGACGAAGATCTCGAAGGTCACGTGGTGGCTGAGCGCCAACTCCAGCGACGTCTTCACGATCGAGCAGAGGTACGACCCGAAGCGGGAATCCGCCTGTACCGAATCGATCGGCGCCCCCCGCACCTTGAAGGGGAGGAGCCCGGCCGCGTGCGCGATCTCCTCCGGAAAGTAGACCTGGAAGTGCCCGGCGATCTTCCCGCCGCCGTCGCGCCAGCGCCTCGCCGTCGGGAACCTCGTGTCCTCCACCAGATCGACGCACGCCGCGAGGATCCCGTCGAGATCGCGCCCTTCCCATTCCGGGAAGACGACCGGCGGGCTCATCGGTTCCTCCAGGTCGGCGTTCGCTTCTCCACGAAGGCCGTCAGCCCCTCCAGGGCGTCCTCGGTCGCCATGAGATCGTTCAGGTAGATGCCGGCCGCCGCGCGGAGCGCCTCGCTCCAAGGACGGTCGGCCGCGGCGAGGAGGGTTTTCTTCGTCAGCCGGAGCGCGGCCGCGCTGTGGCGGGCAAAGCGCTGGGCCAGGCCGCGGGCCTCCGATTCCACCTGGTCGTCATGGACCACGTGCTGGACCAGTCCCGCGGCCTGGGCCCGCACCGCGGAGAGCGTGTCGCCGCCGAAGAGGAGCTCGGCCGCGATGCCGGGCGCGGCGCGGCGCGGCAGCAGGACGCACGCAATCGGCGCGGTCACTCCGAGGACGATCTCGGGCTGACCGAACGTGGCCCCCTCTCCCGCCACGATCACGTCGGCGCACTGCGCCAGCTCGAAGCCGCCGCCGAGGCAGCGCCCGCGCACCGCCGCGACGACCGGAAGCGGGAACGTGACCAGCGCGTCGAGCGTCTCCACGAACTCCGGGATCATCTCCCGAAAGGTCGGCGGGAGGTGTTCGCCCACGTCGGCGCCGGCCGAGAAGTGCTTCCCCTCGGCGGCGATCACCAGGGCGCGGAGCGATTTGTCGGCCGCGAGGGTCGCGAGCGCCAGGCGAAGCTCCCTCGTCATCTCCCGCGTGAGGACGTTGAGGGGGGGATGGTCGAGCGTGAGCGTCGCCACGCCTCCGTCGAGTCCCGTCTTGATGGTCATGCGTTCGAATCCTCCTCGCGGCTCACAGATATTGCCCGCCGTCGATTTTCAGGACATGGCCCGTCATGTGCCGCGCCCCTTCGGAACAGAGAAAGGCGATCGCCCCCGCGCAGTCCTCGGGCTCCGCCAGGCGCCCCACCAGCGTCTCCGCGACGGCGGCCGCCACGGCGTGCTCCGGAAGCGATGCCGTCATGGCCGTCCGGACCATTCCGGGGGCGAGCGCGTTCACGGTCACGCCCTTCGGGCCGAGCTCGCGCGCCAGCGTCTTCGTGAGCGCGATCATGCCGCCCTTCGACGCCGCGTAGTTCGACTGCCCGACCTTGCCCCGGAGACCGTTGATCGAAGCAACGTTCACGATCCGCCCCCATCCCCGGGCACGAAGCCGCACGGCGGCGGCCCGGTTCCAGTGGAAGCAGCCGGTCAGGTTCACGGCGATCACGTCGTCCCATTGCTCCGGCGTCATCTTCCAACTGACCGCGTCGGCGGCGATCCCCGCGCTGTAGACCAGGATGTCGAGCCTCCCCATCGCCGCGGCGATCTCTCCCGTCACCTGCTCCGGAGCGGCTGCGTGCCTGACGTCCGAGACCACGTAGCGGGCCTTCCGTCCCGTGGCCTCGATGGTGCGGAGGAGTTCCGCCGCCTCTCCCGGCAAACGCCGGTCGACGACGGCCACGTCGCACCCTTCGCGGGCCAGCGCCACGGCGGCCGCTGCGCCGATTCCCGACGCGCCGCCGACCACGATCGCCACGCGATCCCGGAGTCCCAGGTCCATGATCTCGCTCCCTCCCCGCGGGCCTCAGCGGCCCGCCACCTCGTGCTGGAACTGGGGCGAGATGGCCCGAAGGAGTTCGTCGTCCCACGGGTGGCCCTGCGCCAGCATCTGGCGGAGCTTGATGAAGTCGACCTCGCGGTGGTCCTTCGGTCCCTCGTTGAACGCGCGGAAACCGGCGCGCGCCTCGGTCATCATGTTGAGCGAGAGCCATTCGCGATTCGTGATGCTGTTGGCGTCCCAGTGG
>JBBTHR010000072.1:0-17470 GCA_038060295.1 Candidatus Eiseniibacteriota bacterium
CTGGGACTCGTCGATTTCTACACGATGGCGCAGGGGCGGGTCGTCTGCCTCTGCTGGCGCCGGGGCGAGCCGAGGATCGAGCACTGGCATCCGCTCGATGAAGGATTCTCCGGCCGCCGGCCCCTCTCCGAACTCCTCTGACCGATGGCGGCGCTCGCCGCCTCCCGAGCCATGGACAAGCGCGACGTCGCACGCCTCCTCGACGAGATCGCCGTGCTCCTGGAACTGAAGGGGGAGAACCCCTTCAAGGTCCGCGCCTACGTGAACGCCTCGCGCGTGATCGACGGACTCCCCGACGACCTCGGCGCCCGGGTCGAGGCGGGCACGCTCACGGAGCTCAAGGGCATCGGCGAGACCCTAGCCGGGAACATCACCGAACTCTGGCGCACCGGCCGCATGAGCTACTACGACGAGCTGGCCGCGGCCACGCCCCCGGGCTACCTCGATATGATCCGCGTCCCTGGCCTCGGCGCGAAGAAGGTCCGCGCGCTCGGCGAGGAACTCGGCATCACCACCCTGGCGAAACTGAAGCGCGCCGCCCAGAAGGGCGACATCCGTGAACTGAAGGGCTTCGGCGAGCAGTCGGAGAAGAAGATTCTGGAAGGGACCGTGCTGCTGGAAGCGGGCGCCGGACGCTACCTGGCCGGCGAGGTGAGGCCCGTCGCGGAGGAACTCGTGGCCGCACTCCGGCGCCACGCCGCGGTCGAGAAGGCCGAGATCGGCGGGAGCCTCCGCCGCTGGGCGGAGACGGTGAAGGACGTCGATCTCCTCGTCGCCACGACGAAGCCGGCTGCCGTGACGAAAGCGTTCCTGGCGCTCGTCCCCGACGCGTCGGTCATCGGAAGCGGCGAGACCAAGACGTCGGTCCGGCTCGCGTCAGGCCTCGCGGTCGACCTCCGCCTCGTGACGCCGGCCGAATTCCCCTTCGCGCTCCACTACTTCACCGGAAGCGTCGCACACAACATTCGGATTCGCGCTCGCGCGCTGGAACGCGGCATGAGCCTGAATGAGTACGCCCTCAGCGGAAAGCGCCACGCGGCCATTCACAGCGAGGAGGACCTCTTCCGGGTGCTCGGCCTCTCCACCATCGAGCCGGAATTGAGGGAGGACCGCGGCGAGATCGAAGCCGCGGAAGCGGGCGCGCTTCCGAAGCTGGTCACGCTCCGCGATCTCCGCGGCATCCTCCACTGCCACACCACCGCGAGCGACGGGAAGTCGACCCTGGAGGAGATGGCCGAGGCAGCGGAGGCCTGGGGCGCGGAGTATCTCGGCATCGCCGACCACTCCGTCTCCGCGCGCTACGCGAATGGGCTCTCCGAGGCCGAATTGAAGCACCAGGGCGCCGCCATCGACCGCTGGAACGCCGGCAGCACGAAGCTCCGCGTGCTGAAGGGCTCCGAGGTCGACATCCTCCCCGATGGATCGCTCGATTATCCCGATCGGGTGCTGGACCGGCTCGATTTCGTCGTGGCCTCCATTCACACCAACTTCACGATGAGCGAGGAGGCGATGACCGAGCGGATGGTGAAGGCGCTCCGGAACAAGCACGTCTCGATCCTGGCGCATCCCACGGGACGCCTCCTGCTCCAGCGCGACGCCTACAAGGTGAAGCTCGATGAGGTCGTTCGCGTGGCGGCGGAGGAGGGAGTGGTCGTGGAGATCAACGCCAACCCCAACCGGCTCGACCTCGACTGGCGCGAGGCGCGGGCGGCGAAGGAGCGCGGCGCGAAGTTCGCCGTGAATCCCGACGCGCACCACGTGAGCGGCTACGACGATCACCGCTACGGCATCGGCGTGGCGCGAAAGGGGTGGCTCACGAAGAAGGACGTCGTGAATACGCTCCCGGTGGAGAAACTCCTCGCCCTCTTCGGGGCGCGGCGGTGACGCGCCGCTCCCGAACCGCGCAACCCGTCGACTCCTCGCGCCGGCGCGGCCGCGCGACCAAGGAGCGCGGCGTGATCCGCTTCTACCCCAACGACCCCGACGCCACGGTGGGCCTCCAGGAGGTCGACTCCCCCACGCGCTTGCCGGGCGATCCGCCGTACGTGATCGAGGGGCGCCGTTATGCCCCCGCACCCTATGCGCCGGGTACGCTGGCCTTCCAGCAGTGGCAGGGAGAGGCGTCGCTCGCGCGGACGATTCGCGTCTGGGAAGAGTTCTTTGACCGCGACTTCGCCGCGTGGCACTCCGGCGCGCCGCTTCGCGTGAAGCTTCGCGCGGGGCGCGATCTGAACGCCTTCTACGATCGGAAGAGCCTGCAATTCTTTTTCGACACCGACCGGGTGACCGGCCGACCAGTCTACGCCGCCGAGAGCCTCGACATCGTGGCGCACGAGGCAGGACACGCGATTCTCGATGTCTACCAGCCGGGCTACTGGTCGCTTCCCGATCCGGAGACTGCCGCGTTTCACGAGGCCTTCGCCGACTGCTCCTCGCTCCTCGTAACGTTGGGTGAGCCGGCGGTGCGCCGTGCCTTCCTGGAGGAAGCGGGACGGACGCTTCGCGCCAGCAATCTCGTCTCGCGGCTCGCCGAGGCGCTCGGCCGCGCCATCTTCAACAACTACGGCCCCGGTTCGATCGCTGATCCGACGCGGCTCCGGGACGCGAACAACCGCTTCCGCTACGGCGCGCCGGAGAAACTCCCCGCGAGCGGCGGGGACGAGACGCTCACCTCCGAACCGCACTCCTTCTCGCGCGTCTTCACGGGCGCCTTCTACCACCTGCTGATGGAGTTGCTCGCGGAGGGGCTGAAGGAAGGCGGCGGGCCGGACATGGTGGAAGTGGCGCGGCGCCGGGCCGGCCGGCTCCTCGCCCGCGCGGTCGAGACCGCGCCCCCCGGCGAGGCCCGCGCTGCGGCGTACGCGGCTCGGATGTTGGAAGTGGATCACGCCGAGACGGGCGGGAGCGCGGCCGCCGCGATCACGCGCGCCTTCGCTCGGCACGGAGTGCGGCTTCCCCGCGGCGCGCGGAGAGCCGACCGCTACGCGGCGCTACGCTCGCTCGATCCGGACCGGCCGGGAGGCGCCGCAGCGCTCCGGGCCGCCCTCGCCCTGCCGGCCGGCGCCCGGCTGGAGCGGCGGGCGTGGCCGTCCCGCGTGGGCGGTGGTGTTCGCGAGCAGCTGGTCCACCGCCACTCGGTCACGACGCGCCACCCCGCCCTCGGCCGCTCGGGCACCGTGGTCGTGGAGATCGTGTGCGGCTGCACGTTTACGCGCGATCCCCGTGGCGACGTGGAGGGGATGGCGCTCCTTGCCCGGCGCGATCCGACCGCGCGCGAGGTGGAGCGGTGGCTTCGTCCGTGGTTCCGCCGCGGCGCCGTGGCGTTCGGCAAGGACGCCGCCCGCTCCGCGCGATCGCTATTCCGCGAGCGCAAGGTTTTCCGGATCGGCCCCCGCGGCCGGCTCGAACGCGTCTACGCCGACTGATCCGTGCTTACAAGTTGGTCGATGAGCCGCGACAGGCGCCGCACGACGTCTCGGGCCGGCGAATCCAGCCCGCGCCCGCTGCATGCGTTGGTTAGCCTTGCGGCATACGGCTAATGCCTTCTGGCGAAAGCAAAGAAAACGACAGGTTGCTCCCGCCCCTGAAAACGCATGAAGTCCTCCTTTTGCCGTACAAAGCCTGCGCGCAGTAGTACGCCTTGTGAAGCGCTGTTCTGAGCTGCGGTGACGCCAATGATGGTTGCTATCGAGAACGCATCAGCGGCCCATTCGCAGGCCGCGCGCACGGCCTCAGTGGCGATACCCTTGCATTGATGGACTCTTTCAATCCCGAAGCCGACTTCAACGGCTTCGCCCAATGGACCAAACCCAACATGCCCGACCAACTCTCCGACACTTCTGACTTGTACCCCAAGCACGTACGGGCCAATTCTGGGGTCTCCGGGGACGCTGTACTGCGAAATCAGAGAAGCTAGTGCTGACGCTGCATGCGCTTCATCTCGATAGACCTGACTTGGCAACCAGGTTCGCATTCCGCCTTCCTGGCTCATCTGGAAGACCTTTGGCGCATCCTCGGAAACGAACGCGCGCAGTGTCAAAGATGCCGTCTCGATAGGTAGCTGCCTCAGTCGCGCCTGACCGCGCTGCGGTGCTGACGAGTATGGTGTGTGAGATATTGGGGAGCCTCACGATAAGTGGACAGTTCCGGGTACCAGGATATGCTGCGGTCCCTTGCCCGCATAGTACCGGCACGGCCAGTAGGGGCCGAAGACAATCCATTGCGTCACATCGACTACCAAGTCTGGCCCGTGTGATGCAGGCTACGAAGCGCTCTCCCCCGGCTTCAGCGCGACCACCTCGATCTCCGGCCGATCCGCCAACTCCGCGCGGAGCGCTTCCGGCGTTCCCGGCAGTCCCGGAAAGGTCGAATGATGGATCGGGACAATCGCCTTGGCGCCGATCATCCGCGCCGCGGCCGCCGCCTCCCGCGGGCCCATCGTGTAGAGGTCGCCGATGGGAAGAACCGCGATCGACGGCCGGTAGAGTTCGCCGATCAGCTTCATGTCGCCGAAGACTCCCGTATCGCCCGCGTGATAGACGCGAGTTCCACCCTCGAACTCGAGCACGTACCCGCACGGCTCCCCGGCGTAGATCACCTGATCTCCCTCGACGATGCTGCTCGAATGGATGGCGTGCACCATCGTGGCCTTCACGCCGGCGATCTCGATCGTCCCGCCCTTGTTCATGCCATGCACCTTCTCGGCGCCCCTCCGCTCGAGGTGGAGATAGATCTCGTAGTTGCAGACGATATCGGGATGGTGCTTCTTCGCGAGCGGAAGGACGTCGCCGAAGTGGTCGGAGTGGCCGTGCGTGACGAAGATGGCGTCGAGGCGCGAGAGCGCCTTGGCCGCCGGCGGCGAGACGGGATTCCCCTCGATCCAGGGATCGACGAGAAAATTCCTCCCCTTCGCGTCGGTGTAGAGAACGGTGGCGTGTCCCAGCCACGTGATCGAAACTCCCCAGTGGCGATTCATCGCAACCTCCCGAATGCCCGCGTGGCCGCTACCCGGCGGCCGATCGCGAGCTTCAGCCCGGTTTCCATTCGGGAAGTTCCTCGGCCCGCTCCAGCACCGGCGGAACGTCGCCGAGCGCCAGCGCCTGCTCGATTCCCTCCCCCAGCGCGAGGTACTCGCGCTTCACGAACCCTTCCACCCGTTCCGCGATCACGCCGGCTCCGTCGATGACGAAGAGGGTCGGCACCGACTCGATGCCGTAGTCGGCGGATGCCGCGTAGGGCGCCTTCTCCCAGGAGAGCACGCCGGGAACGCCGAGTTCCTCCTGGAATCGTCGCGCGCCGGCCTCGTCCTCCTGGGCCACCACGAGAAAAAGCCGCCCCTCGTCGGCAAGCGCGCGCGCCAGAGGTCCGAGCCGCGGGACGACGAGGCGGCTCGTCTCGCAATCGGACTTGAAAAAAACAACGATCCCGCCGCCCGGCTCGACGACGTCGGGAAGCCTACGAAAGCCGCCTCCGACCAGCACGACGTCGAACGCCGGCGCCGGATCGCCCGGCTTGGCGCTCACTTCTTCCGCTCCGCGGGAGGAACCTTCCCTGCGAGGAAATAGCGCGCGCTCGGACAGAGCGCCGCGACCGGGCAGCGATCGCAGGCCGGCTTCCGCGCCTGGCAGACTTGCCGTCCATGATCGATGAGAAGATGCGAGAACTCGATCCACCGCTCGCGCGGCACGACCTTCATCAGATCCTGTTCGATCGCCTCGGGATTTTTCCCCTTGCTCACGCCGAGCCGCCGCGAGAGCCGCTCCACGTGCGTGTCGACCACGATACCGTCGGCGATGCCGTAGCCGACGCCGAGCACCACGTTCGCGGTCTTCCGCGCCACGCCAGGAAGCGTGAGGAGTTCCTCCATCGTCTTCGGCACGCGCCCGCCGAATGTCTCCACCACGCGCGCCGCGGCGCCGCGGATCGACTTCGCCTTGTTCCGGTAGAAGCCGGTCGAGCGGATGATCGCCTCCAGCTCCTCCTGCCCCGCTCGGCTCATCGCCGCGGCGTCGGGGTAGGCGGCGAAGAGCTTCGGCGTCACCATGTTCACGCGCGCGTCGGTGCACTGCGCCGAGAGGATCGTGGCGACCAGCAATTGGAACGGATCGTGGTGCGTGAGGGCGCACGCCGCGTCGGGATAGGCTCGGTGAAGCGCGGCGATCAGCGGCGCGGCGCCCTTCGAGGTTCGCGTGGTGCTTGCGCGGGCTCGAGGCGTGGTGGTCACGCGAGGCGTGGTGGTCACGGATGGCTCCTAGTTCCGACGGAGGTCTTTGGGGTAGAGGTGCCGCACCCGGTCGACGACGTCCTGGGTCCGGCTCGATTCGCGAAGGAGTTGATGAAGCGCCTGAAATCGCATCTCGAGCCCGTCGAGTTCCAGGAGCTGCTGGCGTACGTCGGACTCGCCATCCAGGTTCATGGCGATGGTGTTCACCACGGCCTCCGGGCTCACGTGGGGTTCCAGGAGCTGCGCCAGATCGAGCGCCGTGCCCTGGCGCTGATGGGCGCGCCTGTAGAGCTCGATCAGTTCGGCCGCCATCGCCGCGGCGCCCTCCCCGCCGGCCCAGGTCCGGTCCTCTTCGACGCGCCGGACGCGGGCGATGCGATACGGCTGCTGGCGCTCGTAGCGATCGAGGAAGACCTTCTCCTCGCCGTGAAGCATGATGTTGTAGCGGCCATCGGGGAGTTCGTGGTGCTGCACGACGCGGCCAAGGCAGGCGATCGAATACGCCTCGGGGCTGCCGTAGTAGTCCTGCTCCCAGCCGCGCTTCAGGAGCGCGACCACCATCGTCTGGCCGCCGCCCAGGACATCGGCGATCATGGTCCGGTAGCGCGGTTCGAAGATATGGAGCGGCAGGATCGCCCGCGGAAAGAGGACGACGTTTGGGAGCGGAAAGACCGGCTGCAAATCGAATTCGTCCGACACGGCCGGATGCTAGCACACCCGAGACGCTGGCGAGCGCCCTGCGGGAGGCTTCCGTGGCGCTCGGCTTCGACGCCATCGGCTTCGCGCGGGCCGAGGAGCACCCCCACGCCGAACGCCTCGCGGCATGGCTGGCGGAAGGGCGTCACGCCACGATGCGGTGGATGGCCCGCGAACCGAAACGCCGCTCCGATCCCCGTCTCGTCGTTCCGGACGCGCTGACCGTCGTCTCGCTCCTCGCCTCCTACTATCGCGGAGATTGGCCGACGGACACTCCCGCCGGGGGACGCTCCGCCGCGCTCCGGGGCCGCGTCGCCCGCTATGCCTGGGGGCGCGACTACCATGGCCGCCTCAAGCGCCGCCTGAACCGACTGGGCCGCACGCTGGAGGCCCTCCGCCCCGGAGCGCGCTGGCGCGCCTACGTCGACAGCGGTCCCGTCCTCGAGCGGGGGTGGGCCGAGCGCGCGGGGCTGGGGTGGATCGGGAGGAACGGAAATCTCATCCGGCAGGGGGCCGGCTCCTGGTACTTCCTCGGAGAAATCCTCTGCGATGTCTTCCTTCCCGCCGGGGAGCCGGCGCGAAACCGCTGCGGACGCTGCGAGCGCTGCATTCCCGCCTGCCCCACCGGCGCGATCGTGGCTCCCTACCAGGTGGACGCGCGACGCTGCATCTCGTATCTCACCATCGAGCACGAGGGGGCGATTCCGCGGGAGATGCGGGCGGCGATCGGGGTACGGATCTTCGGCTGCGACGATTGCCAGGAGGCCTGCCCCTGGAACCGATTCGCCACGCCGACCTACGAGCCCGACTTCGCGGAGCGGCCGAGGCAGCAGACCCCCTGGCTCCTACCCTTGCTGTCCATCGACGCCGAGGGGTTCGAGGCTCGCTACGAGGGGACTCCCCTCATGCGGGCCGGGCGCGATCGCTTCGTCCGAAACGTGGCGGTGGCGCTCGGCAATCTGGGAGACCGGCGCGCCGTGGCGGCCCTGGCTCGGGCCCTGCGCGAGGAGATGAGCGCCGCGGGACGCGGACACGCGGCGTGGGCGTTGGGACGAATCGGAGGCGCCGCGGCGCGCCGGGCGCTACTCGCCGCGCGCGAGGCAGAGCGCGATGCGCCGGTCCGGAATGAAATCGACGCCGCGCTGGCCGACAGCGAGGGGCGCGCGGAATGATGTCGGCGGGGACGGCAGGGGGTAGACTGAGGTGCGCTACCGATCGGCCTCACCGGCGGGCCATCCATTCATGAAACCAATCGACCAACGGGAGACTCTTCGCATGATCCGCATGTTTCTCCGCTTCACGCTACGCTCCGCCGCGTTCCTGGCCGCGCTCGTCATGCTGGGTGCCGGCACGGCCTCCGCGGAGATGATCCGGATGACCGTGAACAAGCAGCAGCTCGGCGGCTACCTCGCGATGGCGAAGGGCGCCGGAACGCATCCCGCGGTCATCGTCGTCCACGAATGGTGGGGGCTGAACGACTGGGTCAAGGAGCAGGCCGACAGTCTGGCCGCGCAGGGCTACACGGCGTTTGCGGTCGATCTCTACAAGGGGCGCGTGGCCCGCGACGCGGAGACGGCGCACCAGTACATGAGCGGTCTCGCCGAGGACGAGGCAATCGCGACGCTCCGGCGCGCGGCCGACTTCCTGAGAAGCCGCGACGACGTTCGCGCGCAGGCGATCGGCGTCATCGGGTGGTGCATGGGCGGGCGGTACTCGATTCGTCTCGCCGCCGCCGACCCGGGCATTCGCGCCTGCGTCATGTACTACGGCGCGCCGATCACCGACGAGGCAGTCATCAAGGGGATCCAGGCGCCGATCCTCGGCAGTTTCGGCGGCAAGGACGAGGGCCCCACGCCCGACCAGGTGCGGGCGTTCGAGAAAGCCCTCGCGGCGGCCGGGAAGAAGGCCGACTTCAAGATCTACCCCGGGGCGGGACACGCCTTCGCCAACATCAACAATCCCTGGGGCGGCTACCGAGAGGACGCGGCCAGGGACGCCTGGAGCCGCACGCTCGCCTTCTTCGAGCGAAATCTGAAGAAGGCCTCGCTCCCGAAAAAGCGCCGCTAGCAGCGGCCGAGGCGGTACCAAGGTACCATCGACGATGGGGCGGCAAGTGACGTATTATGAATACGTTACGCTGCCCGCTTGGGGGCGAAGAAGGAGCCGCGTCCCGAATGACATCCCGCCGAAATCCTTGCGAGCTCGAGATCGATCTCTTCTGTAACGGGCTCCGTATCGACCCCTCGTGCCGTCTCGAGGAAGACGCTCGCATGGTCGCGCGCACCCGCGCCGGCCTCGGCTCGGGGCTTGAACTCGTCCTCCCCGGCAAGCGGAAGGAGATCTGGCTCAACGTCCCCGTGGAGGAGGACTTCGCGCGCCGCTCCCCGTATCTGCTGGCGCGGGACGGCGGCGGCTACTACCTGCGCGACGAGCGGGAGGGTCAGCGCTACGCGGTCCGCATCCCCGAGGAGCCCGCCTGGTACACGCGGAGGACCTCTCGCGGCACCGAGATGGGAAAGGTCGGCGTACTCCAGGGGACGTACCTCGGCATCTACATCTCCAACTCCTGCCTCTTCTGGTACTCGGATCCAGCCCAGAACTGCCGCTTCTGCACCACCGGCTCGAACGTCGGCGTGAACGAGGTGGCGCAGAAGCATCTCGACGACGTCGTGGAGGTGGCGCGCGCGGCGAAGGAGGAGTCGGGCGTCACGTTCGTTCATTTCAACAGCGGCTACCAGTCGGGGCGCGACCTCGCGCTCGCGGCGCCCTACGTGAAGGCGATCAAGGAAGAGGTGGGCGCCCTCGTCGGCGTTCAACTCTATCCCACGCGCGACCTGGAGCAGTACGACCGGCTGATCGAACTCGGCGCCGATCACTTCTCCTTCTGCTACGAGTTCCACAATCCCGAATACTTCGCCCGCTATCTCCCCGGCAAGCAGAAGACCGGTGGTCAGGAACTCTTCTTCCGCGCCCTCGAGTACACCGCGAAGCGGCTCGGGAAGGGCGCCGTCTCGGGCGAGATCATCGCGGGGGTGGAGCCGATCGAGGACACGATCCGCGCCATCGACTACATCACGTCGCTCGGCGCCTTCCCCACCGTCTGCATCTTTCGCCCCGTGATCGGAGCGGAGATGGAACGCCATCCCGTCCCGCGCTACGACGAAATGCGGCAGATCTTCGCGCACGTCTACGAGGCGTGCCGGAAGAACGGCATCCCGATCGGGGCGGCGCCGAACATCGAGGTGAGCCTGATCGTCCAGCCGGACGACGCGCGCGACCTGGCCGAGCCCGGCCTGGCCACCGCGCTCTACGACGCGCGGCTGGCGACGGTGCGCACCCTGGCGCGCCCCCTCTTCGCCTGGAAGGCGCGCCGGCGGAAGATGCCGCAGGCTTCCCTCGACGCACTCCTCGCGCGGACGAAGGTGGCGGGCGGCAACGGCGCCGAGGCCGATCGCTGCGAGGCGGAGGCGATGGGAACCACCGCGGCGAGCGGCCGCGCGACACGCGAGGCCTCGCTGCGGGAAGTCTTCGACGCGGTCCGTACGATCGCGGAGCGACGGGCCGAGGCCTTCGAGGTCGAGGAGCGGGACGGCATCCTGGAAATCGCGCCGCGCGGCGGCGACGATGCCGCGACCCTCCGCTGCCGCATGAAGCTCTTCCGTCCGCGCGAGAACAAGGACCGCCTCTGCGCCTTCTTCTACAAGCGCTCGAACCTGGGATGGAGCCGAGACCGATTCTCCTACGGCGCGATCGAGTTCCTGCCCGAGTCGCTGACCCGCGAGGACGCGGCGGCGTGGCTTGGCTGGCTGCGCGGCGGGTTCGATCCGGATCAGCGGCCTCCGCGCCTGCGCCGCGCCTTCCTCTATTCCATTCCGGAGTAGACCTCGCCGAGCCCCGCGCGAAGCCCGGGCCCCGCGCCGAGTTCCACGCCTCCCGTTGACGGTTCCCCGGCGCTTCCGTACCGTCTTGCGACCGCCATGCGACGATTCGACGTAGCCGCCGGAATTCTTTGGAATGGAACCGAGGTCCTGATCGCTCGGCGGCACGACCATGATCACCAGGGAGGGCGCTGGGAATTCCCGGGCGGGAAGCAGGACGCCGGCGAGACGATCGAGGCGTGCCTGCGGCGCGAATTCATGGAGGAACTGGGGATCGAGGTCGAGGTGGGCCGGCTCTGGAGGGCCCTCACGCACCGGTATCCCGACCGAACGGTCACCCTCAATTTCTTCTTCTGCCGCCATGTCTCGGGCGAGCCGCGAGCGCTCGAGGTATCCGAGTGGCGATGGGTCCCACCGCAGGCCCTCGCCGATCTCGAGTTCGTCGAAGGGGACGGCCCGGTCCTTCCGGACCTGATCCGCGATCTTCTCGAGAGCCGCGCATGAGCGCGGTCCCGGAGGAGACGCCCCCGCCCACGCTCCAGACACCCGAAGCCTTCGAGCTGGTCGCCTCAGACGGTGGCCCTCTCCGACTCGATTTCTATGCGCCTTCGGGGGACGCGGCCGGCGGACGCGGCGCCATCCTCTGCCACGGATTTCGCGGCTACAAGGACTGGGGATTTCTCTCCTTCCTGGCGACGCGTCTGGCGAAGGAGGGCCTTCCCGTCGCGGCGTTCAACTTCGCCTCCTCCGGAATCACCGACCGCGAGGGGACGTTCGGCGAGCCGGAGCGATTTCGCGCGGGAACCTACGCCGGCGATCTGACCGATCTCGCGCGAGTGGCGGACTGGATGGAGGCGCGAGTGGGCGCGGGGGGAAGCGCGCGGTTGGGCCTCGCGGGACATAGCCGCGGCGGGGTGATCGCCGTGCTCCACGCGGCGCGCGATCGGCGCGTCCGGGCCGTGGCGACCCTGGGCGCTCCCGCGCGGATCGGGGTCTGGCCCGAGGCGACCTGGGAGGCGTGGCGGCGGGGCGACGCGGCGGAGGTCTATGACTTCCGAACGAGGCAGGCGCTCCGGCTCGGTCCCGATCTCCTGCACGATTGGGAGGCGAACGCGGCGCGCTACGACACGGCCGCGACGCTGGCGGCGCTCGCGGCGCCAGTGCTGGTCGTTCACGGGGCCCGCGACGCCCTCGTCCCCCTGGCGGAGGCCGAGGAGTTCGCGGCGTTCGGACGTTCGACCGCCACGGAGCTTCGGATCATCGAGGGCGCCGGCCACTCGTTTCAGGCCGGAGACAAAATTCGCCGCACCCCGCCGCCCCTTCTCGACACGGTCGAGTCGGTGGCGGCGTGGATGCGGCGATGGCTAGAACCGAATCCGATCGGAGACTACTTCTTCTCTCCGGGGATGTAGGCCTCGATGTCGATGGAGATGCCGACGTCGTCGCCGAGGACGGCGCCGTTGTCGAACGTCTTGTTCCAGACGATGCCGAACTCCTTCCGGTCGATCTTCGTCGTCGCCTCGAAGCCCGCGCGCTGACCGCCCATCGCCGGGCCGGCTCCGAGGAAGGTCACCGCGAGCGTCGCCGGCTTCGTCACACCGTGCATGGTGAGATTTCCCTCGACCGAGAGCGCGTTCCCTTCGCCCTTCGTCACCTTCGTGCTCTGGAACGACATCGCCGGGAACTTCGCCACGTCGAAGAAGTCGTCGGAGCGGAGGTGCTCGTCGCGCTGCTGGACCTTCGTGTTGATCGACGTCGGGTCGATCTCGACCTTCACCGAAGCGGCCGTCGGATTCGCCGGATCGTATTCGATCGTCCCCGAGAACTTGTCGAACGAGCCCGGCACCTTGCTGAAGAGGTGTCGGATCGTGAAGCCGACCGACGAATGCGCCTGGTCGATGGTCCACGTGGCGGCCTGAGCGGTGGCGGAGAGTGCGAGCGTGGCGGCAACGAGAGCCGTGGTCAGAAGGGACTTCGTGCGCATTCCATTCCTCCTAGGGGTGGTGCATCGAATCCGGCCCCATGGGCCGGGTTGCGGCGAGCTAGATTCCGTTCTTCCAAGAGGTTGAACGCCCGCAAGCGATTGCCTAGTATCATCCGATCGGACCGACCTTTGGATGCCGAAGCGCTGGTAACGATTCGGGACCGCGGCCGTGCCCCTGGGCATCAAAACCCGAACGAGGAGCCTCCTGTTCCATGCCGACCACCGAATCACGCCAATTGATTGTCCTGGGCTCCGGCGCGGCGGGCCTGACCGCCGCCATCTATGCGGCCCGGGCCAATCTGCAGCCCCTCGTCTTCGAGGGGGTCCAGCCGGGCGGCCAACTCACGATCACGAGCGAGGTCGAGAACTTCCCCGGCTTCCGCGAAGCCGTGCTCGGTCCCGTCCTCATGACCGAGATGCGCGCCCAGGCGGAGCGCTTCGGAACCGAGTTCGTGCAGGCACAGGTCGATTCGGTGAACTTGAACGCGCGGCCGTTCGAGCTCCACGCCGACGGGAAGCGGTATCTCACCGAAGCCCTCATCGTGGCGACCGGCGCCTCCGCCAAGCTCCTCGGATTGCCGAGCGAGGCGAAGCTGATGGGACACGGCGTCTCCGCCTGCGCGACGTGCGACGGGTTCTTCTTTCGCGGGAAGCGCGTCATGGTGGTCGGAGGAGGCGATACCGCCATGGAAGAAGCGACCTTCCTCACCAAGTTCGCCGCGCACGTCACCATCGTCCACCGGCGCGAGGAGTTCCGCGCGTCGAAGATCATGCAGGAGCGCGCCCGCGCGAACGCGAAGATCTCCTTCCTCTATAACCGCGAGATCGTCGACATCCACGACGCCGCCAAGGGGACCGTGACCGGCGTGCGGCTCCGCGACACGAATGGCGGCGCCGAAGAGGACGTGGAGATCGACGGCGTCTTCATGGGGATCGGGCACCAGCCGAACAGCGCGCTCTTCCAGGGCCAGCTGGAACTCCACCCGAACGGATACATCAAGACCCACGAAGGCACGAAGACGAGCGTCGAGGGAATCTTCGCGGCGGGCGACGTGCAGGACTTCGTCTACCGACAGGCGATCACCGCGGCGGGAAGCGGCTGCATGGCGGCCATCGACGCCGAGCGGTGGCTCGAGGCGCGCACGCACGGCGCCGCGCACCGGAAGGTGACGAGCGCATGAACGATCAGCACGACGTTCTGGAAGTCGACGTCCTCTTCGTCGGGGGCGGCCCCGCCGGATTGGCCGGGGCGCTCCACCTGACGCAGCGGATCGAGGCGCACAATCGCGCGGCGGCGGCCGGCGGGAGCGATCCCTTCGGCGACGTCACGATCGCGGTGCTCGAGAAGGCCTCCGAGATCGGCGCCCACGGAATCTCGGGGTGTGTCATGGATCCCCGCGGACTTCGAGAGCTCCTTCCAGACTACCGCGAGCAGGGAGCGCCGATCGAGGCCGACGTGACGAGCGACGATCTCTTCCTCTTCACGAAGGGGGGCCAGATCCGTTTCCCCTTCCTCCCTCCGCCGCTCCGGAATCACGGCAATCACGTCATCTCCCTCGGCGCGCTGGAGAAGTGGCTCGGCGGGCTGGTGGAGGCGACGGGGGCCTACGTGCTGCCGAACATGGCGGCGGTGGAGGCGCTCTTCGAGGGCGACCAAATGGTCGGCGTTCGGACGGGCGACAAGGGGATCGATCGCCACGGAAACCGGAAGCCGAACTTCGAGCCGGGCGCCGACGTGAAGGCGAAGGTGACGGTGCTGGCCGAGGGGGTGCGCGGATCGCTGGCGAAGAGACTCTCGCCGAAGCTCCGTCTGGAGGAGGGGCGCGCGCCCCAGATCTACGCCACCGGCGTGAAGGAGGTCTGGCAGCTTCCGGCCGGCCGCGTTCCGAAGGGACGCGTGGTCCATACGATGGGCTTCCCGCTCGACAAAGAGACGTTCGGCGGCGGCTTCCTCTACGGGATGGACGGCGACAAGCTCACGGTCGGCTTCGTGACGGGACTCGACTACCGGAATCCGACCACCGATCCGCACGGGATCTTCCAGGCGTTCAAGCGCCATCCCTACGTCGCGGCACTCCTGGAGGGTGGGACCATTCTCTCCTACGGCGCGAAGGCGATCCCCGAGGGGGGCTTCTACGCCATGCCGCGCCTCTCCTGGGCCGGCGGGCTCCAGGTGGGAGACAGCGCCGCCTTCCTGAACGGGCCGCGGCTGAAGGGCGTCCACCTCGCCATCAAGTCGGGAATGCTCGCCGCCGAGACCGCCTTCGAGGCGCTCCTGGCCGGGAAGTTCGACGCCGCCACGCTCGGCGCCTACGACGCGAAATTCCGCGCCTCGTGGGCGTGGAAGGAACTCCATGGCGTCCGCAATTTCCACCAGGGCTTCGAGCACGGCATGTGGGCGGGAATGCTGAACACCGGGCTCCAGCTCGTGACGGGTGGCCGCGGGCTGGGCGAGCGGCCGACGTGGGAGCCGGGGCACGCGCGGATGCGGACGCTTGCCGCCGCGGGCGTCGCGCCGATCTCGCTGGAGGAGACGCAGCGCGGCTACGACAACACGCGGACCTTCACGAAGGTGAACGACGTCTTCCACTCTGGGACGAAGCACGACGAGGACCAGCCGTCGCACCTCCTCGTTTCCGACACGAGCATCTGCGCCACGCGCTGCAAGGAGGAGTACGGGAATCCCTGCCAGCACTTCTGCCCGGCGAACGTCTACGAGATGGTTCCCGACGGCGAACGGGGCGGGATCAAGCTAAAGCTCAACCCGTCGAACTGCGTTCACTGCAAGACCTGCGATATCGCCGACCCCTACCAGATCATCACCTGGGTCCCGCCCGAGGGGGGCGGCGGGCCGAACTACGTGCATCTGTGAGACGCGGCTAGGCGGGGCTGCCGGGACGGATCGGTAGTGAGGGACGGATCGGTAGTGAGGGACGGATCGGTAGTGAGGAGAGGATCGGTAGCGGGGGGCGGATCAGTAGCGGGGAACGGACGGGTCGATGAGCTCCGACCACGCGCTGATGCCGCCGGTCAAATTCCGCACCTTGCGGTAGCCGGCGTTCCAGAGGACCAGACAGGCGTCGATACTCCGCTCACCGTGATGGCAGTAGATCACGATCTCCTCGTTGGGATCGAGCGAGTCGATCCTCCCCTCCAACTCCCCCATCGGAATGTGGAGCGCCCCGTCGAGATGGGCCAGTTCCCACTCCCAATCTTCCCGGATGTCGAGAAGGACGAACGCCTCCCCGGCGTCGACCATCTCCCGCACCAGTTCCGGCGAGATCTCCAGTTCGTCCAGATGGTCGCGCATCCCGTTCCTACTCCCCCCGCAGCTTTCGTTCGCGAGACGCCGTCGCCAGCGCCCAGATGACCCAGAGCACGACCGTGACGATGTAGGAGACGATGGCGTAGGTCATCCCCGCGCCCTCCCCTCGGCGCCCGCCTGGGCACCGTCGTCCGCCAGCGCCAGTGCTTCGGCCCGCCACTCGATCCGCATCCGCTGCAGCAGCGCCGCCCCATAGAAGATCATCCACGCCGCCGTGCCGACCAGGAGCGTCACGCGCATCTCGGGCGCCATCGTCACGTTCTTCGGGTGAAGCGATCCGCGCCACCACTCGATCGACTTCCAGACGACCGGCAGGTTGACGAAGAAAACGATCCCCATGACCGCGGAGATCGTGCGCCGCGACTCCGAGCGCAGCGAGGCCCGCACCACGTGATAGCCGGCGTAGAGGATCCAGAGGATGAGGAATGTCGTGAGGCGCGGCTCCCAGGTCCACCAGGTGTTCCAAGCCGAGCGGGCCCAGAGCGGCCCCGTGATCATGACGACCGTCGCGAAGACCATCCCCACCTCGCACGAGGAGGCGGCGACGCCGTCCCAGCGCCAGTCCTTGGTCGCGAGATAGGCGATGCTCGCCGCGAACGTGACGCCGAAGGCGACCAGGGTGGCGATGGCGCTTGGCACGTGCACGTAGACGATCTTCTGCACCGGTCCCATCTGTACCTCGATCGGCGCCCGCGTCACGAGCCAGAACGATAGTCCGACGAGCGCCAGGGCCGCGGCCCAGAGCGTCATGCCGAGTCCGTTCCACCAGCGGGGAATCGTCGGGTTCACTCCGTCGCCTCCTGAATGAGTTCGTACAAGAATGCCGCCATCGCCAACCCCAGCACGTCCATGACCGCGAGAACTTTGATCCAGTCGCGGACCGGATCGATCGATCCGTCTCCCCAGAGGGCGTTCGTCAGCTTCACGGCGCCGATCCAGAGCGGGACGAGCGAGGGAAAGAGCACCACGGAGAGAAGAAGCTCGCGGGCGCGAAGCCCTTTCGCCAGTGCGGCGAAGAGCGTTCCCCACGCAGCATACCCGACGAGACCCAGGGCGGCAACGCCGAGCACGCCCGGAAGGACGACGAGGTTTCCCACGTCGAAGAAGATCGACACGAGCGGGAGGAGGAGGAGGAAGTCGGCGGAGATGAGAATCAGGTTCGCGAGCGTCTTCCCGAGGTAGAGCGCGTAGGGATCGGCTCCCGTCAACCGGAGCGCGTCGCCGCCGCCCGACTCCGACTCGAGATCGAGGGCGCGCGTGAGACCCAGAACGCCGGCGAAGAAGAGCGCCGCCCAGAGCGTCGCGCTCGCCTCGCGGGCCGGGTCGTTGAAGATCGGGCCGAAGGCCACGCTGAGAATGAGCAC
>JBBTHR010000073.1:0-22222 GCA_038060295.1 Candidatus Eiseniibacteriota bacterium
GGATCTTCCTGGCCGAGCGCCACGACGTGCCGCTCGTCGCGTTGAGCGCGTACGAGCGCGGGGGATCGCTGACAGATCCGGAAGGAAAGGAAGGGGTCGCCTCCTTGACCGCGGAGATGCTCCGAAAGGGGGCCGGGAAGCGGAGCGCCGAGCAGATCGCCGAGGCGGTCGACGGCGTCGGGGGCGCGCTGTCCACCGGCGCGGGCATGGAGAGTTTCTACGTCTCCGGCGAGTTCATGACGGGCGACGCCGATCTGATGATCGAACTCGTGGAGAGCGTTCTCCGGAAACCCGCCTTTCCCGACTCCGAGTTCGTGAAGCTGCGCGGCCAGAACGTGGATGGCATCGTGGCCCTGAAGGACGATCCGGGGAACGTCTTCCGCGCGTACGGCAGCGCGTACTTCTACGGCGCGCATCCCTACGGCCGCCCCATCGGCGGTGACGAGGCCACCGTCGCGGCGCTGACGCGCGACGACGTGCTCGGTTGCTATCGGGATCAATTCGGGGGAGACCGGCTCATCCTCGTCGTGGTCGGTGATTTCGCCGTCTCCACGATGGAGCCGAAACTCCGCGCCGCGTTCGGCGACTGGGGAAAGGCCGCGGGCGCGCTACCGCGCGTGACGGAGCCGGAGCGGGTCGGCGGCCGCCGCGTACTCCTGGTGGACAAGCCCGACGCCACGCAGACCTACTTCTGGATCGGGAATCGCGGCGTGTCGGTCCTCGATTCCGATCGCGATGTCCTCGACGTGGCCAATACGGCGTTCGGGGGGACCTTCGCGTCGCTTCTGAACACGGCGCTCCGGGTCAAGTCGGGTCTCACCTACGGCGCGAGTTGCCGGCTTCAGCGGCTCTCGGCCGGCGGCAGCGTGGGGATCGGCTCCTACACGAAGACCGAGTCGACGCAGAAGGCGATCGATCTGGCGCTCGAGACGCTCCGAGGATTCCGCGCCGCGGGACTGAAGACGGCGCGGCTCTCCTCCGCCCGGAACTACATCAACGGACAGTTTCCGACGGATCTGGAGACGGCCGGCCAGCTGGCGGGGCAACTCGCCGTGAACGCCTTCCATGGACTCGACCAGGAGGAGATCACCGGCTACCCCGCGCGAATCGCCGCCGTCGACAGTGCGGCCGTGCACCGTGCCGTCGCGCGCGTCTACCCCCCCGATTCGGATCTGGTCCTGGTCCTGGTGGGGAACGCGGCGAAAGTTCGCGCCGTGGCGAAGCGCTACGGCCCGGTCACCGAAATCCCGCTGGGGCGTCCCATGATCGAGGCGCTACGCGGCGCTTGGCAGGGTGGCGCGCTGCCCTCGGCACGGTAGTTGCGATCTCCTTCCCGCATGATGGAACGGGATCCGGGAGTTCCGGTAACTGATTGCGGCGCAATGCCGCGCAGGAAGGAGCGACGTATGAAGCGCGTCACACTGTGGACAATCAGTCTCGGAATCGGCATCGCCACTCTCGGCGCGGGACCGGTCCTCGCGCAACCTCGCGACAACGCGAGGGAGGCGGTCCGGAACGAGCGCGAAATTCGAACCGACAAGGCCCAGCTCGCGGGGGACATCGCCGATGTCCGCCGGCTGGAACGCGAGCTGACGCTCCTCGACCGCGCGCACGCCGAGCGCCGCACGCGCGACGAGGAGAAGATCCGCAAGAGCATCCGCGTCTTCCTGAGGAAGGAGACGGCGGAAGCGCACCGAGATCTCGCGCAGGACCGGCACGAGGTGGCCAAGAGCGCGCAGGAGCTTGGCAGCGAGCGGCGGGAAGTGGTACGCGACGCCCGGGAGCTGGAGCGTGAGAAGGCCGAGGGGAAGCCCGGCGAGGTTCGCGACGCGCGCCGAGATCTGCGCCAGGACTTCCGGGATCTTCGTGACGACCGCCGCGATCTCCGCGACGACGTCCGCGACGCCGGCGAGAGCGCGAACCGTCTCGGGCGCCAGAGGGCCATTCTCGTCGAACTACGCCGAATTCAGAACGACGTTCGGCGGCGGATACTCCCCGCCATGAATCGCGAGCGCGCCCTCTTCGAGGAATTTCTGAGGATCGCGAAGGAAGACGCGCGCGCGACGGGACGGGAGCTGATGGAGGACCGCGGCGAGCGCCGAGAAGACCGCCGGGAGCGGCGGGACGATCGTCGGGAGCGGCGCGAAGGGCGGTAAGAGCGAAGCGCACCGCTCGGAGATCGAGAACGCTACATCGAACCGGCCGGGCCCTCCTCGGGCTCCGGCCGGTTCTTCGTTTCACCCGGGGGATTCGCTCCTGGCGCGCGCTTCCGCTCCCGTCCCGCCTCCTTCACCGCACGCGCCAGAAGGTATTCGATCTGGCCGTTCACGCTTCGCAATTCGTCCCCCGCCCACTTCTCCAGCGCGTCCCAGAGCCGCGGGTCGATCCGCAGGAGGAACGCCTTACGGGGAGCCATCGAGCCGTCTCCGTCCCTGCCTACTGATGCAGCGTCCCGGTATTGAGGACCGGAGTCGCGGCCCGCTCACTGCAGAGAACCACCAATAGATTGGAGACCATCGAGGCCTTCCGCTCGTCATCCAGTTCGATGACATGGTTCCGTTTCAGGCGCTCGAGGGCCATCTCCACCATTCCCACCGCGCCGTCCACGATCATCTGGCGGGCCGCGATGATGGCGGCTGCCTGCTGGCGCTGGAGCATCGCGCCTGCGATCTCCTGCGCGTAGGCGAGGTGGCTGAGGCGCGCCTCCATGACGTCGACGCCGGCCTGCCGCAGGCGCTCCTGCAACTCGTGGCGCAGCGTCTCGGAGACTCGGTCGGTGCTCCCGCGGAGCGACAGCCCCTCGTGGTCCTGCGCGTCGTACGGATACTCGCTCGCCAGATGACGGACCGCCGTCTCGCTCTGCACGGCGACGAATGCTTCGTAGTCCTCGACGTCGAACGTCGCCTGGGCCGTTTCGCGCACGCGCCAGACGAGCACCGCGGCGATCTCGACCGGGTTGCCCGCCTTGTCGTTCACCTTGATCGTGTGCCCGTTCAGGCTCCGCACGCGAAGCGAGATCCGCTTCTTCAAGTTGAACGGATTCGTCCACCACCAGCCGGCGTCCCGCACCGTGCCGACGTAGGTTCCGAAGAGGACGAGGACGACGGCCTGATTCGGCTGCACCGTGAAAAGTCCCGTGAGCGCGAGGATCGAGAGCAGCAGGAGGGGAAGCGCGACGATCAGGAGCCCCGGGGTCTCCTTCGAGATCGCGCCGATGAAGTAGTTGATCGCCAGCGCCCCCAGCAGGAGGCCGACCGTCAGCCCCAGGGGACCGCTCCACGCTGTGACTTTCCGTTCGTTCGTCATGATGGGCCTGACCTCCACTTGGGTTGAGCGTACCGTGACTTCGATACCATTATGATATCATAATGATAACGAATGTCAAGGGCTCGATGCTCGAATCCGTCGGCCCGGTGCGCGAGCGTAAATAGTCTATTTACAGAATGCTATGGGAGCTTCGAAGGGGAAAGCGGGGCACGCCGTAGGCGGTGGCCCCCCAGGTGGCTACTCCGTCGGGCCTGGGTCGATGCCAGGGCAGGTCGGATCGAGGGCGTAGGGGACGTAGTAGTAGAAGCGGGCAACGAACTCACCCTGAAAAGGCGCGCGACCTTCCCATATCTGGAAGTGGACCCCCTCAAAACTGGCGCACTCGCTGTAACGCTCGATCATGCCGTCGGCGTCGACATCGGATTCCACGTGGCCCTCCCGTATCACGAAGGCGGCGCGGGGCGCCACGATTCCGATTCCGATCGTCGACTCGATCGAATCAAACTCCGCGACGCGGAGGAGATAGGCCCACTCGGTCGGACCCTCCACGAGGTCGCGCGCGGTCTCCCTCCCCAGCCGCCTCCCGACATGGGCCGCGGTGAGGCGCGGCGGCGCGGGCGTCTCGGGCGACGTCGGGGGCAACTCTGGATTCGTGAGGAGCGTGAGGGTATCACCCACGGCCAGCGTCGAATCGGCGATCTGGAACCAGACACTGTCGGGGGCGAACGCATCGTAGAGCCCTGCGCGCCGGTAGAAGGCAGACGAATCCGGGGCGGCGGAGAGATCCGAAGGCTGCGCCGACAGAACGAGCGCGATGGCCGCGAGAGCGCGATAGACTGACCCGATGGGCATTTTCTACTCCCGCACCAGCTTCTTGTACTTCAGCCGGTGCGGCTGATCGGCCGCGGCGCCGAGCCGCATGTGCCGGTTGGCTTCGTAGTCCTGGAAGTTCCCCTCGAACCAGACGACGCTCCCGTCCTCCTCGAACGCGATGATGTGGCTCGCGATGCGATCCAGGAACCAGCGGTCGTGGCTGATCACGACGACGCAGCCGGCGAAGTCGAGGATCGCCTCTTCCAGGGCGCGCAGTGTGTCGACGTCGAGATCGTTGGTCGGTTCGTCGAGGAGCAGCAGATTTCCGCCCGACTTGAGGAGCTTCGCCAGGTGGACCCGGTTTCGCTCACCGCCCGATAGGTTTTTCACCGGCTTCTGCTGATCCGCGCCCTTGAAGTTGAAGGCGGCCACATAGGAGCGCGAGGGGACCTCCCGGTCGCCCAACTCGATCAGGTCCTTCCCGTCCGAGATCTCCTCCCAGACCGTCCGGTCTCCGTCGAGCGCGTCGCGCGACTGGTCGACATAGGCGATCTGCACCGTGTCGCCCAGGCGAAGCATCCCGCCGTCCTGCTTCTCGTGGCCGGCGATGAGGCGGAAGAGGGTCGTCTTTCCGGCGCCGTTCGGGCCGATCACGCCGATGATTCCTCCCGGCGGAAGATTGAACGAGAGGTTGTCGATCAGGACGCGGTCGTCGTAGCCCTTCACGAGATCCTTCGCCTCGACCACAAGGCCGCCCAGACGCGGCCCGGCGGGAATGGTGATCTCGTTGGCCTCCTGGCGCTTCTCCCGGTCCTCGGCCAGAAGCCGCTCGTAGGCGGCGACGCGCGCCTTGCTCTTCGCCTGACGGGCGCGCGGCGACATCCGGACCCACTCCAGCTCCCGCCGCAACGTCCGCTGCCGCGCCGATTCCTGTTTCTCCTCGAGCGCGAGACGCTGCTGCTTCTGGTCGAGCCACGAGGAGTAGTTGCCTTCCCACGGAATTCCCTGACCGCGGTCGAGCTCCAGGATCCAGCCCGCCACGTTGTCCAGGAAGTAGCGATCGTGCGTGACGGCGACCACCGTGCCCGGATACTCCTGCAGGAATCGCTCCAGCCAGGCCACCGATTCGGCGTCGAGGTGATTCGTCGGTTCGTCCAGAAGGAGCATCTCGGGGCGCGAGAGGAGCAGCCGGCAGAGCGCGACGCGGCGGCGCTCGCCGCCCGAGAGCTTGTTGACGTCGGCGTCGGGGGCGGGAACGCGCAGGGCGTCCATCGCGATCTCCACCGTGCGGTCGAGTTCCCAGGCGTTCTTCGTCTCGATCTCGTGCATCACCTTCCCCTGCTCCTCCATGACCTTCTCCATCTCGTCGGCGTCGAGCGGCTCGCCGAGCTTGAGATTGAGTTCGTTGAAGCGGTCGAGGAGCGCCTTCGTCTCGGCGACGCCCTCCATGATGTTTCCGAGGACGTCCTTCGCCGGGTCGAGCTGCGGTTCCTGGGGCAGGAATCCGACCCTGAGTCCCTTCGCCGGACGCGCCTCACCCGAGGTCGGCTCGTCCACCCCCGCCATGATGCGGAGGAGCGAGCTCTTGCCGGAGCCATTCAGGCCCAGGACGCCGATCTTGGCGCCCGGATAGAACGACAGCGAAATGTCTTTCAGCACCTCGCGGTTGGGCGGATGCACCTTGGAGACGCGGTACATTGTGTAGATGAACTGAGGAGCCATTGCTCGGAAGTCCTCGAATGGGTTGTGGTTGGGAGCGCGTCGGAAGGCGCGTGCGTTGCGTCGTGCCGCGGTTCGACCCGGAGTATATACTGAACGGAGGCGGCGGGCCAGGGGCTCCCCGGCGCGCCCGCACTCGCACCAGGAGGGAATCATGTCCGGCACCAAGATCACGATCCGGAACAACGGATCGATACGCGTCGAGGGAGATTTCACCATCCTCGACCAGGACGGCCGCGCCTTCGACTTGAGCGGCCGATCCCAGATTTCGCTTTGTCGCTGCGGTCATTCGGCCAACAAGCCGTTCTGCGACGGCGCGCACAAGAAATGCAATTTCGACTCGACCGTCGAAGCGCGCGTGCTCCCTCCACCCGCCCCCCAACCCGCGTAGCCGCCATGGCAACGCGTCCGACCAGCGGCGCGCTCGAAATTCGCCCCTTTCGCGCCGAGGAGCTCACGGGGCTGCTTCGTGGCGGCGTTCCGCCGTGCGTTTCCATCTACCTCACGACTCATCGGAAGCACCCGGAGTGGAAACAGGATCCGGTCCGCTTCCGCGCGCTCCTGGCCGAAGCCGAGACGCTTCTCTCGAACGGCGGCGCTCGGGACGCGAAGAGCCTCCTCGAGCCGCTCCGCGAACTCCTGGACAAGCCGTTCTGGGAGGTCGCGCTCGACGGTCTTGCCGTCTTTCTCTCGGGGGGCGCCGTCACCGCGTACCGGCTTCCGATGCCGGTGCAGGAAGGCGTGGTCGTGGCCGACACGTTCCACACGAAGCCGCTCCTTCGATTCCTTCACTCGAACCGGCGCTACTTCGTCCTCTCGATCACGCAGAACGACGTCACGCTCTACGAAGGCTCCTCCTATGGCGCCGGAGCGGTGGAGCTCCACGGCGTGCCGGCCAGCCTGCGCGACGCTCTCGGCGTTCCGATACACGACCGAATGGTGACCGCGCATAGTCCCGTCGGGAGTTTCGTGTTCCATGGGCGCGGACCGGACCGGGAGCAAGCGAAGGAAGAACTCCTCAAGTACTTCCGCGCCATCGATCGCGGTCTGCGCGACCTCCTCCGCGACGAGCGGGCACCGCTCCTTCTCGCGGCCGTCGGCTACTACCACTCCATCTACCGTGAAGCCAACACCTACCCCCACCTGCTCCCGTCCGGCCTCGAAGGGAATTTCGAGCGCGCGAACGGCGAGCAGATCCATGCGGAGGCCTGGCCGCGCGTGAAGCGGCAGTTCGACGCCGAGATCGCGCGATGGACCGAGCGCTACCGGGATGCCGCCGGAACGGGGCTCGGCTCGGCCCATCTCGAGGACATCGCGGTCGCGGCGGTGAGTGGCCGGGTTCGCTGCCTGCTGGCGGCGGAGGGAATGACGGCCTGGGGGATGCTCGACCGCGCTACCGGGTCGGTCACGCGGCACGAACGTCAGCTGGACGAACGGGACGGCGACCTCGTGGACGACATCAGCGAGGAGGCGTTCCGCCGTGGTGCCGAGGTCTACGTGCTTCCGCCGGACCAGATGCCGACCCGGCAACCGCTCGCGGCGATCTACCGCTTCTAGGCGTTCCTAAGGGGTGGACGGCGCGCCCCCGCCGCCCGCCCCGATCGTGGCGGCCGGCGTCCCGATCTTCGGGCGGGCGCGTCCGAAAGGTGCGCCGCCCGATTCCCAGGCCCTAGCGGCGGATCGCCTCGCGGGAGTATCCTCATTCGCTCCAACTCCCCTTGCCGCGGCCCTCTCCTCCGAGGAAGCGGCTGCTCGAACCGGAGGTACCCCCTTGCACGTCGCACAGCCCGAGACGGGCACTCGAACCCGGACGATTTACGCGGCGCGCAACCCGAAGGGTCGCGCCCTCACGGCCGAGGATCTCTGGAAGATGGAGCGCGTCGGCTCGCCGGTGCCCGCTCCCGACGGCTCGTTCGTCCTCGTTCCGGTCACCAGCTACGACCTGGACCAGAACAAGGGCCGGACCCGCCTCTGGTTCGTTCCGTCCGACGGCGCCGCGCCACGCGCCCTGACCTCCGGCGACGCTTCGGTATCGGAGCCGCGTCTTTCTCCCGACGGCACGCGCGTTCTCTTCACGCGCGCGGTCGGCGAGGAGAAGGCGCAGGCGATGCTCCTGCGGCTCGACGGCGGAGAGGCGGAACGCCTGACTGATCTTCCGATGGGCGCCTTCGACGCCCGCTGGTTCGCGGACGGGAAGCGGATCGCGTTCGTGTCGATGCTCCTCGCGGACGCGCGGACGCCGGAGGGGACGAAAGAACTTCTCGAGAAGCGCGCGAAGGATCCGGTGAAGGCCCACGCGACCGAGGACCGGCTCTATCGCTACTGGGACCGGTGGCTCACCGCGGGCGAGCGGCCGCATCTCTTCGTGCTCGACCTGGAAACGCGCGCGCTGACCGACCTCACGCCCAAGGGAACCGGCTGGTTCGAACTGATGGAGCCGTCGGGGCAGTACGACATCGCGCCCGATGGACGGGAGATCGCGTTCGTCGCCGATTCGAGCCAGCCGCCGCATTCCATGCTTCGCTGGGCGCTCTACAGCGTGCCGACGGATGGATCGGGCGCCGTTCGCTGCCTGACGCCTCCGGGGCAGGCGCCGGATCCCTCCGACGCCTACCGTCCCCGCTATAGCCCGGACGGCGCGTCGATCCTCTACGGTATTCAGCGCGATCCCTATTTCTACGCCGACAAGATCCGGCTCGTGCGCTTCGACCGCGCCTCGGGCGCTCATGCCGTCCTGACCGAGGCGTGGGATCGCTCGCCCTCCTCGTGGGAGTTCGCCGCCGATGGCACGCTCTTCCTCGAAGTCGAGGACGAGGGGGCGCCGCGCCTCTTCGCCTACGCCGCGGGGGATGCCGCGCCGCGGCGGCTGAGCGGCGAGGGCTCCGTATCGGGTCTCGCCGTGGGGAAGGACGGGCGGCTCTACTTCACGCATCAGACCATCTCGTCGCCCCCGAACGTGGCCACCTGCCGCGCCGACGGCGCCGACCTCCGCCCGCTCACGCGCTTCAACGAGGCGATCCTCGGCGAGGTGGCGATGGGCGAGGTCCGCGAAATGGTTTACACCGGCGCCGCGGGCCACCCGGTGCAGATGTACGTCGTGCTTCCGCCCGGATACGACGCCTCGAAGCGCTGGCCGCTGATCCAGGTCATTCACGGCGGACCGCACGGCATCAGCGCCGACAGCTTCCACTTCCGCTGGAATCTCCAGGCCTTCGCCGCTCCCGGCTACGTGGTCGCGGCGGTGAATTTCCACGGCTCGACCTCGTGGGGCCAGGAGTACGCGGCCTCGATCCTGGGACGGCAGGCGGACAAGCCGTTCGCCGACATCGAGCGGGCGACCGATCTCCTGATCGAGGCGGGCATCGCCGACGCGTCGCGCCTGGCGGTCGCCGGCGGCTCGTACGGCGGGTACATGGTCTGCTGGATCGCGTCGCAGACGAGCCGCTACCGCTGCGCGGTGAATCACGCCGGGGTCTACGATCTCCTGGCGGAGTACGCGAGCGACGTGACGCAGGGACGGAGCAAGGCGTACGGCGGGGAGCCGTGGGACAACATCGAAGCGATCGACCGTAACAATCCCGCGCGCTTCACGAAGGGCTTCACGACGCCGATGCTCATCATCCATGGCGAACGCGACTACCGCGTGCCGCACACGCAGGCGCTCGCCGTCTACAACGTCTACAAGGCGAAGGGGGCCGAGGCGCGGCTCCTCTTCTTCCCCGACGAGAACCACTGGATCCTGAAGCCGAAGAACTCGCTTGTCTGGAACCGGGAAGTCCACGACTGGCTCCGCCGCCACCTCGAGGCTCGCGCGGGGTGACCATGGGCTGGTCCTGGCGGATCGCGACCGTCGCGGGGATCCCGATCCGGGTCCACGTGACATTCGGGCTCATGCTCGTCTTCATCTTCGGCGCGCATCTCGCCGGCGGGCGGGACGTGTGGAAGGCGCTGGAAGGGGTCGGGCTCATTCTGGCCATCTTCGCCTGCGTCGTCCTCCACGAATTCGGGCACGCACTGGCGGCCCGGCGCTACGGCGTGAAGACGCGCGACATCACGATCCTGCCGATCGGCGGCGTGGCCCGCCTGGAGCGGATTCCCGAGAAGCCGTTCCAGGAGATCGTCATCGCGCTGGCCGGCCCCGCGGTGAATCTGGCGATCGCCTGCCTGCTCCTGATTCCGTTTTCCGCCGCCGTCGGCGGCCTCGACGATCCGGCCGCCGTCGCCACCGTGATCCAGGGCGATTTCCTCGCCGAGCTCTTCGTGTTGAACGTCTTCCTCGCGATCTTCAACCTCGTGCCGGCCTTCCCCATGGACGGAGGCCGCGTCCTTCGCGCGGTTCTGGCCACCCGCCTCGACTACGTCCGCGCGACCCGGATCGCGGCCACCGTGGGGCAGGGGATCGCCTTCCTCTTCGGACTGGTCGGCCTCTTCGGAAACCCGATGCTCCTCTTCATCGCGCTCTTCGTCTTCATCGGAGCGGGACAGGAGGCGGCCGCGGTGCAGATGCGCTCGGCGTTCGACGGGGTTCCCGTGTCGCGCGCCATGGTTCGCGACTTCCGTGTGCTGCGTGAGAGCGCGCCCCTCTCTCAGGCGGTGGACTACCTTCTGGTGGGAAGCCAGCAGGACTTTCCCGTGCTGGAGGACGAACCGGGCCGGAGCCCGGTGGGAATCCTGACGCGGGCCGATCTCCTGAAGGCGCTTGCCGGGGGTGACACGACCCGGCCCGTGCGCGATGTCCTCAAGCGGAGCTGCGGCGCGGCCCATCCGCTCGAACTGCTGGAGCCCGTCTTCCGCCGTATGGAGGAGAGCGGTTGTCCCGCGATACCGGTGGTCGACGACGGGGGGCAGGTGGTGGGAATGCTGACGCTGGAAAACGTCGGGGAGATGGCCGCGGTCCACGCCGCGCTGGGGCGCGCCGCGCCGCGCTGACGAGGATCGCGGCGCCGCGGCGAGCCGCGCGGCGCCGCGGGTCCGGATCAGTACTGGGTCAACTCCTCCACGAATGAATCCTCTCCGACCAGCGTCGAGAGATCACCACTACACGGGAGCTGGATCCAGAGCATGGAACCGCCGTCGGGCGACGCGCCGGCCCCCACGCTCCCTCCGTGCAGTTCCACGAAGCGCTTCGTGAGATGAAGTCCGAACCCCACGCCGCTCCTCGCGCGCTTCCGCTCGTTCCTCGCCACGGCGTCGATCTCGAAGATCTCCGCCGGATCGGCCGAGTCGATCATCGGCCCCTGGTCGAGGACGGTGATGTGGACCTCCCCGTCTCCCATCGCGGTCGTGATGATCACGCGGCTTCGGGCCGGTGCGAAACCGATGGCGTTTCGGAGCAGGTGAATCACGGAATGCCGCAGTTTCGCGGGATCGAGGTGCTGGCTCGGGATCTTCTCGTCGAGCGAGGCCTCGACCACGATTCCCTTTTCCGCCGCCAAGGACCGGACCGCGTCGACGGCTTCCTGCACGACGTCGTTGACGCGGCTGATCCGCAGTTCGAGCACGTACCGACCGAGCTCCAGCCGCACGAGATCGAGCACGTCGTCGACGAGCCCCATGAGGCGCTGCGCCTCCGCCCGAACGCGCCCCGAGAATTCCGCTCGCATGGCGGGGGTCATCCGAATGTCGTTCTGGTCCAACACCTCCGCGTAGGCGACGATGGACGTGAGCGGCGACTTCAGCTCGTTCCCGGCGGATTGAAGCAAGGAATCCTGGAACGAACCGGCGACGCTCGCCTCCGTGGCCACCGGATCGGTCGCGGCCACCGCCGTGTTCTGCCTCAGGGAGGCGTCGCCGCGCGTCCGCTCGATCACCGGTCCGATGTTGTCGGCGAAGAGCTGCGCGAGGTCGAGATGCTCGGTCCGGAACCCGTCGGAAGACGAGGAGCGAGCGACCTGCAGAACGCCGATGCAGCGTTTCTCGGCCAGAATGGGGAGAAGGAGGATCGAGCCGGCGCCCGCGCGCGAGGCGAGATACTCGGCGAAGGTGGCGCCTCGCGCCCCCGCCACGAGGAGGATCGGCTCCCGGTGCCGCGCGCACCAGCCGATCGGTCCCTCGCCGATCGGCACATCCGCTTGGGGCGGGCGGGGCGCCAGCCCGGACGCCGCCGCGCAGTGGAGGCTCTTCGTCTCTCGGGAGAGGAGGAAGATCTCGACCTCGTGCGCGTGAAGCGTGCTTCCGATGCGGCGCACCGTGATCTCAAGAACCGTCTGGAACGGGAGCCCCATGTGGAGGCTGTTGTCGAGCTGGAAGAGCGCGGTCAATTCCGCCAGGCGGCACTTCGATTGTTCCAGGTCCATCTGGTCCTGGATCATCCGGCGGCGGGCCTTGTTCAACTGAGACACCTGATGAACGAGAGTCATCGAAAAGAGAATCGTGAGTCCCAGAAGCCCGGTCACCATGCTGTAGCCGCCGTCGGCGGTCAAGAAGCCATCCAGCATGCCCGAGCGGAAGAGCGACAGGACGAGGAGGGGGATGGTGGCGGACAAGGCGAGGATCAAGACGATCGAGAGCCCGAACAGCCACCACGTTCTCGATTCAATGCGCGATTGGATCTCGTCGACAGGCCTGGCAGCCACGTGAGGGCCTCCATTTCTTGCGCGGGCGTGGCGGTCGCGGCCCGAGCATCCCAAGTATCGGCAAGCGGCGCACCGACCTATAGCCTCCGGGGTGCGGCTTCCCCTACCCCCTTTCCCTCTGGGGCGGAAGCGGTTAGAGTGTCATCCCCATGAGCGTTCTGAGGAGTCATCTCAAGACCTCCAGCGACGAGTTCCGTAAGAACAAGGCGCACCACGAGGGTTTGGCCGCCGAACTTCGAAGCCGGCTCGACGCGGTGCGGGCGGGGGGCTCCGAGCAGGCCGTCGCCCTTCATCGCGGTCGCGGCAAGATGCTGCCGCGCGAGCGGATCGAGCGTCTTCTCGATCCCGAGACGCCGTTCCTCGAATTCTCGGCGCTCGCCGCGGGCGGGCTCTACAACGACGAGGTTCCCTCGGGCGGGATCGTCACCGGGATCGGCCGCGTCATGGGCCGCGAGTGCGTCGTGGTGGCGAACGACGCCACCGTGAAGGGCGGGACCTACTACCCGACCACGATCAAGAAGCACATTCGCGCGCAGGAGATCGCGCTCGAGAACCGGATGCCCGCGATCTACCTGGTCGACTCGGGCGGGGTCTTTCTCCCGATGCAGGCCGAAGTTTTCCCGGACAAGGAGCACTTCGGCCGCATCTTCTACAACCAGGCGATCATGTCGGCGCAGGGGATCCCGCAGATCGCGGCCGTCCTCGGCATGTGCACCGCCGGCGGCGCCTACGTCCCCGCCATGTCGGACGAGAACGTGATCGTGCGCGGCACCGGAACGATTTATCTGGCCGGCCCGCCGCTCGTGAAGGCGGCGACGGGAGAAGAGGTCTCGCCCGAGGAACTCGGCGGCGCGGAGGTCCACTCGCGCGTGAGCGGCGTCACCGACCACATGGCCGCGACCGAGGAAGAGGCGCTCGGGACCGTTCGCGACATCGTCGAGCGTCTCGGCACGGTGAAACGGGTGACGCTCGACCTGGCCGAGCCGGAAGAGCCGCTCTACCCGGCGGAAGAACTCTACGGCGTCCTTCCGACCGACACGAAGCAGCCCTACGACGTGCGCGAGGTGATCGCGCGGCTGGTGGACGGAAGCCGCTTCCACGAGTTCAAGTCGGAGTACGGCATGACGCTCGTCTGCGGCTTCGCCCGCTGGATGGGCTACCCGGTCGGCATCGTCGCGAACAACGGGGTCCTCTTCAGCGAGAGTGCCCTCAAGGGCGCGCACTTCGTGCAGCTTTGCTCGCAGCGGCAGATCCCGCTCCTTTTCTTACAAAACATCACCGGCTTCATGGTGGGGAAGCGCTACGAGGCGGGCGGCATCGCGAAGGACGGCGCCAAGATGGTGCAGGCGGTGGCCACCGCCGAGGTCCCCCGCATCACGCTGATGATCGGCGCGTCGCACGGCGCGGGGAATTACGCCATGTGCGGCCGGGGCTACCGTCCACGCTTCCTCTTCACCTGGCCGAACTCCCGCATCTCGGTCATGGGCGCGGAGCAGGCGGCGGCGGTGCTGGTCCAGGTGAAGCGAGATCAGTTGGCCCGGGACGGGAAGGAACTGACGCACGCCGAGGCCGAGGCGATCGCGAAGCCGGTGATGGAGAAGTACGAGCGCGAGGGAAGCCCCTACTGCGCCACCTCGCACCTCTGGGACGACGGCATCGTCGACCCCGCCGAGACGCGCGCGGCGGTGGCGCTCGCGCTCTCGGCGTCGCTGAATGCTCCGGTGACCCGGGGGCCTTCGCCCGTCTATCGGATGTAGCGCCCGCCATTCCTTCGCCTCGAGGAGCCCGATGACCGCGATTTCATTCACCAGGATCCGCCTCGATCGCGCGGGCGACGTCGCGCGGCTTACTCTTGCCCGCCCCGACGTTCGAAACGCGTTCGACGACGTCCTGATCGGCGAGCTGATCGACGCATGCGCCTCGCTCCGCGCGGCGGCGGCGGCCGGCGGCGGCGACGCGCCGCGAGCCGTCGTCATCACCGGCGAAGGGACCGCCTTCTGCGCCGGCGCCGACATGAACTGGATGAAGCGAAGCGTCCGGTTCACGCACGAGGAGAACGAGGCCGACGCGCGGCGCTTCGCGGGGATGCTGCGCGGACTGGATGAACTGCCGATTCCCACGATCGCTCGCGTGAACGGCGCCTGCCTCGGCGGCGGCATGGGCCTCATTTCCTGTTGCGACATGGTCGTGGCGCTCGAGGCCGCCGACTTCGGCTTCACGGAAGTGCGCCTGGGGATCGCCCCCGCGGTCATCTCGACGTTCGTCCTTCCCAAGGTGGGCGCGGCCGCGGCGCGCCGCTACTTCCTGACCGGGGAGATCTTCAAGGGGCCGGTGGCGCGAGAGCTCGGCCTCGTGCACGAGGTTGTCTCCGACATCGCCGCTCTCGACGCCGCGGTCGACAGCCTGGTCGAAGCACTTCGCGGCAATGGTCCGAACGCGGTCGCGGCCGCCAAGCGGCTGATCCGCGAGGGTCTCGCCCTGACGCGAGACGAATCGATCGAGCACACGGCTCGCGCCATCGCCGGGCTCCGGGCGTCTCCCGAGGGGCAGGAGGGGCTCGGGGCGTTCCTCGAGAAGCGCCGCCCCTCCTGGAAGCGGTGACCC
This sequence comes from Candidatus Eiseniibacteriota bacterium, assembly GCA_038060295.1. Lineage (GTDB taxonomy): Bacteria > Eisenbacteria > RBG-16-71-46 > SZUA-252 > SZUA-252 > SZUA-252. Next base: position 14,979 of record JBBTHR010000073.1, read on the forward strand.
CCGCACGGGCCGATCTCGCCCGGCCCTCGGCGCCGCGACTGTTTCGCAAGGTTCTCGTGGCGAACCGCGCGGAGATCGCCGCGCGCGTCTGCCGCACGCTCCGCGAAATGAAGATCGCCTCGGTGGCGGTCTATTCCGAGGCGGATCGTGGCGCGCACCACACGCGCGTCGCCGACGAAGCAGTCTGCATCGGCCCGCCCGCCCCCTCCGATTCCTATCTGAACATGGCCGCCCTCCTCGACGCCGCTCGCGTCACCGGTGCGGAGGCGATTCACCCCGGCTACGGCTTTCTCTCCCAGAGCGCCGCGTTCGCGCGAGCCTGCGAGAAGGCGGGTGTCGTCTTCATCGGTCCCTCCGCGGAGAGCATGGAGCTCCTGGGCGACAAGGCCTCCTCGCGCCGCGCCGCCGAGCGCTCGGGCGTGCCGACGATCCCGGGCGTCGAGGGGGTCGCGCGCATCGAAGACGCGCTCCGGGAAGCGGAGAAGATCGGCTATCCGGTCCTCCTGAAGGCGGTGGGAGGTGGTGGTGGACGCGGCATGCGCCGCGCGGGCGACGCCGGCGAGTTGCGCGACGCCTTCGAGAGCGCCCGGCGCGAGGCCGCGACCGCGTTCGGGGACGATCGTCTCTTCCTGGAGAAATTGGTCCATCCGGCGCGCCACGTGGAGATCCAGATCCTGGGCGACGGGAGCGACGCGATCGCGATCGGCGAGCGCGAGTGCAGCCTTCAGCGGCGCTACCAGAAGATCGTGGAGGAGTCGCCCTGCTCCGTCCTGTCGGAGAAGACGCGCGCGGCGATGGAAGCCGCCGCGGTGGCGCTGGCGCGCGAGGCGCGCTACGCGGGGGCCGCCACGGTGGAGTTCCTCCTGGGGCCTGGCGGCGACTTCTACTTCCTGGAGGTGAACACGCGGCTCCAGGTGGAGCACCCGGTCACGGAGATGCGATCGGGTCTCGACCTCGTGCGCGCGCAGATCGAGGTGGCCGCGGGAGGGGTGCTGCCGAAGAAGCCGGCGCTCCGCGGGCACGCCATCGAAGCGCGGCTGAACGCGGAGGATCCGTATCACGGCTATCTGCCCCAGACGGGGAACGTCATCCTGCTCCAGTGGCCGGCGGGCGATGGGGTGCGCGTCGACGCGGGGATCCGCCAGTGGCAGCCGGTCCACGCCCACTACGATTCGCTGCTCGCGAAGGTGATCGCCCATGGCCGCGATCGCGAGGAGGCCCGCCGCCGGCTGATCGCCGCGCTCGAGTCGCTCGCGCTTCTGGGCGTGGCGACGAATCAGGCGTTCCTGCTCGAACTGCTGGAGGACCGTGCCTTCGCGACCGGTGAGACCTACACCCACACGCTGGAGTCTCGGGCGTGGCCGGGGCCCGATGCGGTTCCCGACGAGGCGCTCCTGGCGGCGGCGATCGCGCTCCAGGCGCCGCCCGACGCTTCGCGCGTGGGTCGCGACGATGCCGACCGCTACTCGCCGTGGACCCGGCTCGGGGTCTGGGGTCGGGCGACCCCGGCGAATCGCGGTGCGGGAGGAGGAGGCGCGTGAGCCGGCGGCTCGTCCTCCACTGGAGCGGCAAGCATCTCGAGGCCGACGTCTCCTTCCGCGACGGTGGCGTGACGCTGACGCGCGATGCCGCGAAGGTCGAGGCCTCCTACCGGCGCGAGGGCGCGTGGATCACGCTCACGATCGGCGGCGTCACGCACCGCGCCGCGGTCGCCAAGGATGCGCGCGGACTCTGGGTATCCTGCCGAGGGCGCACGTGGCTCCTGGTTCCCGAAGGGCGCGAGGGCGCCGCGCGTGGATCGGCCGACGCGCCGGACGAGATCCGCGCTCCCATGACCGGTCGTGTCGTCTCCGTCGCCGCGCGGGCGGGCGATGGCGCGCGAGAGGGCGATCTCCTCCTCACGATCGAGGCGATGAAGATGGAATTCAAGCTGACCGCTCCCGAGGACGGCGTCGTGCTGGAGGTGGCGTGCGCCGAGGGAGACCGCGTCGATCTGGGACAGCTCCTCGTCCGGCTGAAGCCCTCGGCGGTGGAGGGAGAGACGGCGTGAACGTCCGGATCGTGGAGGTCGGTCCCCGCGACGGGCTCCAGAACGAGAAGCAGCCGATTCCGACCGAGGTGAAGGTGGCGCTGGTCGACGCGCTCTCGGAGGCCGGGTACGAGGAGATCGAGGTCAGCGCGTTCGTCTCGCCGAAGTGGATTCCCCAGCTGGCCGACGCTTCGGAGGTCTTCGCGCGGATCCGGCGCCGCCCCGGAGTCGTCTACTCGGCCCTGGTGCCGAACGAGCAAGGACTCGACCGAGCCCTGGAAGCGCGCGTGGGAAAGGTGGCGGTCTTCACCGCCGCGTCGGAGACGTTCAACCGGAAGAACATCAACGCCACGATCGAGGAGTCGATCGCGCGTTTCGCCCCGGTGGTGCCGCGCGCCCTGGAGGCCGGGGTCCGCGTCCGGGGCTACATCTCGACCGCCTTTTCCTGCCCGTACGAGGGGAAGATCGATTCCTCGGCGGTCGTGGCGGTGGCGAAGCGGCTGCTCGATCTCGGGGTCGAGGAACTCTCCATCGGCGACACGATCGGGAAGGCGACGGTGGAGGAAGTGAACGTGCTGCTCGACCGGCTCCTCGACGCGGTGCCTCAAGATCGGATCGCGCTCCACTTCCACGACACGTACGGGATGGCGGTCGCCAACGCGCTCGCGGCCTACGAGCGGGGAATCACCATCTTCGACGCCTCGGTGGGAGGCGTGGGTGGGTGCCCCTACGCTCCGGGAGCCGCGGGAAACGTAGCGACAGAGGATCTCGCCCTGGCGTTCCAGCGCTCGGGCGCGCCCGTCTCCCTCGACCTCGCGAAAGTCAGCGCCGCTTGCGACCTGCTGGCTTCCGCCCTCGGGCGGCGGCTCCGGCCGCCCGCTTCGCCTTCGGCGTAGCCTTCTTCGCGGCCGGGCGCTTCGCGGGACGTTTCGCACCCACGACGACGTCGGTCTGCCGGATGCGGAGTTCGTGCTTCGACAGCTCGCGCAGGAACGCCTCGGGCGGGAGCGCCCGCTCCATCGCCGCGACGCCGCGGAAGGGAACCTCGCCGCGCGCGATCATCAGCGCCGCCGCGGCCGTCGGGTAGGCGGTAGCCCGCATCATCGCCGTCACGCCGCGCTTCATGTCCATGCGGTCGAGCATGTCGAAGGTGATCCGCCGGCGCTTTCCCTCCTTCATTCCCTCCACCACGACGCGCATGACGGCCACGTCGGGCTCGCCCGGGAAGGTCAGGCGTGGCTCGACGGCGGCGGCGAAGACCGAGCGCGGCGCGACCGAGACGCCATCCACGACGATCGGCTTCTTCTCCAGGAGGCCCAGGTCGCGGAGCATGCGGAGCTTCGCGGCATGGCCCGGATAGCGGACGGTCTTGTAGTCGAGTGTCTTCAGCTTCCCCTCGTAGCTCCACGGCATCGTGGACGCGCCGCCCAGCGTCACGAACGCCTCGCACCGCCCGACCGGCTTCGGGAACTCCAGTTCCTCCACGTCCCCCAGCGTCTCCACCTCCACCCGCTTGCCGTTTCGGAGCACCGTCGCCCGCCCGAGGTACTCGTTCAGGAGGCCGTGCATGGAGAAGACGATCATGTAGTCGAGAGGTGGCTTTGGATGCAGCGGAAGTCCGCCGACGCGGATATGGACCTCCTCGGCTTTGTCGAGTCGCGCGATTCCAGCCGCGGCGAGGACGTTCGCCATACCGGGCGCGAGCCCGCAGTCGGGAATGACGGTGACGTCCGCCGCCTTCGCCCCGGCGTCGAGGCGCTCCTGCTCGCGGACCAGGTCGGTGTTACCGCCCAGATCGCAGAAGGAAACGCGGGCTTCGATCGCCGCGCGGGTGAGGATGAGGTTCAGGAAGTAGGGGACCGCCGAGATGACGACGTTGTAGCCGCGAAGCCGGTCGGTCAGCCGCGGTTCGTTGCCGACGTCGAGGTGCTCCGCGCGAAGGGTGGCGCGGCATTCGGGGAGCGCGCGAAGCCGTTCGCAGGCCGCCTCGGCTCGCGAACGATCGACGTCGGCGAAGACCACTTCCGCGACTCCCTTCGCGCGGGCGAGGTCGAGCGCGGCGGCATGTCCCTGGAGCCCGGCTCCCAGGACGAGGAACTTCATGAAGTCCCCTTCGTGCCGGAGGCGCGCGCCCGCGCCCGCTTCAGGCTCCACTGGAGCGCGGGCGGCGTGACGAGCGTCGTGGCGATGACCATGATGACGACGGCCGCGTAGGTGGCCGGCGTGATGACACGCTCGCCGGAGATCGTGAGCGACGCGCCGATGTTGGCGAAAATGAGCCCCACCTCTCCGCGCGGAACCATCCCCAGGCCCACGGAGAGGCGATCCACGCCGCGCTGCAAGACGCCGAACATGCAGGCCTGCTTTCCGACCCACGCCGCCACGGTCAGGGCGCCGGCGAGACCGAGAATGCGCGGGTCGGCGAACGACGAGAGGTCGACGCGGAGCCCGGTGAGGACGAAGAAGATCGGGACGAGGAAGAGCGAGATCGGATGGAGGAACCATTCCAGCGAATGCTGCCGGCTCTCCTCGAACGCCTCGAAGACGACCGGCTCGATCACGAGGCCGGCGGCGAACGCTCCGACGATCGGCGCCAGCCCGACCTTCGCGGCCAGATAGGAGAGGAGGAAGCAGAAGACGAGGCCCGAGACGAGGAGCACGCCCGGCACGCGGACGCGCGCGGCGAGCCGGAAGAGAGCCGGGGCGAGCGCCTTTCCGGCGCCGACCGCGAGGGCGAGGAATCCGACCGCCTTCACGGTGATCCAGGCGACCGAGCCGAGCGAGAGCGAGAGGCCCTGATCGGCCGCGGTGATGATGCCGCTCACGACGGCGAGAATGATCAGGCCGAGGACATCGTCGATAACGGCGGCGCCGAGGATGATCTTCGCTTCATCGCTTCCCGACTCTCGCAGGTCGCGCAGCACGCGCGCGGTGATGCCGACGCTGGTGGCCGTCAGCACCGCGCCGAGGAAGGCATGCACGTAGACCGACCTCTCGGGAAGGAGCCACGCTCCCATGAACCACCCCAGCGCGAAGGGGGTCGCTACGCCGAGTAAGGCGACGAGGAGCGCCGACGGTCCCACGCGGACAAGCTGCGTGACGGTAGATTCCAGCCCCACCTCGAAGAGGAGAACGATGACGCCGAGACTGGAGAGGATCTGGAGGAACGCGTCGTGCTTCAGCCCCTCGACTCCGTGATAGCCGAGGAGACCGAGATTTCCGATCACGATGCCGCAGACCAGCTCGCCCAGGACGGCCGGCTGGCCCGCGCGCGTCGCCAGCCACCCTCCCAACTTTCCGGCGCCGAGCACGAGCGCCATGCCGAGGAGGAGCGGGACGACCGGATCGTCGAGGCCGCCGGCCCACGCGGGCGACGCCACGGCGAAAAGGGCCGCGGCGACGAGCGCCACGCGAACGCGGCGGCGCGTGCTCGAAAAGGGGGCCCGATGTGCGGAACGGTCCATGAAGGGGGGAGCATACCCCGATTCGGGGCGCTCTGGTAGGATCGCGGGAGCGCGCCCGGGCCGTCACGCCGGGTTGGCGCCCCCATCGACATCTCCAACCGGAGGGAACGCTCCATGCCCTGCCCGCGCCTTCTTCACCTCGCCCCTCTCTCATTCGCCCTCATGGCCGCAGCCGCCATCGCCGTCGCGGCGCCGTCGCCCCCGAGGCACGAGCCGAGCCAGCAGAGCACGTCGAATCACCCCGCCGCCACGGGAGAGAAACCGGCATCGGAGAGCCGCGCCCTGGCGGAGCTCTCGTACAAGAAGGGCTACAAGGACGCGCAGGAGGCGAAGAAGCTGAAGAAGTCGGGGAAGACGGCGCAGGCGACCGAGAAATTCGCCAAGGCGCTCACGCGATTCGAGGAGGCGGTCCAGCTTCACGAGCCGTACGCGGAGGCGTGGAACATGATCGGCTACTGCTCCAGGAACGTCGGCGACCTGCGGCGAGCCTTCGACGCCTACGACCGGTCGCTCGCGATCGATCCGGACTACGAAGAAGCCCACGAGTACCTGGGCGAGGCCTACGTGATGTCGGGGAATCTCGAGAAGGCGCGGGAGCAGCTCGCCTGGCTGGAGGCGAAGAAGTCCGGCGAGGCGAAGGAGCTGGCCGAGGCGATCGAGGCGGCGGAGAAGGAGAATGCGGCGTCGAAGGGTGTGGCGGCTTCGGGCGGCGAAGCGGCGCCCGCGGCGCCCGCCGATTCCGCCGCGGCCGACTCGGCGTCAGCCCACTAGCCGCCGCGACGGACTCCTAGCGAATGACGATCTTCGTGAGGTCGACCTTCGGTTTCGGGTAGCGGAGCCGGAGCGATTCCAGCGTCTCGACCATGGCGCGCGCGATGAGTGCATCGCGCGCCCATTTCTTGTTCGCCGGCACGACGTGCCAGGGCGCCCACGGCGTGCCGCAGCGATTCACGGCGTCCTCGTAGGCCGCCATGTACCGGTTCCAGAGCTTCCGCTCCTTCAGGTCGCCCACCGCGAACTTCCAGTTCTTCGACTTCTCCTCGATCCGCTCCCGCAGCCGCTCCGCTTGTTCCGCCTTGCTGATGTGGAGATAGAACTTGAGGATCGCCACGCCGTTCTCGGTGAGGTGTCGCTCGAATTCGTTGATCTGCCGGTAGCGGGCCTTCCAGACGGCGTCGGGGACGAGACCGTGGACACGGACGACCAGGACATCCTCGTAGTGGGAGCGGTTGAAAACCCCGATCATGCCGCGCGGCGGGACCGCGCGATGGATGCGCCAGAGGAAGTCGTGCGCCAGTTCCTCCGCGCTCGGGACCTTGAACGATGTCACCGCGCAGCCGGCGGGGTTCAGGCCGCTCATGACGTGGCGGATCGTGCCGTCCTTGCCTCCCGTGTCCATCGCCTGAAGAACGACGAGGAGCGCGTGGCGCCCGTCGGCCACGAGGAGTTTCTGCAGCTCGCGGAGCCGCTCGAGATCGCGGGCGAGTTGTACCCGCGCCTCGTCGTGTGAGGCGAAGCCGCGGGTATCGCCGGGGTCGACGGATCGGAGGCTGAGGCGCCGGCCCGGGCGGACAACGATGGTTCCGTTCATGCGCGGAGGGTAGCACGGTGGGGGGGAAACGAAAGAGGGGGACGGACCGTGGTCCGCCCCCCTCTTCGTGTTCGTTGTCGCCGGGCTCCCCGGAGGGAGCGAGGCGCTAGACAATATGGAACGACCGGCCCCGCGTTCGTAAAGTCGTATCCTCTCGCGA
>JBBTHR010000074.1:0-7273 GCA_038060295.1 Candidatus Eiseniibacteriota bacterium
CTCCAGACGGGAATTCTAATTGTCGTCGGACGGGAATTTTGATTGTCGCTGATCAGGCCTTGTCCAACGCGACGTGCGGGATCTCGCCCGCATCAGTGCATTGGACGCGCTGCCGCGGCTGCTCTCGCTGGCCGCCGCGCAGACGGCGCGGCTGCTGAACGTCGCCGACCTGGCGGCGCCGTTCCAGCTCAGCCGGCCGACCATCCGAGATTACGTCACACTGCTTGAGCGCGTCTTCCTCCTCGAGGCGCTGCCGCCGTGGCACAGCAACCGGCTTGAGTCGGCTCGTCAAGACGCCCAAGCTGCATCTCGGAGACAGCGGGCTGGCGTGCGCGCTGCTGGGCGTGGATGCAGTGTCGCTGGCGGCCGATCGACCGTTGCTCGGGCAACTTCTGGAGACCTTCGTCTTTCAGGAGTTGCGGCGACAGGCAAGCGCTTCGCTGCTGGAGTGGTGCTCTACGACGGTGAGATCACTGCAAGCTTCGGTGACGGGTTTTTCGCCGTACCGCTTCGTGCGTTGTGGGAAACGAGATGACCGGGGTGATCAGCGACAAGTAGAACTCCCGTCCGACAGAGATGCCGGACACGGATCACCTGCCCGGCGCGGGTGGGGCGCGGATGCCAGGGTACGTGGCGCGCGAGGCATAGGAGGCGAGCGTGGCGAGCTTTCGTGGTCAGCGGCGGGGCTGAGGCGGGCGAAACCCAGCGGGAGCCTGCAAGCACGCGCGAAGCGCGGGCGCCGCACAGCGACCGGAGGGTTTCACCCCGCCTCCGCCCCGCTGCCGCCCCTGCGCGTTCACCCGCGGGGGGGCACGAACGAGGAATGAAAACGGCCGCGGAGCCGAAGCCCCGCGGCCGCTGTGCGGCTTGATTCCAGGAGGTCTGGTTACTTCGCCATCACCATCTTGATGACGTCGGACGTAACCTCGCCGCCATTGCCGTCACCGACGCTGGCCTTCGCGAAATAGACGCCGCCGCTGGCCTTGGCGCCAGTCCGGGTCGATCCATCCCACGTGGCATCGTGTGAACCGGTGCCGTAGTTGCCGCTCGCGATGGTCTTCACGAGCTCGCCACGGACGTTGTAGATCCGGACGTTCACGAAGCCGGGCTTCGCAACGGCGAACTTGATCTTGGTGACCGGGTTGAACGGGTTCGGAGCGTTCTGCTCGACCCGGACGACCTGGCCGGCCAGGTTGTTCGCGGCGATTCTGAGATATCCGAAGCCCTGGAACTGGCGGCCGCGGAGATTCGAGTAGGCCGTCACCTGGCAGGGGACGAGTTGATTCACGAGACCGAGCGCCACGAGCCGGGCCTCGATGGTCTTCCGGACGTACGTGGCGTCGACCTGACGTTCACCGGCCTGTTCCGTATTGATGAGCTCAGCGAACGGCGAGCCGTTCACCGGCGAAGTCTTCGCGCCAAGACCAAGGAAGGTCGGGCTGACAATGCCGGTCTTGCGGTTCTTGATGCCTTCGGTGCCGGCGGGGATGCCGGGACCACGATCGGGCACGTCACAAGCCGCACGGTAACCGGCAGCCTGCGTTTCGGGAGGCATGGTGATCGTGACGGTGATGTTCTGGCCCTGGCTGCCGAGGTTCAGCGTCGTCGGCGAAATAGCGACACCGATCGGGAGCGCGGGCGCGCAGCTGACCGCGCTCCCGCGGAAGATGCCGAGACCGAAATTGAGGCCCTGGCTCGAGGCGAGGAGCAGGTTGTACGGAATCCCGTCGAGCGTGGTGTTGGTAAGCGCGGAGACATCCGGATCCGCGTCGCCTCGGTTGTCGAAGAAGATGTCGCACTTCGCCTGCGTCGGGAGGTTGAGCGTCCAGATGTCGCTGTTGTTATTGATGTCCTCGCTCTGCGGGGCATCGTAGTAGATCGAATTGCCGTCCGACGACCAGCTCGGATTGTTGTGCGAGACCGACGCGAAGTTCGTCTCCGCCAGGGTCGTGCTCATGTCGTCGAGGTCGACGATTTCGATCACGTTGCGGCCGAACTTGTTCGTCGAGTAGGCGATCCGGTTGCCCGAGCCCCACGTCGGCGTGACTTCGGCCTTGGTGTCTACGTTCGTGGCGCGCGCCGGGGCGCCGACGGTGGCGGTCGTCATATCGACACTGACATACCAGATGTCGAGCGACGGGCCGGCAGCGGTCGACGCGTAGCAGATGCCGGTGCCATCCGGCTTCCAGTCGGGGTTGCGATTGAGGACGCCAGGACTGGCCGGAACGATGAGAAGCGGCGATCCGACCGCAACCGTAGACGCCGCCATGGTCGGCGCGATAGCGTACTCCTGCACGTAAATGGCCGACTGCGTCAGGGCGCCGTCGCTCTGAACGTACGCGAGATACTTACCGTTCGGGCTCCACGCCGGATCGGTGTAGGAAACCACCGAGGCGGGATCGACAAGGAGCGGGGTACGAGCGTTGGCGATGTTGGCGACCCGGAAACCGGCCTGGTCAATGTTCCAACCCTGCCAGATCGAGCGAACGGTCTCGCTGCCAACGGTCGTGCTACGCGTCGTGAACGCGTACCAGCGCTCAACGTTGGAATGTCCGGCGGTTGCAAAAGTGGTTCCTGGCCGAAGCGAGGGCTGCTCGCAACCGTTGGCAAGGCCGGTTTGGAACGGGGCACCGTTCGTGAGGGGATCCCAAACCCCACGGAAGGCCGCATACGCATGGACCGGCACGAGCGCCATGACGAGCGCCAGCAGCACGGCCACACCTAGCAGTTTCTTCATTCCTTCATCTCCTCTCTAACGCGGGTAAAAGCGAGAAGACACCTTCAAGAGGATAAGGTAGACGACAATCCGGGTCTAATCACCTCCTTATTCAATCAGTCTTCTAGGTGGCTCTAACATGAAGTCATCTAGCCGCATCGGGAATATCTCGTCCCGCTTTTATGCTCTAAAGAGTATACCTGTCCGATCGCCGGAGTGTCAAGCAGTTTTTGGAACTTACGCGGTTTGAAGGGGTCCAAAATCGCCTTGACACTCCATCACTTGAAGCCTAGTCTGCGGCCAGGGTCAGGCCCGGTCGCCATGGCCGGGGGCCCGTTTGGCCGGGCCTCCTTAAGAGTTCTTGGCCCAGGAACCCCCCCACACGGAGATGAGACTCGTTCCGCGGCGGCGCATGGCCGGGGCCGTCCGGGCATAAGGGGAAGTTAATGTCCTTCGCATCAAAGACTTACGCGATTGTAGCCGTGCTCGCCGCGACCCTGCTGCTCCCCGCGCCGCCCGTTTCCGCGCAATCTCCTGGCCTGAAGTCACCCAAGGATGTAAGCGGATTTTACACTAATTTGTTGAACAATGCATTTGGGAACGCGACTGGCAACTTTTCTTTCATCGTCTGGAACGGGGATAGCTCTGAGGCCGACACGACCTGGGGAGGGTACCGGGTCCGCCGAACGATTTTTGGGGTGAGCGCCCGCCCGTTCGAGGCGATCGGTCAGTGGAAGGCCCGGGCCGCCAACCAGGCTCCCCTCTGCTGGCAGGCGCTCTCTCCCTGCCCGGGAGTCTTCTTCCAGTTCACCGGGACCGGCCTCTTTTTTCACGGTTTCCAACAGAACCGGCGCCCGGACGGGACGTACGTCATCGACTACCCCCCGGGGGCGCCCCAGGATACCTGCAGCAACTGCTGGGTCTTCGCCGACGGCGGCAGTCTCTCTGGATTTCGCAATGAGTACGCCGTGACCGCCATCGACACGACGGTGATCATCAATTCCGACTTCTACGAGACCGCCATCGACTCGAGCGAGATCGTGAGGCTTCTGCCTGGCTCCCCCCCTACCGACAACCTGGAAACGGTCGCGGTGGTTCCGAATCCGTATAAGGTGCGCGCCGAATGGGAGCCGGGAGACGGATCGCGTCTGCTCCGATTCATCCGGGTTCCCGACAAGGCCACGATTCGAATCTTCACCGCGGCCGGAGAACTCATCCGCGAACTCGTGGCGGACAAGGCGGCGAGCCCGGGGGGCGAGATCGGGGATGTGCCGTGGAATCTCCGCAACGGCAGCGGCAACCCCGTGGTCTCGGGGATCTACCTCTATCAAGTCGAAACCGTGGACGGCCGCACTCGCAGGGGTAAGTTCGTCATCATCAAGTAGCCCGCCGCGAACCAACCGCGGCGGTTTGGAGGAATTCATGAACCCGGAAGCCCTTGCCCCCGCCACCGACGCCGCCAACCGCGCCACGAGCGGAGATGCCCCGAGCCGCGCCTATCTCAACCTGATCGGCGGGAAGTGGACCGCCGCCCGGTCGGGAAAGACCTTCGAAAACCGGAACCCCGCCCGTCCTTCCGACGTGATCGGAACGTTCCCGGAATCGTCGGCCCAGGACGTGGAAGACGCCGTCGCGGCCGCCTCGAAGGCGTTTGTCTCCTGGCGCCTTGTTCCCGCGCCGCGCCGCGCCGAGATCATCGTTCGTGCCGCGGAAATCCTCCGCGAGCGGAAGGAAGCGGTCTCCCGCGTCATGACCCGGGAGATGGGGAAGGTCCTGGCCGAGACGCGCGGCGACGTGCAGGAGGCCATCGACATGGCCTACTACATCGCCGCCGAGGGCCGCCGTCTCTTCGGCGTGACCGTCCCGTCGGAGTTGCCGAACAAGTTCGCCATGTCGATCCGCCAGCCTCTCGGCGTCTGCGGCCTCATCACGCCGTGGAACTTCCCCATGGCCATTCCCTCCTGGAAGATCTTCCCCGCGCTCCTCGGGGGGAACACGGTCGTGATCAAGCCGGCCACCGACACCCCGGCATCCGCGCACCACCTGGTCGAGATCCTGGCCGAGGCGGGCCTTCCCGACGGAGTCGTGAACATCGTTCACGGCGGCGGCAGCGCGGTGGGCGTTCCGCTGGTCCAGCATCCCGACGTGAAGATGATCTCCTTCACCGGCTCCTCCGAGGTGGGGAAGGACATCGCCGCGCGTTGCGCGCCGTCGCTGAAGCGGCTCTCGCTCGAACTGGGTGGGAAGAACGCGCAGATCGTGATGGACGACGCCGATCTCGAACTGGCGATCGAGGGTGCGCTCTGGGGCGCGTTCGGCACCACCGGGCAGCGCTGTACGGCGACCAGCCGCCTCATCGTGACGAAGAGCGTCCGCGACGCGCTGGTGCCGCGCCTGGTCGACAGGGCCATGAAGCTCCGTCTGGGAGACGGGCTCGACCCGGCGTCCGAGGTGGGGCCGGTCGTGAACACGCGCGCCCGCGAGGGAATTCACGGCTACGTGGAGATCGGCAAGAAGGAAGGGGCGAAGCTCCTCTGCGGCGGATCGGTCGCCGAGGAAGGCGCGCTGAAGGACGGCGCGTTCTACCGCCCGACCATCTTCGACCAGGTCACGCCGCGGATGCGGATCGCGCGCGAGGAGATCTTCGGGCCGGTCCTCTCGGTGCTGACCGTTTCCTCGTTCGAGGAGGCGATCCAGGTGCTCAACGACACGCCGTACGGCCTCTCGTCGTCCATCTACACGCGCGACGTCAATCAGGCCATGCGGGCCGTGCGCGACATCGAGGCCGGCATCACCTACGTGAACGGGCCGACGATCGGCGCCGAGGTCCAGCTTCCGTTCGGCGGCGTGAAGGAGACGGGGAACGGCCACCGCGAGGGAGGCCCGACCGTCATCGACGCGTTCACGGAATGGAAGTCGGTCTACATCGACTACTCGGGCAAGCTGCAGAAGGCCCAGATCGACCGCTAGGCCGCGACGGCCGTGCCACGCACCGGACTACCTGCGATGGCGCCGCGGCGCGCCGGCATCGATCCCGCCGTCACGGACGTGACGCCGAGCCCGCTCGTCTACGTCCGGCGCCGGGGCCACGTCGAAAGCGTCCACCGCGGCCATGTGGCCGTGGTCGACGCCTCCGGTCGCCTGATCGCCCACGCGGGCGAGCCCCGTCTCCTCGTCTATCCGCGCTCCTCCTTCAAGCCGTTCCAGGCACTCCCCGTGGTCGAGTCGGGCGCCTTCGCACGTTCGGGCCTTGGGGCCGACGCCCTGGCGCTCATCGCCGGGTCGCACGGCGGAACCGACTCGCACGCCGCGCTCGCGGCCGAGATCCTGGCCAAGGCCGTCGCGACCGTCGCCGATCTGGCCTGCGGCACGCACTCCCCGTTCGACAAGGCCACCGCCGAGGCGCTCCGCGCGCGCGGCGAGGCGCCCAACCCGTTGCGGCACAATTGCAGCGGGAAGCATGCGGGGATGCTCCTTTTGGCCCGCTTCCTGGGAACGCCGCTTTCGGGGTACACCCAACCAGAACACCCGGTGCAGCAACGGATCTGGGCCGCCTTCGAGAAGGTAGTCGGCGAGCCGTTCTCGGACGACGAGCCGGCCATCGACGGCTGCAGCGCCCCCAATCCGCGGATGCCGCTCGCGACGCTCGCGTTCGCCTTCGCGCTCCTGGGGCGCGGCGTCGACGCAGGGGGGAATCGCCGGCCCGCGCTGGCGTCGATTCGCGATGCCATGCGGACCTGCCCCCAGTTCGTGGCGGGGGAGGGGCTCCTCGACACGGTTCTCATGCGTTCGCTGCCCGGGATCGTCACAAAAATCGGCGCCGAGGCCGTCCACGCCATCGCGCTCCCCGTCCAGGGATGGGGAGTGGCGATCAAGGTCGAGGACGGATCCGATCGGGCGCTGGGCCCCGCCACCATCGCGGTTCTCGCGGAGCTCGGCCTGATCGGGGCCGCCGAACGCGATCGGTTGGGCGCGTTCGCGGGGCGCGTGCTGCGTAACCAGGCCGGCCTCGAGGTCGGCGACATCCGGGGCGTGGCCCGCCTCGTCAGGGAGCCTGCATGACCATGACGATCGAGACTCTGCAACGCGTGAAGTGGGTCTACTTCTACGGCGACGGGCAGGCGGAGGGAAACGCGCGCATGCGCGACACGCTGGGCGGCAAGGGGGCCGGCCTCGCCGAAATGACGAACGCCGGAATTCCCGTTCCCCCGGGCTACACCATCACCACGCAGGCGTGCCGCCAGTTCTACGAGGCGGGCGGGAAGCTCCTCGACTCCATCGTGGCGGAGGAGGACGAGGCGCTCCGGCGCCTGGAGAAGATGCTGGGGCGCCGCCTGGGCGACGCCGCGAATCCTTTACTGGTGTCGGTCCGCTCGGGCTCGCCGCTCTCGATGCCGGGGATGATGGACACGGTTCTGAATCTCGGGTTGAACGACCGGACGGTCGAAGGCCTGGCGCGGCGGAGCGGCAATCCGCGCTTCGCCTACGATTCGTATCGCCGCTTCATCCAGATGTACGGCGACGTCGTGCTCGGCATTCCGCGCCCGCATCTGGAAG
>JBBTHR010000075.1:0-3722 GCA_038060295.1 Candidatus Eiseniibacteriota bacterium
CCACCTCTACACGGTCCCCGGACAGGTTTACTACAACGCCAGCCGGAAGCTGATCCTGAAAGGAACGGACGGCATCGTCTTCGTGGCCGATTCGCAGATCGAGCGCTACGAGGCCAACGTCGAGAGCCTGATGAACATGCACGACAATCTGGCCGAGCACGGGCTCTCGGTGGAGAAGATCCCGATCATCATGCAGTACAACAAGCGCGATCTCCCGCGTGTCGTCTCGGTCGCCGACCTCGAGAAGGAACTGAATCCCAAGGGCCACCCCTATTTCGAATCGGTGGCGTTCCGCGGCACCGGCGTCTTCGACACGCTCAAGCTTTCCTGCAAGATGGTCCTGAAGCAGCTGGGGTAGGCGGCGCGTGCGCCCGCTCGCCATTCTTCTCGCCACGGGATTCGGGCTCGGCCGGCTTCCCGTCGCTCCCGCTACCTGGGCCTCGGCCGCCGTCGCGCTCCTCCTCGTACCGGAAGCGGTGCGCGCCCCGTTCGTTCTCGGCATCGCCCTCCTCCTCGTCGTCCCGCTGGCGATCTGGGCAAGCGGGGAGGCGGAGAGGGAACTGGGGCATGACGCGCATCCGATCGTCATCGACGAGGTGGCGGGGATGCTCGTGGCGGTTCTCGGCGTGAGCCATGGCGCCGGATCGCCGGCGCTCTTTCTGGTGGCCGCGTTCCTCCTCTTCCGTTTCTTCGACATCGTGAAGCCGTACCCGATCCGCCAGATCCAGGAGTTGCCGGGCGGATGGGGCGTGGTCGCGGACGACCTCCTGGCCGGCATCGCGACCAATCTCGTGCTTCGGCTGGCCGTCTGGGCCGGCGCGCCTTTCTAGTTTCGCGACCCCGCGATCCAAGGAGCCTCCGCGTGTCCGTGGAAATCGTCTCCATCGGGACCGAACTTCTCACCGGGCTCGGCCGGAACACGAACGCCGAGCGGATCATCGAGACGCTCGACTCTCTCGGCATTCCGGTCGACTACATCACGACGGTGGGCGACGATTCGGCACGATTGGGCGAGGCGCTTCGCGTCGCGGTTCACCGGGTTCCGATCGTCATCACCACCGGCGGGTTGGGACCGACTCCCGACGATCTCACACGCAAGACGATCGCCACCGTTTTTCGCCGCCGCCTCGTCCTCGACGAGACCATTCTCGCGATGATCCGGGGGCGCTTCCGCGAACGGGGGATCGAGATGCCCTCGATCAACGAGGGACAGGCGCTCGTCCCGCGCGGCGCGCAGGTGATCGAGAACCAGCGCGGCACCGCGCCGGGCCTCCACTTCGCCCACCTCCACGCCGAGGTCTTCGTCCTCCCGGGCGTCCCGGCCGAGTGCGAGGCGATGATGGCGAACTACGTCGTCCCGAGGCTGAAGGGGCTTGGACTGGGGTCGGTGACCGGGCGGCGCATCGTGCGGACGATCGGGCTCTCGGAGTCGCTCCTGGCGGAGCGGCTGACGGGCCTGGAGAGCGAGGGGATTCCGCTCCGCGTCGGCTATCTTCCGCATTCGAACGGGCTCGACGTGACGCTCTCGGCCAGCGGCGACGCCGCCGCGTGGATCTCCGAGGCCCTCGATCACGCGGAGCGCCGGGTGGTGGAGGCGGCCGGCGCGGCCGTCTACGCCCATGGGCTCCAGACGCTGGCCGAAGTGGTCGGCGCGGCCCTCGGTGAGCGCGGGTTGACGGTCGCGGTGGCCGAGTCGTTCACGGCGGGCGCCATGGGGACGTCGATCACGTCGGTCCCGGGGAGCAGCCGCTACTTTCTGGGGGGCGTGACCGCCTACTCCAACCGGGCGAAGCAGGATCTGCTCGGCGTCGAGGCCGCGACGCTGGAGCGGGTCGGTGCGGTGAGCGCCGAGGTGGCCGAGCAGATGGCGAGCGGCGCCCGCGCGCGATTCGGCGCCGACCTCGCCCTGTCGAGCACGGGAATCGCCGGTCCCGACGGCGGATCGCCCGAGAAGCCGGTCGGGCTCTGCTTCCTGGGGATCGCCTCCGCCGAGGGCGCCCGGAGCGTCCGCCACGTCCTGGGCGGCACGCGCGCCGAGATCGCGACCCGCGCGACGGCTTACGCCCTCGACCTTCTCCGCCGCCACCTCCAGGGCGGCGTCCGGCCCTAGCAGGCCCCGGAGGAGCATGGCGATCCGGACGTTCGTCGCCATTCCGATCCCCGCCGCGTGGGAGGAGTATCTCGCGGGCGTCTCGCGCGAACTGGCCGGCCTGGTCCAGGGCGTCTCGTGGGTGCGGCCTGGGAATCTCCACCTGACGGTCCGGTTCCTGGGCGATTTGGGCGAATCGGGCACGGCCCGCGTGGGCGACGCTGTCGCGCGGGGGGCCGACGGCTTCGAGGCGCCGCTGGCCGAGCTGGGCCGCTTCGGCGGTTTCCCGACGCTCGACCGGCCGCGCGTCCTGTGGATCGGAATTTCGCGGGGGGAGCCGGAACTCCTCGCCCTCGGACGCCGCGTGAACGCGGCCATCGACGCCGCCGGGTTCGACCGCGCCGACAAGCCGTTCCGCCCCCACCTCACGCTCGGCCGCGTCCGGGAGGGGGCACAGGGGCTCGGCGCCCTCCGCGGCTACGCGCCTCCCCCTCCCCCTCCTCCGGCCGCGGCGCTCCTCGACCGGATCGTCGTGATGAAAAGTGACCTCCATCCGTCGGGCTCCCGCTATACTGCGCTCCGGGAGGTGCGTCTCCCACCGCCGCGACGCGGCGAAGATCCGGGCGCCGGCGACACGTAGCCGCCGGGAGCCGCCGGGCGCCGCCGCGCCGGCGGCGGCCCGCGAATCCGAATCACAATCAATCACCCCGACCCGAACGGCGTCCCGGCACGGACCGCCAGCAAGAAACCAGGGGGAACAGATGGCCGTGAATCCGTCCACTCGGGAAACGAATCGCGAAGGCAAGGGGGAGCGTTCCAAGGCCCTCGAGCTCGCCGTGCAGCAGATCGAGCGCCAGTTCGGCAAGGGCGCGATCATGAAGCTCGGCGAGGAGCACGCTCGCGTGCAGATCGACGCCATCCCGACCGGCTCGCTCGGGCTCGACGTCGCGCTCGGCGTCGGCGGCGTGCCGCGGGGCCGCGTCATCGAGATCTACGGGCCCGAATCGTCGGGCAAGACGACGCTGACGCTTAGCATCATCGCGCAGGCGCAGAAGCAGGGCGGCAACGCCGTCTTCATCGACGCCGAGCACGCCCTCGACGCGTCGTACGCGAAGCGACTCGGCGTCGATATCGACGCCCTCCACGTCTCCCAGCCCGACACGGGCGAGGAAGCGCTGGAGATCGCCGAGCACCTCGTCCGCAGCGGCGCCGTCGAGGTCATCGTGATCGACTCCGTCGCCGCGCTCGTTCCGAAGGCCGAGATCGAGGGCGAAATGGGCGATTCGCACATGGGGCTCCAGGCTCGCCTCATGTCGCAGGCGCTCCGCAAGCTCACCGGCACGATCTCGAAGTCGAAGACGACGGTGATCTTCATCAATCAGATCCGCATGCAGATCGGCGTCATGTTCGGCAATCCCGAGACGACGACCGGCGGGCGCGCGCTCAAGTTCTACGCCTCGGTCCGGATGGACATCCGCCGCATCGGTGCCATCAAGGACGGGGATGCCGTCATCGGCAGCCACGTGAAGGTGAAGGTGGTGAAGAACAAGGTGGCGGCTCCCTTCAAGGAGGCCGAGTTCGACATCCTCTACAACGAGGGGATCTCGCGCGAGGGCGAACTCCTCGACATGGC
>JBBTHR010000076.1:0-1229 GCA_038060295.1 Candidatus Eiseniibacteriota bacterium
GAGATCATCAGACGGCCCTGAACGGGCGCCGGAGGCGTAACACCGTTCGGCAGCGCGATGCGCGTCGGACGGACCTTCACGTTGAAGGTACCGGCGACCGTCGTCGGGCTCCGGAGGAGCGTCGGCGTCCAGGTGCCGCCCAGGCCGGCCTTGAGTTCGCTCGTCGACAGGGTGTCGCCGTTCGGCGTGATCGACGCGTTGTAGCCGACCTCCGTCGCGCTGAAGTCGGTGGCTTCGCGCACGTCCATCGACATGGACGTGAACGAACCCGACGTCGTGCCGAACGTGAACGAGGCGAGCAGGTTGCCCGGGGGGCAGTACTCGTCGAGCACGTCCGTCATGCCCTGGCCGTCGACCCCGAGGATCGTGCCCGAGCAGGACGTCACGCAGGACAGGAACGGCCACGTGCCGCCCAGGACGCCGGTCGTGCCGACGTCGAGGAACTTCCACGAGTAGCCGATGGGGCCATCCGCGAACGCCACCATGTTGGCGAACGTCACCTGGATGAAGAAGCAACGGAAGCCGCCGAAGAACGAGCTCGAGCCCGTGTTCGCCGGGAGACCCGTCAGGGTGAAGGCCGCCACGGTCGTCGTGGGGGCGCCGCCGAACCAGGTGTAGCCCTCGTAGAAGCCGAGCTTCACGGAGCCACCGGGGCCGCCGGAACCCGGGGCGAGCAGCGCGGAGCAGTAGGCGAACACGATGTTGTTCATCAGGTCGCTGCCGTTGCCGGCGAACCCTTTGACAGCCGCGTCGAACCACTCGCAGAAGCCGTTGCCCGTGTCCACGCCGACGAAGCCACCGAGGTCGTTGTTGTTGAAGTCGACGGTGGTCGTCGCGCCGCGGTTGTTGACAGCCGGGCCGCGGGTGATCGTGCCCGTGGCCAGGTCGAGGGACACGGACTTCAGCGGCTTGTTGTAGCGGCTGAAGACCTTGCCCGACGCCTGGGATTGCGCGCTGGAGGCGGCCCCGAACAGGGCTAGGGCCGCGCCGGCGAGGAGGAGGTGCTTGGTGTGCATCGTGGGAAGAAGCTGGAGGATGAAGGGAAAGGGTGCTCGCGGTCCTGCCGGACACGAGGGCCCGACGCCGATCGAGGTTCTCCCGAAACATATCCCCCGCGTTCCATGCGGGTCGGACGCCGCGCGCGGAATCCCTTTCCCTGGAGCAGCTCGGGCGAAGACCGCAAGACGAGTCGCCGGTTCGTCGACCTGCGCGGGTGGAAACACAGAGGC
>JBBTHR010000077.1:0-1468 GCA_038060295.1 Candidatus Eiseniibacteriota bacterium
GGGCAGCGCTTCTCGCGGATGTGCTGGATGAATTCGTCCCGGAATTTCTTCGCGAAGCCGCGCGCCGGCCATGCCGCCGCGTCGCCCAGCGCGCAGATGGTGTTTCCCTCGATCTGGTCGGTCACGGAGAGGAGCGTGTCGATGTCCCTCTCCTCCCCCTGCCCCGTTTCGATCTTCCAGAGGATCCGCTGGAGCCACCCCGCGCCCTCGCGGCAAGGCGTGCACTGCCCGCACGATTCGTGCGCGAAGAAGCGCGCCGTGATCCAGGCGGCCTTCACCATGCAGCAGGTGTCGTCCATCACCACCGGTGTGCCGGTGCCGAAGAGCGACCCCGCGCGGGTCATGCTGTCGAAGTCCATCGGCACGTCGATCTCGTCGCCACGCAGCACCGGGCACGACGCGCCGCCGGGAATGACCGCCTTGATGGGACGCCCGCCTGGAACGCCGCCGCCGAACTCGTCGATCAGCTTCCGGAGCGGAATTCCCATCGGCGCCTCGTAGACGCCCGGCTTCACCACGTGGCCCGAGAGCCCGTAGAGCTTGGGCCCCGTGTTCCGCTCGGTGCCGATGCCGGCGAACCACTCCCACCCGTGCTTCACGATGTGGGGCACGCAGGCGATCGTCTCGACGTTGTTCACCACCGTTGGGCAGCCGAAGAGGCCGACGACGGCCGGGAACGGCGGCTTCAGACGCGGCAGGCCGCGCTTCCCCTCGATCGACTCGATGAGCCCCGTCTCCTCGCCGCAGATGTAGGCCCCCGCGCCGCGGTAGACGGTGATCTCGCAGTCGAAGCCGGAGTTCAGGATGTTCTTCCCGACCAGTCCCGCCCTCCGGGCCTCTTCGATCGCGGCGTCCAGGATGCGCGCCTCCGCGGCGAACTCCCCGCGGATGTAGATGTAACAGCGGTGCGCGCCGATGGCGAAGGCGCCGATCAACGTCCCCTCGAGGAGCTGGTGCGGATCCTTCGCGCAGATGAGCCGGTCCTTGAAAGCCCCCGGCTCGCTCTCGTCGGCGTTCACGCAGAGGTACTTCGGCTTGTCGGTGCTCTTCGGGACGAATCCCCACTTGGTGCCGGCCGGGAACCCGGCGCCGCCGCGGCCGCGCAGACCCGAGCGCTTCACCATGTCGATGATGTCGTCGGGGGTTTTCTGCAGCGCGATGGCGAGCGCTTCGTAGCCGCCGTGCCGGCGGTAGACGTCGATGGTGTGCGAGTTCGGAAGATGGACGGTCTTCGTGAGTACCGCTCCGCTGGGTCCGTTCATGGTTACCGATCGACCTCCCCGAGCACGATATCGATGCTGCCGATGCAGGCGACCAGGTCGCTCATGAGGCGACCGACGGCCATCGGCTCCAGAGACATGAGGTGGATGAACGAAGGAGGTCGCACGTGGACGCGATAGGGCTTCGGGCTCCCGTCGGCGACGACGTAGAAGCCGAGCTCGCCCTTCGGCGACTCGATGGAGAAGTA
>JBBTHR010000078.1:0-3324 GCA_038060295.1 Candidatus Eiseniibacteriota bacterium
CGTCGGCGACGACGTAGAAGCCGAGCTCGCCCTTCGGCGACTCGATGGAGAAGTACGCGTCGCCTGCGGGAACGCGGAATCCCTCGGACATGATCTTGAAGTGATAGATCAGCTCTTCCATGCCGAGCTTCACGTCCTCGCGCTTGGCCGGGAAGAGATACGGGTAGTCGGAGCGCACGGAGCCGGGCTTCAGGCGGTCGAGCCCCTGGCGGATGATCCGCAGCGACTGCTTCATCTCCTCGATGCGGATGAGGTAGCGGTCGTAGACGTCGCCGCTCTTCCCCAGCGGGACCTCGAAGTCGTAGGTCTCGTAGCCCAGGTAGGGCTTCGCCTTCCGGACGTCGTAGTTGATCCCGCTGCCGCGGAGCGTCGCGCCGGTGCAGCCGAGGCTGATCGCCTGCTCGCCCGACATGACGCCGACGCCGATGGTCCGCTGCATCCAGATCTTGTTCTTCGTCAGGAGGTTCTGATACTCGGCGAGCGCCTTCGGGAACTCCTCGAGGAACTTCCTCACGTGCGGCACGAAGGCGTCGGGGACGTCCTGGTAGAAGCCGCCGACGCGGAAGTACGACGGCGTCATCCGCGAGCCTGCGACCATGTCGTTCACGTCGAGAAGCTTCTCGCGCTCGCGGAAGCAGTAGAGGAAGACGCTCATCGCGCCCAGGTCGATGGCGTGCGTGCCGAGCCAGACCAGGTGCGAGGAGATACGCATGAGCTCGAGCAGGACGACGCGGAGCGTGCGCGCGCGGTCGGGGACGTCGATTCCCAGGATCCGCTCCACGGCGCCGACGTAGGCCATGTTGTTCCCGAGCGGCGACATGTAGTCCATCCGGTCGGTGACCGTGATCGACTTCGTGAAGGTCTTCGACTCCATGATCTTCTCCATCCCGGTATGGAGATAGCCCATCACGGGACGGACCGATCGCACGATCTCGCCGTCGAGCTCGATGATGAGGCGCAGCACGCCGTGCGTGCTGGGATGCTGCGGCCCCATGTTGATGGTGATCGTGTTGAACTCGGGCGTCGTACCGGTCGCGGCCGGTTCCTGCGTCGTGGCGGTGGCGCTCATTTCGTCGTTCCGATCAGGCGGCACCCGTCCCCTCCGCCGGCGTGGCCGCCGCCAGCGTGGGATCCGCCAGCGGGGCCGCCGCCAGCGTGGGATCCGCCGGCGTGGGATCCGCCGGCGTGGGATCCGGCCGAGCGGGCTTGAGGCGCTGCCGGTCGATCTTCTCCTGGAGCTTCATGATGCCGTAGATGAGGGCTTCGGGGCGCGGTGGGCAGCCGGGGACGTAGACGTCCACCGGGACGATCGTGTCGACGCCCTGCACGATGGCGTAGTCGTTGAACTCGCCGCCGCAGGAAGCGCAGGCGCCCATGGAGATGACCCACTTGGGCTCGGGCATCTGGTCGTACACGCGGCGCAGGATCGGCGCCATCTTCTTGCTCACGCGGCCGGCGACGATCATGAGGTCGGCCTGGCGCGGCGAAGCGCGGAACACCTCGGCGCCGAAGCGCGCGAGGTCGTAGCGGGACGCACTGGTCGCCATCATCTCGATGGCGCAGCACGCGAGGCCGAAGGTCGCGGGCCAAATGGACGAGCGGCGCGCCCAGTTCACCATCTTCTCGACCGTGGTCGTCAGTATTCCGTCCGGTACGAGTTCTTCGAGTCCCATGGAGTCACTCCGCGGCCTTTCGCGCCGCCGGCGGACGCCGGCTGTTCGACGCGGGAAGGCCCTGAGCCGCCAAGCCTAGCAGGGGGTCCCGGACGCGTCAACGACCGGCCTGGGAACTGCCTGGGAACCCGCCCGGAAGCCCGGACATCAGAGCCCGAACGCCTCCAGCGCCATCTCCGTCGCGGCGAAGAGGAAGACTCCGCCGAACACGGCGAGCGGCTTTCCGACCCCCTTCGCCTCGTTCACGGCCGGGATCAGGTCCGATGCCGCGACGTAGAGCCCCGCTCCGGCGGAGAGCGGGAGGGCGACGTGGAGAAACGACGACCAGACGGAGATGCTCGCCACGCCCACCACGGTGACGGCTCCGAGCAAGGAGGCGCTCAGCACCGCATCGCGGCGCGTCCGGCCCGCGGCGACCATGATCGAGGCAACCGTGAATCCCTCCGGCACCTTGTGGAGGAACACGGCGATCGCGACCAGAATGCCGAGCGTCGGCGTCACCAGGAATCCCGAGCCGATCGAGATGCCGTCGAAGAACGTGTGGAGCGCGAGCCCGACGAGCGCCGTGGTGCCGACCACCGGCTTCACCCAGTGCTCGTGGTGGGTTTCCTCGCCGAAGTGGAAATGTCCCAGGAGGACGTGCTCGGCGAAGTGGACCAGGAGGTAGCCGGCCAGGAGGAGCGCTCCGACCGAGAAGGCCTTCCCCGCGTCGCCGCTCGTCGCGACGTTCAGCCGGTAGCTCTCGGGGATCATCCGGAGGATGACGGCGGCCAGCATGAAGCCGGCGCCGAAGGCGACGAGGTACGATTGGCGGACGTGATCCCAGGTGCGGGCGCCGACGGCGAGCATACCGCCGGTGACGTTGGCGAGCCCGGCGAGGACGCCGCAGGCGATGGCGAGCGGCCAGCCCTCAGCCACCGCGGTTCACCCCGCGAGGGCGCACGTCAACGGCCGCGGACGATGCCGGGAGAATGGGTCGTCCCCACGGGGACGAGGAGCTGCTCCTTGGAGTAGATGAAGGCGTCGCGCGAGACGTCCGAGAGCTCGTAGTTGTGTCCCAGGAAGACGGCGTCCTCCGGGCACGCCTCCTCGCAATAGCCGCAGAAGATGCAGCGGAGCATGTCGATCTCGTAGCGCTTGGCGAAGCGCTCCCCCGCCGAGTAGCGTTCGGTCTCGGTATTCTCGGCCGCTTCCATGTAGATCGCGTCGGCGGGGCAGACCGCGGCGCAGAGGCCGCAGCAGACGCAGCGCTCGAGTCCGTTCGCGTAGCGATGGAGCTCGTGGAGGCCGCGGAAGCGGGGGAACATCTGCATCCGCTGCTCGGGGTACTTGAGCGTCACCGGCTTCTTGAACAGGTGCGACAGGGTTATCGAAAGGCCCCGCATCAATTCCTGGACCATGGAAGGTGCCCCTCGAGAGTACGAGGCGGCGGACGCGGACGTCCGTCGCGTAAGTGCTTCGGGATGCGCCCGTTATCGTTCGAGCGCGGGGTGACGATAGCAGGGGGCGACGGGGGCGGTCAAGGAGTGGACTCGGGCCGCCGCCGGACCCTGAGAGCGGGGAGCAGGAACTAGGCGCCGTACTCCTCGGGGCGGATGTCGTGCTTCTTCATCTTGTAGAGGAGCGTCGTCCGCTTCATGCCGTTCAGGCT
>JBBTHR010000079.1:0-7462 GCA_038060295.1 Candidatus Eiseniibacteriota bacterium
GGATGCACGTCGGTTCCGGGTCAGTACTCCCGCCATCGCATGGCGACGTTTTGGATCAGGCCGATCTGGAGGAAGCTCGTCAGCAGCGACGTGCCTCCGTAACTCAGGAGCGGTAGCGGCAGGCCCGTGACGGGGGCCAAGCCCACCGTCATGCAGATGTTCACCAAACTATGGTACAGGAAGATCGAGGTCATGCCAATCGCGAGGAGACTCCCGAAGCGATTCCTGGCGCGGTGGGCCACCTTCACGCTGCGAAGAATCAGCGTGAGATAGAGAAGCGTGACGACGGAGGCGCCCAGGAAACCGGTCTCCTCCCCCACGACCGAGAAGATGAAGTCGGTGTGCTGCTCGGGCAGAAAGGCGAGCCCCTTCTGCGTTCCGTTCATGAACCCCTTCCCCCACACCTGTCCCGAGCCGATCGCGATCTTCGACTGGATGATCTGGTATCCGGCTCCGTACGGATCGCCGTTCGGGTCGAGAAACGTCGTGACGCGCTGGCGCTGGTACGGCTCGAGGTGGTTCCAGACCTGCGGCGTCACGATGCCGACCATTAGATTGATCGCCACGACGATCAGGATCGGCATGAGGCGAAGCCGCGATCGATAGAGCACGAGCGCCAGAATCGCGGCGAAGAGGATCCAGACCGGGAGGAAGAACGAGAGGGCCACGTTGATGAGCGGCGTCACGAGGAGGAAGAGGTAGAGCGGCGGCAACCCCGCCCAGAAGAGCATCGTGATCACGATCATCAGGAAGGCCACCGACGTTCCGAGGTCGGGCTGCTTCAAGACCAGCGCGAACGGGATCGCGGCGAGGAGACACGGCTTGAAGAGGGACCGGATCTGCGTCAGATCGGTCTTTCGATCGGAGAGGATCGTGGCCAGGACGAGCACGGTGACGACCTTCGCCAACTCCGACGGCTGGAACTTGAGCTGGCCCCATCCGAGCCACCGCTGGGCCCCGAGACCGACGTGGCCGACGAAAAGCGTCAGGACGAGGAGCGCGACGCCGACGCCGAAGAGGAGGTACGACAACTTCCCCTCGTAGACGCGGTACGGAAGGACGGCGGCGACGGCCGCGCCGGCGAGCGCGATCCCCAGCCAGATGAACTGCTTGAGGTAGAGCCCCTGCTTCGCCTCCATGACGGCGTTGGCGGTCGCGCTGAAGACGAAGGCGATGCCGATGAGCGCCAGGAGGATCGCCGCCACCATGAGCGGCCGGTCGACTTCGGCGGCGAGACGCGAGTTCGCCATGTCAGCCCCTCCTCGGCGCGGCGGCCGGCGCGCTCGCCGCAGCCTGTCGCGCCACGACGCGCGCACTCTCGGCCGCGGCGGGATGGAAATAGGCGTTCAACACCTTTTGCGCGACGGGAGCGGCTTCCGAGCCACCGTGCCCCGCGTTCTCGATGAGGACCGCGATGGCGATCTCCGGCGCCTGCGCCGGCGCGTAGCAGATGAAGAGGGCGTGGTCCTCGCCGTGCGGATTCTGCGCCGTCCCGGTCTTCCCCGCGACGGTCACCCCCTCCACCTTGGCAAGCCCCCCGGTTCCCCTCTGGTCGTAGACGACGGCCTCCATCGCTTCCTGGACGCGCCTGACATCGCGCGGATCCAGGCCGAGCCGGTACGACAGCGAATCGGAGCGAGTCGGCCCGTGCGGGGCTTTCGCCCCTACCCGGGCCGACTCGCGAACGAGGCGCGGTCTCCACATCATCCCTCCGTTGGCGATCATCGCCGTGATCTGGGCCAGCTTCACCGGCGTGACCGACGACTCGCCCTGTCCGATCGCGAGGTTCAGGATCAAGCCACGGCTCCAGCGCCCCACGCCGAATCGCTTGTCGTACCACGCGGGGTCCGGGAAGAGTCCGCGGCGCTCCTGCGGGAGGTCGATCCCCGTGCGCCGCGAGAGGCCGAGCGTCTTCATGAAGCCGGAGAGCCGGTCGAGGCCCAGACGGATGCCGAGTTGGTAGAAGTAGACGTCGCACGATTGCGCCACGGCGCCCCGAAGGGCCAACGTGCCGTGTCCTCTCGGATTCCAGCAGCGGAACGGGCGGCTCCCGAACTGGAAGGCCCCGTCGCAGGTCTCGCGAAACGTGGTGCCCGGCTCGATGGCGCGCGCGCCCAGGCCGCAGAGGACGACGAACGGCTTCAGCGTCGAGCCGGGCGGATAGGCCGCCTGGATGGCGCGATTGAAGAGGGCGTGATTCTCCCCTTCGCTCAGCTCCTTCCACCGCTTGAAGCTGATTCCGGTCGCCAGCTCGTTCGGGTCGAAGTTGGGGCGGCTGGCGAGCGCCAGGACCTCGCCGTTGCGCGGATCGATGGCGACGACGGAACCGCGCGCGCCGGGCTCGAACGCCTCCTCGGCCGCGCGCTGCAGATCGAGATCGATCGTGAGCGTGAGATCGGTGCCCCGCTTCGGCAGGATCGGGCGCTTGTCGCCCAGCAACTCCGCCTTTCGCCCCAGCGCGTTCACCTCCACGAACCGCTTCCCGTCCACCCCGCGCAGCACCTTCTCGTACTGACGCTCCACGCCATTGCGGCCGATCAGGTCGCCGCGCAGGTAGTCGGTGTAGCGCGGGTCCTCGAGCTCCTTGTCGGAGATTTCGCCGACGTAGCCGAGGAGGTGCGACCCCATCGGCCCGAGCGGATAGCGCCGGAGCGGCTCCGATTCGACGTCGACTCCCGGGAGGGTGGCGGCGTGCTCCGAGACATAGGCGACCGATTTCATGTCGACGTTTCGCTTGAGCCGGATCGGGACGAACGAGCGACTTCGCTCCCGCTTCACCTTGTCTTGGATCTCCTGTGGATCCTCTCCCAGGATGACCCCCAGGCGCGCCACGGTGGAATCGAGAAGCGCGGGATGCCCCTGATACGCGGGGTCGTACGGATCGAGCGTGACCGTGAAGGAGGGGATGTTGTCGGCCAGGAGCCGCCCCCGACGGTCTCGAATCTCTCCGCGGGGGGCCGTGAGCACTTCCACGCGGATGCGGTTCTCCTCGGAGAGCTCCCGGTAGCGGGACCCCTGCAACACCTGCATGGCGAAGAGACGCAGGATCAGAAAGGCGAAGATCAGGCCGACCGCCCAGCTGAGGATCCGTTCGCGCCGCGTGGAGCCGCGGACGGGGATCGGATCGAATCGCATCGCTAGGTCTCGTCCGTCAGGAGGCGGCGGCGCGTGAAGCGCTCCGCGACGCCAAGGAGGAGCAGCGTCGCGACCGCGGTGTAGAGCGCGGTCGGGAGGGCCTTGACGAACATCTGCTTCACGAACTCGCCGCCGTCACCGCCCGTGGCGACCGCGTAGTAGAGCGTGTCGTGCACCAGGAGCGCGGCGAAGAAGAACGCGAATCGCACTCCGACGTTCGAGCGGTGGACCCGGAAGCCGGCCCTGGCGACCAGGAAGCCGACCACCGATTTTGCGAAGGCATTCAGGCCCAGCGGCCCCGAAGCGTCCAGATCCTGGACGAGCCCGACGCCGAATCCGCCGAGGGTTCCCGGGATCGGGCCGCGCATCCATGCGAAATAGACCACGAACGCGACGAGAAGGTCCGGCCTGATCCCCCCGATCTCGATGCGATAGAGAAGCGTCGCCTGGAGCGAGAGGACGACCAGGAGCACCATGCCGTCGCGGATCCCCTTCATGGCGCCGCGCTCCCGGCCGCGGTCCCCGTCGCCGTCCCGGGCGCCGTCGCGGCGGCCGGGCCCGTGGCGGAAGCCGCGGTCGTGTCGGCCGGCGCGTCCTCGCCGAGGAGATCGCTCGGCGCCACCGAGCCCGCCGTGGCGGGCGTGTACACCAGCACCTGCTCCAGACCGCGGAAGTCGACGGCCGTCGCGACGACGATCTCCTTCATGAGTCCGTTCGGCTCGAGGGCCACGCGTTCCACGGTTCCGATTCGCACGCCCTCGGGGAAGATCCCGCCCTGACCCGACGTCACGACGAGGTCTCCGGGCTTCACGTCCTCCTGGGAGGAGATGTAGAGGAGATGGAGCGTCGGCTGGTCGCCGAAATCCCAGCGGATCACGCCCTCGACGCGCGTGCGCGCCACGCGGGCGGCCACGGCGCAGTCGCGATGGAGGATCGTGAGGACCCTCGCCTGGTGCGCCGTCGAGCGTTCCACGCGCCCGACGAGCCCTTCCGGCGTG
This sequence comes from Candidatus Eiseniibacteriota bacterium, assembly GCA_038060295.1. Lineage (GTDB taxonomy): Bacteria > Eisenbacteria > RBG-16-71-46 > SZUA-252 > SZUA-252 > SZUA-252. The sequence continues at coordinate 4,134 of JBBTHR010000079.1, forward strand.
AGGATGGCGCGGTTGGCGGTGACGCCATCTTCCTCACCCTTGTTGAGCGTGAGGCTGCCGCCGAGGCGGTCGAGGCTCCGTCCGGCGACGTCCGCGGCGACGAGCGCGTAGGGATGACGTTGGTCGAGTTCGAGCAGTCGGCGAAGCCGCGCGTTCTCGCCGCGTTCGGCCCGCATCGCATCCACCTCGATCCGTAGCGTCGCGACCCGCTGGCGCAGGCCCTCGTTCTCCCAGTAGACGCCGACGCCTCGTTCCACCCAGCCGGCCGCCCATTCCGCCGGCGCGAGGACCGTGTGCTGCAGAAACCAAGCGACGCGCTCCTGGGCGCGTCGTTCGAGGAACATCATGCTCAGGCAGACGAGGGTGGTGACGACGAAGACAGTCCAGTCGGGACGCCGGAAGAGGAGATTCCGAAGCATCGGGGTTTACCCCGCGGCGCTCAGTCGCGGACGACCGACATGAGCACCTTTTCGTACTGGGTCGGATCGTCGAGGATCTTGCCGGTGCCGAGGACGACGCACGTGAGCGGGTCTTCGGCGACGGTTATGGGGAGATTCGTCGCCTCGCGGAGGAGGATATCGATTCCGCGGAGGAGCGACCCGCCGCCCGTCATGACAATGCCGCGGTCGACGATGTCGGACGCGAGCTCGGGCGGGGTCTTTTCGAGCGACTTGTGGAGCGCCTCGACGATCTGCTGCAGCGGCTCGTTGAGCGCCTCGCGGACCTCCACCGAGGAGAGTTTCATCGTCTTGGGGATGCCGGCCACGAGGTCGCGGCCCTTGATCTCCATCTCCTCCTCCACCTCGAGGCGGAACGCCGAGCCGATGCGGATCTTGATCATCTCCGCGGTCTGCTCGCCGATGAGGAGGTTATAGGCCTTCTTCACGTACTGGACGATCGCCTCGTCCATCTCGTCGCCGCCGACGCGAATCGACTGCTGGTTGACGATGGAGTTGAGGGCCATGACCGCGATTTCGGTCGTGCCGCCGCCTATGTCGATGATCATGTTGCCCGACGGCTTCCCGACCGGGAGGCCGACCCCGATCGCCGCGGCGATCGGCTCGGGCACCAGCAGCACCTCGCGGGCGCCCGCGTGCTGCGCGGAGTCCTGCACGGCGCGCTTCTCAACCTCGGTGATCCCCGAGGGAACGCAGATGATGATGCGCGGGCGCACCCACGTGCGGCGGCGCAGCGCCTTCTGGATGAACTCGCGGAGGAGGTCCTCGGTCTTCTCGAAGTCGGCGATCACGCCGTCCTTGAGCGGCCGGACGGCCACGATCTCGTCGGGCGTGCGACCGAGCATGGCCTTCGCTTCCCTGCCGACAGCGATGACCTTCCCGGTCGTGCGGTCGACCGCGACCACCGAGGGCTCGTTCAGGACAATGCCTTTACCGCGAAGATAGATGAGCGTGTTCGCCGTCCCAAGGTCGATGGCGACGTCGTTGGAAAACACACCCATCAATTGGTCGAGAAACATCCGTGCCTCCCGAAGGCCTTGGGTCGACATGGTGGGCGACTCCCTTCGCCATTCCCGGGCGGGCATGGCGAGCTCTGGCGTACGAGCCTCCGGACCCTACCAAACGGGTACCCGGAGGCGCAACGAGATTCTCCTACGGAAGCTGCGTTGACAGGCCGAGATACGGGTGGTAGCGTGACGTCGAGGTTCGCCCTCGACGACGACCTGTTGGGAGGTATCGTCCATGAGTTGGTGGAACTTGAGAGAACTCGCCCGATTCACCATCGCCGGAGCGCTTTACTTGGCCCTGGCCATCCCCGCGGCCGCCGCGCCGCCCACCGGGTCCGGCACCAGCAGCGACCCGACATCTCCGCTCGACCGCCGACTCGGCGGCCCGCCCGAATTCAAGTCTCTCGGGATCTCGAAGCCGATCTCGATCTTCGAAGGGACCGTGCTCGACATCAACGACCGGCCCGTGCCGAACGTCCTCGTCCAGCTCTTCGACGACGGGGAGCTGCTGGCCAGCGCGACGACGGACGGAAGCGGGATCTACGACCTGAGGGCGGTCTACAATCTGAACGACGACACGACCTCGCTCCTCTGGTTCGTGACCCCGGACCGCGCCTTCATGCCGAAGGAACTGGTCCTCCGCGAGAGCAAGGCCGCGCTCGAGAACCACCTCGTTTCTCGCTGCGTCCCGCGCACCGCCTACGCGCCGGGGAGGCAGTTCCGCGTCTACCTCTTCGACCCCGCGAATCGGAACAAGGAGCTGGCGGAACTCGACTGCCTGCCGTAGCGATCGGCGCCCGCGGCGTGGGAAGCTCGCTTCCTACGCCGCGGGGGATTGTTCCTGCAGTACCCGCATCGTCGCGGTCCGGCGCTCTTCCACCAGGTCCCGCGTCGAATCGCTCAGGGGGCGGCGAAGGAGTTCGTCGTAGAGATAGCGGGCCCGGCCGTGGTTGTTCAGGAGCCGGCGCTCGATTTCCGCGGACTTGAGCAGGGCCAGGGCGGCGGCCTGCCGTTCCGGGTACCTTCGGCCGTACGCTTCGTAGGCGCGGCTGGCGTCGGCGGAGCGCCCCAACTCCTCGCAGGCGCGCGCCACGCGCAACAGTTCCGCCGGCGGAAGCGTCACCGCGCCCAGCAGCCGCTTCATCTCCTCGTAGCCGTCGCATGCTTCCCGCAGGGCCCCCCGCCGGAGCCAGAGGCGGATCGCTTCCCGGAACCGCGCGGCGGCCTGAGCCTCCTGCTGCGTGACCCGCTGAATCCTGGCGGCCTGCGCCAGCACGGCCGGATCGTCGGGGACCCGGGCCAAATAGGCCTCGACCTCCCCCAGCGCCGCGAACCACTCTCCCCGATCGGACTGTCGCTTCGCGCGCGCCAGGTGGTGCTCCAGCCTCCCTTCGGACGCGAGCCCCATCGCGAACCCGAAGCAGGCGCCCAAGAGCGCGCCGCCCAGGTGCGCGACGGTCGCGGTCTCCGGCGCCTCCTCCGCGATCGCCTGCGCCACCGTGAGCGCGAACCAGAGCGCGATGCCGACGATGGCCGGGAGCGTGAACCGGGTCGGGCGGACCGTCCCGTGCAGGAGAAGCATCGTGAACGACGCGAAGCGGAGCCGCGCGAAGTAGAGCCGGACGAGGAAGAGCCCCATGAGCCCCGAGATCGACCCGGAAGCCCCCACGATCGGCGCCGACGCGAGTTCCGGAATCCAGGCGAGGATGGCGGCCGCCTGCGCCAGGTTCGCGAGCCAGCCGCAGGCGAGGTAACAGATGACGTACCGGAGTCCCCCGATCCTCGATTCCAGAGCGGGGCCGAAGACGGAGAGAAAGAGCATGTTCCCGAGAAGGTGGAGCGGATCGGCGTGGAGGAAGAGCGA
>JBBTHR010000080.1:0-4803 GCA_038060295.1 Candidatus Eiseniibacteriota bacterium
AATCGACCCACCCCATCGACGTGAAGGGGTGCCCGAACGCGAGCAGGCGATCGCGGTCGCGATAGGTCACCGTCCCGATGGCGGCGGCGTTCCAGTCTCCCCGGACGAGGAGCACGCCGACGGCGGAACCGGGAATGAGGGAGTCGCAGGAGCCGCTGCTCGTGGGAGCGCCGCCGGGGACCGCGATCATTCCGCGATCGCGGAGGAGTGGGTCGAGGAAGCGGACCGCCTCGGGCGTGAATCCCGAGAGGACCACCGGAGTCCCGATGGGACGCATCGCGTCGGCCAGCGGGCCTTCGGAGGGCGCGCCGCCGAGCGTGGCGCCGAGCGTGGCGCCGCCGGCGCCTTCACCGGTGCCTTCCGCGCTCCCCAGGCGTTCATCGTCGGAGTCGGCGTTCGGGGGGCGCCCGGACGGGCCCGGGAGGATGTCGAGCATCTCCTCGATCGGCGTGATTCCGGCCAGCGGCTCCTTCAGGAAACCCCATGTGTACGAGAGCGCGCCGATCAACCGGCCGTTCACGTAGATCGGGCTGCCGCTCATCCCGGCGATGATGCCGGTCTTTTCCAAGAAGGGGTTCATGGCGCGGGCCATGATCAGCGATCCGCGCGGCCGGTAGGACTTGAGGACGCCGACGATCGACACGCTGAAGGTGTCGATGCGGGTCCCCTGGAAGACCGTGTATCCGATGCCGACCATGCCGGCGCGGATGGAGTCGACGGGAAAGATGGAGACGCCGCCACGGCGGTCGGCCGCGTGGGCGCGGTTCGGCGGCGCGAGCGCCGACAGAAGCGCGGCCAGGAGAAGCGCTCGCGCGGCGAGGGAAATCAGGCGGAAGTTCATTCGTGGTGGCAGAGGATACGCGGCGGCGCGCGCCAGGTCAACGTGCCCGCCGCGCGCCACGAGCGCGGCCGCGCCAGAGCGCCAGCGTGTTGAGCGCCTCGAGGGGCGTCATCGATTCGACGGCGGCTTCGGCCACGTCGTCGAGTAGCGCGTCGCGCTCGTCCCGCGTCACGCGGGCCTCCGATGGCGGCGCGAGGAGCGCGGCGCGGTCGGGGCCCGGCCCCGGGCCCGGCCCCGCGGCGTGCTCCGCTTCCAGCCTGCCCAGGATCTCGCGGGCTCGCTCCAGCACCGCCTCGGGCACCCCCGCGAGTTGCGCCACGTGGATGCCGTACGAACGGTCGGCCTTCCCCGCCGCGATCTCGTGGAGGAAGACGATCGTGCCATTTTCCTCCGAGACGCGGACGGTCCGGTTCCGAAGTCGCGGAAGGGTTCGCTCCAGATCCGTCAACTCGTGATAGTGCGTCGCGAAGAGCGTCCGCGGCCCCCCTCCGGCGCGCTCGTGGAGCGCCTCCGTGATCGCCCACGCGAGGCTCAGGCCGTCGTACGTGCTCGTCCCGCGCCCCACCTCGTCCAGCAGCACCAGGCTCCGCGCCGTGGACTGGCGGAGGATCGTCGCCGTCTCCTCCATCTCCACGAAGAAGGTCGAGGCGCCCCGCGCGATCTGATCGGAGGCGCCGACGCGGGTGAAGATCCGATCCACCAGCCCGACGACCGCCTCGTCGCACGGCACGAACGAGCCGACCTGGGCCAGATAGACCGTGAGCCCGACCTGGCGCAGGAAGGTCGACTTTCCACCCATGTTCGGGCCGGTGATGAGCCAGACCTGTTCCCGCTCCGGATCGAGCGCCAGATCGTTCGGCACGAACGCGCCGAGCCCGAGCGCCCGCTCCACCATGGGGTGGCGCGCGCGCTTGAGAACGAGCGTCCGATCGTCGGTCAGGGTGGGTCGCGTCCAGCGCTCGCGCGCCGCCGTTTCCGCAAGCGCGCGGAAGACGTCAATCTCCGCCACCACGCGCGCCGCCGCCGCCAGGTCTCCCATCGACGCCGTCGCCAGATCGCGGAGCCGCTGGAAGTGCGCGGCCTCCAGCCGTGACGACTCCATGCTGGCCGATTCGATCCGCTCCTCCATACGCCTCAGCCCCGGCGTCACGTAGCGCTCCGCGCCGGTCAGCGTCTGCTTCCGGATGTAGTCGGCGGGGGCGCGGCCGAGTTGCGACTTGGTGATCTCGATGTAGTACCCGAAGACGCGGTTGTAGCCGACCTTGAGATTCGGGATTCCGGTTCGTTCCCGCTCGGAGGCCTCGAGCGCCAGGACCAGCGCGCGCGCATCGCCGGCGTCGCGCCGGAACCGGTCGAGTTCCTCGTCATAGCCCTCGCGGACAATTCCACCCTGCGTGGCGGAAAGCGGGAGTTCCTCCACGAGCGCGGCCTCGAGCGCGGCGGTCAGCGCGGAGAGATCCGGCAGCGCCGCGGCCCAGGCGCCGAGCACCGGATCGCGCCTTCCCTCCAGGGAGAGACGGAGCGCGGGCAGCCGGCGGAGCGCGTCGCGTACGGCGCCCAGGTCGCGCGGGGAGGCGCGGCCACTCCCCAGGAGGCCGAGGGCGCGCTCGAGATCGGGAAGGCGATGGAGGCGGGCACCGATCTCCGAGCGAAGTGCCGCGGAGGCGGCAAGGCAGGCGGTGCGGTCGAGGCGACGCTCCAGGAGTTCGCGGTCGCTGGCCGGGGCGCGCAGGAGCGCTCGAAGCGCGCGTGCCCCCATGGCGGTCTCGGTGTGATCCAGGAGCGCGAGGAGCGTGTGCTCCGGTCCGGCCGCCGATTCCAGGACTTCCAGATTTCGGAGCGTCACCTCGTCGGTGACCAGCGGCGCCCCCTCGCGGAGCGGACGGGCGTCGCGGATCTGCGGGAGGTCCGACTTCTTCAGCGATCGCAGGTAGTCGAGGAGCGCGCCGGCCGCGCCGAAGCCACCCCGCACGTCGCGGAGCCCGAACGCGTCGAGCCGGCGGACCTCGAATTTCTTCTCGAGCGTCGCGCGCCCCATGGCGGCGTCGAAGCGCGAGGCCGGAATCCGCGTGACGCAGGCGCCCGGAAACGGAGCCGCGGCCGCCGCGCCATCCGTTCCCGCGCCGCTTGCCGCGCCGTTTCCTCCACGCGAGGGCGGCTCGGGCAACAGCACTTCCCGCGCCGGATACTCCAGCGCGAGTCGCGGCAGGTCGCCCGGCTCCACGTCGCCCAGGCGGAACTCGCCGGTCGAGATCTCCGCGATGGCCACGCCCCAGCGCCCCTCGGAATCGCCCTCCGGGAGGAGCGCCGCGATGTAGTTGCTCTCGGTCGCCTCGAGAAGGCCGAGGCGCGTCACCGTCCCCGGCGTCACGACCTCGATCACCTGGCGCTCCACGAGCCCCTTCGCCTGCTCCGCCGGCTCCATCTGCTCGGCGATCGCGACGGAGTAGCCGTGGTGGACCAGCTTTCGCAGGTAGCCCTCGACCGCGTGGTGCGGCACGCCGGCCAGCGGCGTCGGGTCGCGCTTCTTGTCGCGCGAGGTGAGCGCGATGCCGAGGACCCGGGAGGCGACAAGGGCGTCCTCGCCGAACGTCTCGTAGAAGTCGCCCATCCGGAAGAAGAGGATGCTCCCGGGATGTTCGGCCTTGAGCCTGCGGTACTGCTCCAGCATGGGAGACGTTTCCAACGCCACCCCTAGTGCGGCACGACGGTGAAGGAGAATCCCCGTTCGCGGCGAAGCCGCTCGCCCAGCGCGCGCGCCTCGTCGCGGGAGGCGAAGGCCCCGGCCCGGACCCGAAAGATCGGCGGCGTCTCGCTTCCCTGCTTCACCGAGACGTCGGCGACGTTCGCGAGCCTCAGGTCACGCGCCAGGGCGTCCGCCAGCTCGCGGCGCGAGAAGGCGCCGATCTGGAGCGCGTAGCCGCCTCCGATCGGAAGTCCGCTCGCCACGGTCGCGCCCGGACGGATGCCGCGGTCTCGCACGCGTGTCGCCTCGTACGAATCGGGAAATCGCTGCGCCACCTGTCGGAAGACGTTCGTCGCGTCGGACGCGCGGCCGCTCTGCTCGAGCGCCATGCCCATCGCGTAGAGCGCCTGCGGCGCGTACGCCCCCTGCGCGTGGCGGTCGAGCAGCACGCGGAGCGCCTCGATCGCGGCCGGCGCCTTGCCGGCGCGGAGTCCCGCCTGCGCGGTGGCGAAGTAGTAGGCCTCCTCCTCCGCGCTTCCCTTCACGTCCCGCTCGCTCGAGGCGAAGAACTGAAGCGCCCCGGCGGCGTCGCCCCTCGCCAGTTGCGAGAGGCCGCGAAGCACGAGTCCCTCACGACCCGTCCGGTCCTTCTCGACGCCGGGGGAGAAGATGGCCAGGAGCCGGTCGGCCTCCGAATAGTCGCCCTGGACATAGTGGAGCCGGGCCAGGGAGAGCGTTGCCTCGCGGCGATGGCGGCCGCGGGCGAATTCCTTCAGGTACGCGCTGAAGGCCTCGGCCTGCTTCAGCCCCTCCTCCGTCAGCGTCGCTCCCAGGTAGGCCGCGTCGTCCGCCTTCTCGCCCGAGAGGCGCGTCCGATCGATCCCCTCGAGAATCTCCCGCGCCTCGGCGGTTCTCCCCGCCGCCGCCGCCTCCTGCGCGCGCGAGACGAGCGCCTCTCCCGAGCCGGTCGCGCGCCGCGTCCGCGACTTCGCTTTCGTCACCGGTTCGGCCGCGCGTTCCGTGTCCTCCCCTTTCGCCGTGCGCGTGGCGCGCGGCTGCACGCGCAGCGGGCGATCCTTCTTCTCCTCCCTCGACGAGGCCGCCGTTCCCTCCGGCGCGGCGTAGGCCGATGGCGGGAAGAGAAAGGCGAAGAGCGAGAGGAGGACGGCGAAACGAATCATGCGACGGGCAGGGGAATCCAGGCGAGACAGTGGGGGCACCGGGACCAGTACTCCTCGAAGGGGCGGCCGCAGCGGCCGCACGCGGTGACGGCCCC
>JBBTHR010000081.1:0-8189 GCA_038060295.1 Candidatus Eiseniibacteriota bacterium
CGCCCGCCCCCGAGGGTGAGGGTGCGGCGCGGGCCATGAGGGCGGCGATCGCCGATTCGGAGCTGTCGCTCCAATCGTTCGGTTACCTGAACGCCCACGGCACTTCCACGCCGCTCAACGACAAATTCGAAACACAAGCCATCAAGTCGGTATTCGGGGAACAAGCCAGGAAGGTCGCCGTCGGGTCGACGAAGTCGATGACGGGGCACCTTCTCGGAGCCGCCGGAGGGCTCGAGACCGTGATCTGCGTTCTCGCCCTGGAGCGAAAGACGCTTCCCCCGACGATCAATTACGAAAACCCCGACCCCGACTGTGATCTCGACTACGTCCCCAACACTGCGCGAATGGTCGAAGTGCAGGCAGCCCTTTCCAATTCACTGGGCTTTGGCGGGCATAACGTCACCCTGGCGTTGTCGCGATACGTGGCATAAGGGGATTCCGCCTTCGAGCGGAGTCCAAAACTCGTGCGATTTCTAAGAAAATTGTTCGGTCTGGACCGCCCCGCGGCTCCGACCTCTCGCGGCAAAGACCGCGATTTCGATCTTCACGGCCTGGAACGCTGCGTTCACTACAAGTTCAAGGATCCGGCGCTCGCGCGTCTGGCGATGACTCACCGCTCGTACCTCCATGCGACCCCCGGTCGCGGCGGAGAATCGAACGAGCGGATGGAATTCCTGGGCGACTCGGTGGTGGGTCTCGTGGTGAACGAGTTCCTCTTCAAGAAGTTCACCAAGCTGCGCGAAGGGGAGCTGACGAAGATGAAGTCGCTCCTCGTCAGCCGCGTCATTCTCTCCCGGACCGCCAGCCACATGGGTCTCGGCAAGCACATCCTCCTCAGCGAGGCCGAGGGGGGATCGGGAGGCCGGAACCGCGCCTCCATCCTCGCCGACACGCTGGAAGGGGTCATCGGCGCCATCTATCTCGATGGCGGGCTGGAGCCGGCGCGGCAGCTGACGGCACGGCTGCTCCTCAAGGAAGTCCACACCATCCTCGGCGACGAGGATCTCGCCAATTACAAGTCGATGCTGCAGGAGTACGTGCAGGGCGAGTTCAAGACGCACCCGCAGTACCGCATCTCCAGCGAGAACGGCCCCGACCACCAGAAGCTCTTCACGGTGGAAGTCGTCGTCTCCGGAAAATCGCTGGGACGCGGCCATGGCCAGAACAAGAAGGAAGCCGAGCAGGAAGCGGCCCGTGACGCGCTCCTCCACTTCGACAAGCTGTCCGCGAAGAGTGAGAAGCGGCCGCACCCGACTCATGCCCATCGTGCTCATGCCACGCCAGCGGCAGTCGGGCCGGGAAGCGCCACCGCGGCCGTCCACGCCGCCGAGAGCGCGGCCGACAGGGAAGGGCGCCGCCGGCGCCGCCGGGGAGGCCGGGGACGTCGTGGCGGACGGGGCCGTGGAGAGGGGAAGCACGAGGGGGGTGAATCCGGATCGTCGTCTCGATCGGGCGGCAGCGACTCGTCGCACGAAAAGCCGGTCGCTTCCGGGTCATCGACCTTGCGCGGAGACTCGTAGCACGGTATAATTCTCGCGTCGTCTCGATCAGGGGAGGAAGGCTCTCGAGCCTTCCTCATTCCCTTTTCGGACCCTTTCGGGAGACGACCCGTGCGCGATGACCAACGACTGAACCGAGCGGTTCCGCCCCTTGTAGTCGCGCTTCTCCTCGCCGCCTTCGCGGTTCCGGCGGCGCACGCCCAGTACCGTCTCCTCCCTCCGACCGACCTGACACTCGTCGTCCGCTCCACCCTGGCCGAGGCTGCGGGAGAACCCGAAGTCGCGATCGCGTGGGCCGAGTCGCTCTCCCGGCTCGAGCCCTGGAGCGCCTTCGCGCATGCCCGTGTCGCGCTCCTGCACGAGACGATGGGGCAGGACTTCGAGGCCCTGGCCTGGGGCGAGAAAGCGCTCGCCTGCGACAGCATGAACGTGAACGCGGCCATGCTGGTCGGCCGGATGCGCCTGCGGGCGGGGGAGTGCCAGGGCGCCGTGCAGGTCCTGACCCCGCCGCTCCGGCAGCTCGGCGCGCCTCCGGAACTCTACGGGCTACGCGCCCTGGCGCACGAGCTGTCACGCAGCTACGAGGCGGCCCTGGCCGACCTCAAGCGGACCGACATCCTGCTCCCCGATTTTTCGTGGATCGCGACCGGAATCCTGGGCCTGTCGCTCGAGGACGGCCGGCTGGAGGAAGCGAAGCAGGCCCTTCAGCTGGCCCTCGAGCTCAGGCCGGAGGACGCGCGCGTCCTGACCCTGGGCGTCACGCTCGCCCGGCGCACCGGCGACCCCGCCCTCGAGGAAACCCTTCTCCGCTCGCTCGCCCTCCTTCCGGAGACGCGGACCGCCGACGTGGCGGCCTATGGCGCCTTCCTCTTCAGACAGGGGAAGGAAGACGAGTTCCGGCAGCTCGTTCGCTGGGCGGCGGCGAAGGGGTTCTCCGAGGGGGATCTCCGGATCGAGGCGGCCCGTCAGCTCTTCCAGGCGGGGGAGAACCAGGACGCCGTCGCCCTGGTGAAACCGGTATCCGACCCGAGGGCGACCGCGCTCCGGGCCCGGGCGGCCGTTTCCCTGGGGGATGAGGCCGAGGCCCTGACGCAGTATCGCCGGCTCCTCCCGGCGATGGGCATCTCGCGCGAGGAATCGCTGGTCGTCGCCTACCTGGAAATCCGGAAGGGCGACGCGCGGCAGGGTATCAGCCTCCTCGAGTCGGCCCGGTCGTACGGATTCGAGACTCCCCGGCAGGTCCTGGCCGCCAGCCTGTGCTACGCTCTTCTCGGCCACCCGGACGAGTCGGTGGCCCTGATCCGGGACAGCGCCTCCCGCGGAATCGCCAGCGCCTCGCTCTACCAGGAGCTCGGCTCGGCGGCTTCCACGATGGGGGACCGACTCCTCGCGCAGTGGGCCTTCGAGAGGCTTCGCGACCTCGGAGGAGAAACCTCGGAATGCCTCACCTTCCTCGCCGCGACCGATCTGGCGCGTGGAAAGCCCGACCGGGCGGTCCCACAGCTGGAACGGGCCGTCCAGCTCAACCCCAAGAACGGCAAGGCCTTGCTGATGCTTGGCAGGCTCCGCCATCAGTGGGGGCAGCTGGAATTGGCGCGGGACTTCCTGCGCCGGGCCGTCGAATGCCCCGAGACGTCGCTGGACGCCAATACCGTCCTGGCCGACGTCTGCCGGAGCCTCCGCCTCGACTCCGAGGCGAAGGAGGCCACCGCCAAGGCCCGGGCCATCCGGGTCCGGAACAGCGCCTCCGGGCTCTCTCTCTTCCAGGGCCAGGGCCGGTAGACTCTTCGCGCCCCGGCCTGCTTCCGGCGCGCCAGCCGGCCCCGTTTCGGGCCGGCCCAACTCCCTCGATTCCAGGAACCCGGCCCGAGCCCCGGGGTAACAGAACGTGAACCCGGAGGACGACGACGTGCCACTGGAGCTTGTCCGATTGAAACGGCTCGATAGCCTGGCCGAGCTGAGCGACGAAGACGTCATGGAGCGCTGTGCCACGGGCTCCGAGATCGCCTTCCGCGCGCTCGTGAAGCGGTACCGCGGCCGGATCATGAATCTCGTCTCGCGGTTCATCAACGATCGCGATCGCGCGGAGGAGATCTCGCAGGAAGTGTTCCTGCGCGTCTTCCGCAACCGGGAGCGCTACCGCAAGAGCGGCAAGTTCTCGACCTGGATCTTCACGATCGCCGTCAATCTGACGAAGAACGAAATCCGGAGCCGGGTCCGCCACAAGGGGACCTTCAGTCTCGACGCCCTCGAGGAAGAAACCGGGGGACAGGGGCTGCCGTTTCCGGATACGAGTCCCCTCCCCGACGAAGACCTCGCCCGCGCGGAAATACGGGAAAAGGTCTCCGAAGCGCTCCGCAAACTTCCCCCTCGCTACCGCGAGGCGGTGGTGCTCCGGGACGTCGAGGGAATGAGCTACGAAGAGGTGGGGCAGATTCTCGGCATCCCCGGCGGGACGGTGCGTTCGCGCATCAATCGCGCGCGGCTGATGCTGAAGGAGCGGCTCCGGCCTTTCCTGACCCTGGAGGACGTATGAACTGCCGGTCCGCGGAATCTCTCTTCTCCGCCTTTCTCGACGATGAACTGACTCAGGCCGAGAGACGCCATTTCGAATCGCACCTGCTCGGATGCCGCCGCTGCTCGCAATCGGTCCGCGAGCTGAAGGGCGCCATGGCGCTCGTCAACGGAGCCGTGACGGCCTCGGTCGTCGAGACGGGCCCCCATTTCGAGGACGATCTGATGGATCGCATTCGTTCCGGCGAGGCGATGCGCCCGACCGTGATCGAGTGGCTGCACGGATTCCTCGCCCCCGAGCGTCTCCGCCCCGTCTTCCTCGTCGGCGCGAGCGCCTGCGCGGTCTTCCTGGCGGTCGTTCTCATCCAGGGCGCGCCGCGGACGGACGAGACGAAGGCGCCGGTCGTGGCCGAGCGCTCCACGGGCGCTGACCCGGGGGTTCCGGCCACCGCGTCCCCGACCGCTCCGGCTCTCTCCGCTGCGGATGAAACGCCGACGGTCACGCCGCCCGCCACGACGCTCGCGAGCGCCGTTCCTGTCGGGGCGCGCGCGACCGCGCCGCGCCGGGGCGACGCCAACGGCATCGTCGAGATCGCCGACCGCGTCATTCCGACGAATCGCGCCGAGATCGACTCCGCGCTTCCGAATCCCGACGCGCAATTCGTGGACGAGTACGTGACCGACCAGTTCTTCCTGCAGCGCGGCGGGGTCGTTTCCGATCCGCAGCAGTCGTCGCTCGTACCCGTCACGGACAAGGGCTCCGATGGCGTGTACATCGAGTTCTAGCCGCATCCTCCCCGAGCGCGGCGTGCTCCTCCCGGCCCGCCGCGCCGCGGCGTTCTTCCTGGCCGCCCTCCTGCTGGGCGCCGCGCCCTCCGCGCGCGCCATCGACGAGCCGAAGCCGATCCCCGACGAGGACGCCGGAATCCTGAACGGTGTGGACGCCGCGAATCGGAGCGTCGTGACGGTCCTCGGCTACCCGATGCGGTACGGCCCCCCGCGCCCCGGCCACAAGCTGAAGCGGCTCATCGGGACGGCCGTGGTCGCCTCCGAGAACCGCCTCATCACCACCGCCAGCATGGTGCTCCCCGGAGGGACGCTGGGCGTCCTCCTGGGGAAGGGCGTGGAGCGCGAGGCGCGCCTTCTCGGCGTCGACCGGAAGTCGAACCTCGCCCTCTTCGAAGTCGCCGGCGCCGACCTGGTGCCGCTGCGCCGCGCCGCGCCTCGGTCGCTCGCGGTCGGTTCGTGGGTCGCCGTGATCTCCAACGTCTCCATCACGCGTCCGCAGGCGGCCCTGGGCCGCGTGGCGGGACGCGGCGAGCGGATCGATTTCCCCTTCACCGGCGACATCGTGGAGATCGACGCGCCGAGCTACCTCGGCGCCACCGGCGCCGCCGTGCTGAACGAGGACGGCGACTGGGTGGCCGTGGTCGTCGGGCGCGCCGCGCCGGCTCCACCGCCGGGAGCGGAAACCCCGCGCGGGCGGACAAGCCTGGACGAGGCGGGGCCGCAGCCGAACAGCGTCCTCCTGGCGCTCCCGGTGGACCAGGTCGACCGAATCGCCGCCGATCTGGCCGCGCACGGCGCCGTTCGCCAGGCGTTTCTCGGCGTCGGCCTGCGGGTCGATCCCGCCGACACGCTCGGTGTGCGCGTGATGAAGGTCGCGCCGGGGAGTCCCGCGGAAACGGCGGGGATCCGCGTCGGGGACCGAATCCTCGCCATCGAGGGCCAGGAGATGCGAACTTCGGAGGAGATCACGGCGATCGTCCGCGGCATGCGGCCGGGGGACGAGGTCTCGCTCACGATTCTCCGCGACGCCGAGATCCACCCGATCGTCGCCACGCTCGAAACGGCGTCCGCCGAGGCCGCCGCCGGCCGCGCGCCGCGCGAGGCCGAGATTCGCGCCCTGCGCGAGAACATCGACCGGCTCCGCAACGAATCGCGCCGGCTCGAGGAGCGCCTGAAGGCGCTCGAAACGCCGCGCATCGAAACGCCGCGCCGCTAGTCCCCCCTCCGGCCGTGTGGTAGCCTGCGGCCGCCATGCGCTCCTGGCTTCCCACTCTCTTCCTCGTCTTCACCGTGTCGTGCGGCGGACGGCCCTTCGCGGAGGGATCGAGCCGCGAACTGACCGTGATCACCACGCTTCCCTCCGACGCCCCCGAGATTCTCCTCCTCCGCGCCATCGTGGAACGAACGGCCATCCGCATCGACGACGAGAAGGCCTACGTGCTCCGCGTCGTCACGCCCGCCGACGCGAGCGGCTACCGCGCCCGGAACGTCATCGTGGTGGGCTACGGAGGCGCGAAGGACGTGCCGGGACCGGCGCGCCGGCTCCACGCCATGCTCCGTGGCGAAGCGGGGGACGCGTCGAAATCGGGGAGCGGCCCGAAGGCGCCCTTCCTCTTCACACCCGATCTCTGGCTCCGCGGCCAGGCCGCCGGCATCGTCTGGACCGAAACGCGCGAAGCGTGGATTCCCGCCGTGGCGGCCGAGCAGAATCGCCTCTTCCAGGCGCTGGACCGCGCCACGTTCGCCGGAGTGCGCGAGCGGATACGCTCCATGCCGCGCGACGAGCGCGCGGAGCGCGAACTGGCCGAGGGACTCGGCATCGACATGAGGGTGCCGCGGGGGATGAAGCTCCGTCTCGACCGGGAGGGGCGCGCCGCGCTCCTCCTGGAGGAGGGTCCGCCCGCGCGGCTCCTTCGCCTCGCCGTCGCGACCGGTCCTCCCGATGCCGACGCGCGCCACGCCCGAGCGGCGCTGGCGATCCGCTTCCGGCCCGACGAGCGGACGCTCGACGTCAGCGAGCCGCTCCTCTCGCCCGACGTCATGGCGGGGGCGACGCGCCAGCTGCATGGGCGATGGGAGGACGCCGCCGTGAGCGCGGCCGGCCCCTTCCGGTACTATGAAGTCACGCGCGGCACGATGCGGCTCCGGATCGATCTCACCGTCTTCGCGCCCGGCAGGCCGAAACTTCCGTACCTGAGAGAACTGCACGCCATCGCCGAGACCGCGGAGCCGTCGCGCCGCGAATGAGCCCGGCCCCGAACGCGGTCCCTGCCAGAGCGAGGCTTTCATGTCGACGATTCCGGTGAGAATCCCCGGACGTCCCGCGCGCTACGCCGTCCGCGTGGAGCGGGGCCTCCTCGACCGAATCGGCGCGCGGCTTCGGCGCGACATCTCCCTCGCGCCGGGCGCCACCGTCGCGCTCGTGACCGACCGGACCGTGGCGCGGCTCTACGCCGCGCGCGTGGAGCGAAGCCTCCGCGCCGCGGGGTACGACGTGCGCCGCTACGTGCTGGCGCCGGGCGAGCCCTCCAAGGACCTCGCGGTCGCCGCTCGGCTCTTCGAGTGGTGGGCGCGGGACGGGATCGGCAAGGGGGCCCTCGTCGTGGCGCTCGGCGGAGGCGTCGTCTCCGACGTCGCGGGCTTCGCGGCCTCCGCCTTCGGGCGCGGCCTTTCGTGGGTCGCGGTCCCGACGACACTGCTCTCCCAGGCCGACGCCGCCATCGGCGGAAAGACCGGCGTGAACTTGAAGGCCGGGAAGAACCTCGTCGGCGCCTTCCACCATCCGCGCGCCGTCTACGCCGATCCCGACGCGCTCCGCTCGCTTCCGCTCCGCGCCATCCGTTCGGGCCTGGCCGAGGTGGTGAAGATGGGCGTCGTGCGCGATCCGAGCATTCTCGTCCGCCTGGCGTCGCTTCTGCGCCGCGGGCGCGGCCTCGATCCGAATGCGCTGGCGCCGCTCGTGCGGGCCTGCGCCGTCTCCAAGGCGTGGTTCGTGTCGAAGGACGAGCGCGACACGGGGATTCGCCGCGTCCTCAACTTCGGCCACACCGTGGGGCACGCGCTCGAGGCGTCGGAAGGGTATCGGGCGTTTCACCATGGCGAGGCGGTGGCCGTCGGAATGGTGGCCGAGCTTCGCCTGAGCGTCCTGGAGACGCGGCTCGATCCGATCGCGGCGCTCCGCGTGGAGGCGATGCTGAAGGCGATCGGGCTTCCGACCGGACTGAAGCACCCCGTGAAGCCCTCGTTCTGGCAGGCGGTTCTGAGGGACAAGAAGCGTGGACGCGCGGGCGTCCGAGTGGTATTGTGCCCCGCGATCGGCAAGGCTAAAGTGATTGCGTTGCCGTCGCTTACCCCGTTGGAGCGGGTGGTCGCCAGCCTGGTTCGCGG
>JBBTHR010000082.1:0-20683 GCA_038060295.1 Candidatus Eiseniibacteriota bacterium
CCAGCATCATGTAGGCGCGCTCGTAGTGCTGCCAGTGCCGCTCGCTCCCCCGCCACCCGAGCGAGAGGAGTCCGTAGATCGCGCGCTTCCAGCCTGTCGCGCGGTCGCGCAGCGTGGCGAAGTCGGGGATCAGGCCGACGTACCAGAAACAGAGCGAGATGGTGAAGTAGGTGCTGACCGCGAAGACGTCCCAGATGAGAGGCGACCGGAAATTCACCCAGAGCAGGCGCCAGTTGGGATAGGGCACCAGCCAGTAGGCGAACCACGGGCGGCCGACGTGGATCAGCGGGAAGAGTCCCGCCGTCATGACCGCGAAGATCGTCATGGCCTCGGCCGAACGGTTGATCGCCGTCCTCCACCGCTGCCGGAAGAGATGCAGAATGGCGGAGATCAGCGTTCCGGCGTGCCCGATGCCGATCCAGAAGACGAAGTTGGTGATGTAGGTACCCCAGCCGACGGGGTGCATGATGCCGAGAATGCCAAGGCCCGCCTGCATCTGGTAGGCGAGCGTGGCGCCCATCTGCCCGACCAGGAGGAGGCAGAAGGCGAAAGCGACCTTCCAGAGCATCCCCGGCTTCTGATTCGTCGGCGCGGCGACTTCCGTCGTTACGTCCGCGAACGACTTCCGGGAATCGATGAGCGGCGGCTCGCCCAGGGCCGCGACGGCGTGGTCGCTCACGCGGAGGCCTCCTCGCGATTCCGAACCTTCGTCTGATAGGTGATCGAAGGCAGCGTATTGAGTTCCTCGAGCACGGTGTAGCCGCGCTCGTTCTTGGCGAGCTTGGCCACGCGGCTCTGCGGGTCGTTCAGATCGCCGAAGACGATGGCGTCGGTCGGGCAGGTCTGCATGCAGGCGGTCTGGATGTCGCCGTCCTTGACCGCGATTCCCAGCTCCTTCGCGTGCTCCTTGCCGTCCCGGATCCGCTGCACGCACATCGTGCACTTCTCCATGATCCCCTTCGACCGCACCGTGACGTCCGGATTGAGCACCAGCCGAAGCGACTTCTCCTTGACCTCGCTGTACTCCCACCAGTTGAAGCGGCGGACCTTGTAGGGGCAGTTGTTCGAGCAGTACCGCGTGCCGACGCAGCGGTTGTAGGTCTGCACGTTCAGACCCTCCGCCGAATGCGTCGTCGCCAGGACCGGGCAGACCGTCTCGCACGGCGCGTTTTCGCAGTGCTGGCAGAGCATCGCCTGGTGGACGGTGTCCGGATTCTCCGGGTCGCCGGAGTAGTAGCGGTCGATCCGGATCCAGTCCATCTCGCGGCCTTGCAGGACGACCGTCTTGCCGACCACCGGGACGTTGTTCTCGGAGCGACACGCGACCATGCAGGCGCTGCAGCCGATGCACGAGGTGAGATCGATCGCCATCCCCCACTTGTGGCCGGCATACTTGTGTCGCGTCCACATGCTCGGCAGGTGGCCGTGCGACTCGTTCCCCGCCCGGGGGTCCTTCTGGTACTCGTGGAAGGAGGTCTCGTAGATGATGGGGCGATTTTCCGCCGACTGATGTCCCTGCGACATGGCCACCGGGGCGCGCCGTCCCGTGTTCTGGACCTTCACCGGGATGCCCGCCGTCCCGATCCGGCCGCCGGTCGCCTGGGCGAGCACGAAGGCGTTCTGTCCGACGCGATTCCCCACGCGGCCCGACGCGGTCCGGCCGTAGCCGATGGCGATGGCGATCACGTCGGGGTGAAGCCCCGGCTGGACATGGACCGGGATCTCGATCTTCGCGTGGCCGGCGTCGACGAGGATCACCTCGGACGCGAGGACGCTTTCCGTCGGCCCGATCAGGCCGAGTTGCTTTGCGCGGGACGGGGAAACGAGGGCGACGTTGTCCCACGAGATCTTCGTGACTGGATCGGGGAGTTCCTGGAGCCAGGCGTTGTTCGCGCTTCGGCCGTCGTACATCGAGGCCGGCGCGTAGAGGACCAGCGTCAGCGACCCTTCCGCGCGCGCGCCCATCTCGGGGAGCCCCGCCATGGAGCCCGATCGGAACGGCCGCGCCGCGTCGGCAGGCGTTCCCGTGGAGACGACGCCGGAGCGGAGCGCCCCTTCCCAGAAGAGTTCGAACGGCGCGGCGGCATCGACGGCCAGGTAGACCTCGGCGCGCCAGCGCTCCTTGAGCCAGTCGTGCCACGAACCGGTGTAGGCCCCGAGCGGCCCCTTGCCGATGTAGCGAGCCCAGGCCAGGAGCGAATCCTGGAACTGGCGGACGTCGCAGAGCGGCGAGATGGCCGGCTGGGTCAGGCTTCGAACGCCGCGTCGCGGCTCGTGATCGTTCCACGATTCGAGGAAATTCGCGTCGGGCGCGACCGCGTCGGCCAGCGAGGCGGTTTCATCGAGCCGTTCGGCGAACGACACGACGAAGGGAACTCGCTTGAGGGCGTCGGTGAATCCGACCGCGGCCGGCAGCGTGAAGGCGGGATTCGCGCCCTGGACCAGGAGGACGCCGACGTCGCCGGCGCGCATCCGCTCGACCAGGCGCGTCATCGCCTCCTCCGATCCCTGCGTCTGGCGCGACGCCGAGCCGGCCGTCACGGTCACGCCTTCGTTTCCGAGGGCGCTGTTCAGCACGTTCACCGCGGTCTGCAGCGCGACCGCGTGGGCGGCCGGGGCGGCCTGGGGACCGGCGACGACGAGACTTCTGCCGCGCGCCTCCCAGAGCTCGTTCGCCAGCGCCGTCAGCGATCCCTGCGTCAGCCCCGCCGACGCTTCGACGTGATCGGCCGGGAACGGACGGAGCGCCTCCACGACCGCGGCGTCGCCCGCCATGCCTCCGCGCGGCTCGCGAACCAGCAGTTCGTTCGCCAGCGCCATCGCGACGGGATAGAGGTCCTCGGGGCGGACGCGGATGCGCTGGTCAGCGTTCGTCCCGGTGAGACTCATGGACGGCTCGATGGCGATCAAGCGATTCATGGCGCCCGATTCGGGCCGGCGGCGGCGCGAATAGCCGCGCGCGAACTCGACCGGAGAGAGCCACGTGCCGAGGAAATCGGCGCCGAGCGTGACGATCAGATCGGCCTTGTCGAAGTTGTAGCCGGGAACGAGGCGCTCGCCGTACGAGAGTTCCTGCGCGCGCGCGAGGGCGTCGTTCGAGACGGCGTCGTAGACGATGTGTTCCGCTGACGGGAAGTTCGCCAGGAAGTCGCGCGCGAGAGCCACCGTCGAGGGGCTGGTGATCGTGCCCGTGAGGAGGACGACCGCCCTTCCCTGCGCCATCGCCTGCTGGAACGCGCGAACCGCCTTCTTGTCCACCTCGCCCCACGTCCCGGCGCGCGCCGCGCCGTTGGCACGGTCGACGAGGGCCGGCGCCTTGAGGCGGTCGGGATCGTAGAGATCGAGGACCGACGCCTGCCCGCGGGCGCAGAGACCGCCGCGCGTGAGCGGGTGGTCGGGATTGCCTTCGAGCTTGATCGGGCGCCCCTCGCGCGTCTTCACCAGCGCGCCGCAGGCTGCCGGGCACCCTCCACACGTGGTGGCGTAATAAAGAGCGTTCCCGGGGGTGATCTCCTCGGGCGCCTTCAGATACGGGAGGATCTTCTCCACCGGCTTCCGGGCGCAACCCGCGGCCGCGAACGCCGCGCCGGCGCCGAGCAGCTTCAAGAAGTCGCGGCGGGAGGGAATGTCGGTCGGCTCCTCGCTCGGCGTGCGGAATTCGCGCGTCTGGAGCGCCCGGACTCCCGGATCCCCTTCGAGGTCGGCGATGCTCGTCCAGTACCGGGGGGTTCCGTTCCCCTCTACATGTGACATGCGCTGCACTCCTGCGTCGCCTTCTCTCGCCTGTGGCAGCTGATGCACCACCCCATCTTGAGCGGCTGCACCTGCTTCACGACGTCCATCGCCTCGACGGCGCCGTGGCACTGCTGGCAGGTGATTCCCTTCGCGACGTGCCACTTGTGCGGAAAGTAGACGTGATCAGGGAGCCGGTGCACCCGGACCCACGGCACGCCCTGATCCGCCTGATAGAGGCTCGCCAGTTTCTGAACGTTCGGTTTGTCGGTCGCCACGACGATATGGCAGTTCATGCAGACATTCGCGGCGGGAACGGTGGCGTGACGCGAACGCTCCGCGCTGGAATGGCAGTAGAGGCAGGGAATCTTGTTCGTGCCGGCGTGCACCAAGTGGCTGAACGGGATCGGCTGGACGGGGGCGTACCCGATATTGCTGAAGCTATCGAAGAACGCCCACGCGCCCGCGCCCAGCACGGCGACGAGGAGGAGTGGAAGGAGGCGGCTTCCGGTCGAAAGGCTCACCGCGGGTCTCATTACCTCCTTGGTACCAGAGGGTTGCGAAAAGGTCGTATGCCGGAAAAAACTTTGTGAACTATGTCACATGGGGCGGGGGTCGTCAAGCGACTTGCGCCGCCAGAACGATCCCGCAGCCGACGCTGACGATTCCCGAGATGGTGGGGACCCAGCGCTTGGCCCGCGAGCCCGGACGACTCAGCCGTCCGAGCGGAGCGGAGAGCGCCGCGCTCCAGAGCGCCATCCCCCCGATCGAGCCGATCCCGAACAGAGCGACGTAGACGAGCGTGGTCAGCCGGTCGGGCAGCGTCGGGAGAACGACGAGCGCCAATCCCCCGCTCCCCGCGAGCCCGTGAACGAGTCCGATGAGATAGGGGCGCCGCCGCCGGGGCGCGCCGCGCGGCTCGTCCGCGGGAGCCGGGCGGACCAGCGACTGCACGCCGAGCACGATGAGCATGGCGGCCACGCCGAGCTCCAGATAGTGCGTCACTCCAGCCGGAACGGGGATCCGCCAGGCGATGATTACCAGCGAGGCCAGGAGGAGCGACGTGCTGTGCCCCAGTCCCCAGACGCTTCCCAGGATGGCCGCGCGGCCCGGCGACCGCTCCCGCGCGACGATGGTCCCCATCGCAGCCAGATGATCGGGGTCGAGGGCGTGCCGGATGCCGAGCGCGAAGCCAAGCAAAAGGGGCGCGAGGACGGAGGGGGTTTCGGTCACGGGCGCAATCTAGCGCAGGCCGCCCCGTGGGCCAACCACGAATTGCTGCCATCGATTGCCCCCCCCGGCCGTCCTCTCTATACTCGGCGGCGCCGTGACCACCCGAAACACGTCCCCCACCTCGTTGCGTCTAGACCTCCGCAGCCGGATCGGCGCGATGGCCGGCGTCTCCGCGCCGTCCGAGCTCGACCCCGCGGCCGAGGCGGAGATTCCCGCGCTTTCCGGGAGGATCGAACCGTGGCGCGAGGCCGACCCCTCGCTCCTCCGCGAGGCGCGCGCCGGGCGGCCGGGACTTCCGCTCTTCTACTGGGAGAGTCCCGACGGCGAGGTCGTACTCGGCTGGGGCACGGTCGCCTGGTTCCGGTCGCGCGGACCGGAGCGATTCGCCGACGCGCGCGCCTGGATCACGCGGCTCGCCGCCGCGGCGACGCTGACGGGCGCGCCCCGCGGCCCGAGGCCGGAGAGCTATCTCGTGGCGCTTGGTGGATTCGCCTTCGCGCCCGACGGCGCGTGGGGGCACGGCTTCGAGCCGGCCTCGTTCGTCGTCCCGCGCGTCCTCATCCATCGCCGCCCCGACGTCGGAACGATCCGAATCGTCTGGGGCCGCGACGACGACCCCGCCGCGGGAGAAGAGCCGCCGCCCACCGCGCCTCGCCCCGGCTTCACGCTCGAGATTCCGTGCGGCGCCCTGGACGAGGGGCTGGCCAGCCAGGAAGCGTGGGAGACCGCCGTCGCGGAGGCGCTTCGCGGCATCGAGACGGGAGCGATGGAGAAGGTCGTCCTGGCGCGGCGCGTCACCGCCGCACTCCCGATCGGATTCGATCCACTCGATCTCCTCGATCGGCTGCGCGACCGGCATCCGGGCTGCTATCGCTTCCTCTTCGATTTCGGCCTGGGCGGCGCCTTCCTGGGCGCGAGCCCCGAGCGGTTGATCACCCTCCGCGGCGTTCGCGTCGCTTCCGACGCCATCGCCGGGACCGCGGCCCGTCCGCCCGCGGGGCATCCCCGCGACGAGGCCGAAGCGATCGAGCGGCTGCGAGGAAGCGCCAAGGACCGGAGCGAGCACGAGATCGTCGTCCGCCACATCCGGGACGCGCTCGCGCCGTTCGTCACGGAGCTCACGGTCGATGCCGAACCCGAGGTGCAGCAACTGCGGCGACTCCTCCACCTTCGCACGCGCCTCGCGGGAAAGACCGCGAAGGGGACCCACGTTCTCAGCCTGGCCGAGCGGCTCCATCCGACACCCGCCGTCGCCGGAAGTCCGCGCGCCGCGGCGCTCGAGTGGATCGCCGAGCGGGAACCGGGCGATCGCGGCTGGTACGCGGGCCCGATCGGCTGGATGACCGCGGGAGGCGACGGTGATCTCGCGGTCGGGCTTCGCGGCGCCTTCCTCTCCGGGCGTCGCGCGCTCCTGGCCGCCGGGGCCGGCATCGTGCCGGGCTCCGATCCTTCGCTGGAATGGAAAGAGACCGAGGGGAAACTCTCGGCCATGCGCGATGCCATCGAAGACGCCTGACGCCGCGAAGCGCCGGGGCCTCATCGCCGAGCCGGCCGAAGGAGACGCCGGCATCGGCACCGGCGCCACCAATATTCAGTGGGCGCTCGCATTCACCGACGCGCTGACCGCGGCGGGCGTGCGCGAGGCGATCGTCGCGCCCGGCTCCCGGAGCGCTCCGCTCGCCATGGCGCTCGACCGTTCGGGTCTTCGCGTTCACGTCGCGATCGACGAGCGCGCCGGTGCCTACTTCGCACTCGGCCTCGCGAAGTCGTCGCGCCGCCCGGTCGCGGTGCTGACGACCTCCGGCACCGCCGCCGCGAATCTCCATCCCGCGGCCCTCGAGGCGCGCCATGCCCGCGTGCCGCTCCTGCTCCTGACCGCCGACCGGCCGCCCGAGCTGCGCGACACCGGCGCGCCGCAGACGATCGACCAGACGCGACTCTTCGGCGAGGGCGTTCTCTCCTTCGCGGAGGCGGGCGCGCCGACTCCGGGCGAGGAGGGACGGCGCTACATTGCCTCCCTCGCCGCCCGCGCGGTGGCGACGGCGTGGGGACCTCCGGCCGGCCCGGTGCACGTGAATCTGGCGTTTCGCGAGCCGCTCCTCCCCGATCCCGAGACACTCGACGCGATCGCGCCACGGCGCGCGCGGAGCGAGGAATCGGGCGTGGAGCCTCCGGAGGGCGCCGCCCCCACGGCCGCCGCGGTCGCGAGAGCGGCGCGTGCGCTTCGCGGCAGGAGACGCGGCCTCCTCCTCTGCGGCCCCGACGACGGCGGCCCTGAGTTCGCCGAAGCGGTGGCTCGCCTCGCGGCGATCACCGGCTATCCGATCCTGGCCGATCCGCTCTCCGGCGTCCGCTTCGGCGATCACGATCGTTCCCGCGTCCATGCCGCCTACGACCTCTTCCTGCGCTCCCCCTCCTTCCTCGAGGGAGAGGCGCCGGAAGCGATCGTGCAGTTCGGAGCGCCGCTCACGTCGAAGGCGTATCACCTCTATGCCGAGCGCCATCCCGACGCGCTCCGCCTGGCGGTCGATGTCGCCGGCGCCTGGCGCGACCCCTCGCGGCGCCTCCGCGGCGTTCTGACCGGCTATCCGTCGCTCGCGGCGCGCGCGCTCGGCGACGCCCTGGCGAAGGGCGCGGAGCCGCTCTCCACGTGGAGCGAAACGTTCGCGCGGGCCGAGCGGGCCGCGCGCGCCGCCGTGGAGCGGCACGTCGCCTCCGCCGGCACGCTCGGCGAGGAGGGAGTCTTCCCGGCGATCCTCGACGCGATCCCCGACGGCGGCACGCTCTACGTCGGAAATTCGATGGCCGTGCGCGATCTCGATCTCACCGCGGCGGCGAGCCCCAAGCAGGTGCGGGTGCTCGGCAATCGAGGCGTGAACGGCATCGACGGCGTCGTGTCGAGTGCGCTCGGCGCGAGCGCCGCGGGCGACGCGCCGCTCCTGGCCGTTGTCGGCGATCTTTCGTTTCATCACGACCTGAACGCGCTCGCCGCGCTCCGCGAGGGACGCGCGCGCGCCACGATCGTCGTCGTGAACAACGACGGCGGCGGGATCTTTTCGTTTCTGCCGGTCGCGCGGCATGGCGATGCCTTCGAGCGCTACTTCGGAACGCCGCACGGGCTCGACCTGGCGCGCGCGGCGGCGCTCTACGGAGTCCCCCACGCGCGCTGCGCGACCGGGGAGGAGCTGCGCGCGCGGGCCGCCGCGTCGCTCGCCGCGCGCACGACCGTGATTCTCGAGGTCCGGACCGAACGCGCCGCCAATCGCGACGCGCACCAGGCGCTGGCCGACGCCGCGCTCCGCGCCGTCGAGGAGGGCGCGTGAGCGCGGCCGGGATCTCGTCCGAAACTCGCGCGCTCCGGGGCCTTCGCTACGGCGTGCGACTGGCCGGCGACGCCGGAGCGCCGGCGGTGCTCCTTCTCCACGGCTTCGCCGGCTCGGGCGACGATTGGGCGGCGGTGGCGGCGTCGCTCGCCGCGGCCGGCTATCGCGCGATCGCCGTCGATCTGCCGGGCCACGGCGCGACGGCGGCCCCCGCGGGGCACCCGCTCGCTCGGTTCGCGATGGAGGAGACCGCGCTCGATCTCACGGCACTCCTGGACGATCTCTCCGTCGCCCGCGCCCACTGGGTCGGCTATTCCATGGGAGGGAGGATCGCGCTCGGTTCCGCGATCGCCCATCCCGAGCGCGTCGACACGCTGACGCTGGAGAGCGCGGCCCCCGGCATCGCCGATGCCGTCGAGCGCGCCGAGCGGGTCCGCTCCGACGAAGCGCTCGCCGCCGCGATCGAGTCGCGCGGAGCCGCGTGGTTCGCCGAATCGTGGGGATCGCTTCCGATCTTCGAAAGCCAGCGGTCGCTTCCCGAAGCGATGCGGGCCGAGCTGGCGCGCCGCCGTAAGCGGTGCGATCCCGCGGGACTCGCCGCGTCGCTTCGCGCCATCGGGCAGGGAGCGCAGCCTTTCCTCGGCGACCGGGTGAGCGAATTCCCGCGGCCGGCGCTCCTCGTCACCGGCGCGCTCGATTCCAAGTACGTCTCGCTGGCCGCGGAGATGGCGCCACGCTTTTCCGCGGCGCTCCACGTCGTCATACCCGGCGCCGGGCACAACGTCCATCTGGAACAACCGGAGTGGTTCGGGCGATCGCTCCTCACGCACCTCCGCCGCCACGGCGGGCGCGTGCCGCTCGAATCCCCCGCTACCCCGTGAAGGAGACCGCCATGACGATTCGCCCCACCCTCGCCTGGAAACCGGCCGGGGAATTTCAGGACATTCTCTACGAGAAGGCGGAGGGGATCGCCAAGATCACGATCAACCGCCCCGAGGTCCGGAACGCCTTCCGCCCCCGCACCGTGAAGGAGATGATCGCGGCGTTCGACGCGGCGCGGGAGGATTCGGAGGTCGGGGTCGTCATCCTCACCGGCGCGGGCGACGAGGCCTTCTGCAGCGGCGGCGACCAGCGGGTTCGAGGAAACGCCGGCTACGTCGGAGAAGACAAGGTGCCGCGCCTGAACGTGCTCGACCTGCAGCGCCGGATCCGCACCCTTCCGAAGCCGGTCGTGGCGATGGTCGCCGGCTACGCGGTCGGCGGCGGGCATGTCCTCCACGTCGTCTGCGATCTCACCATCGCGGCGGAAAACGCGCGCTTCGGACAGACCGGCCCCAGGGTCGGTTCCTTCGACGGCGGATTCGGCTCGTCCTACCTGGCGCGCATCGTCGGGCAGAAGAAGGCGCGGGAGATATGGTTCCTCTGCCGGCAGTACGACGCGCGGCAGGCTCTCGACATGGGCCTCGTGAACATGGTCGTCCCGCTGGAGCGGCTGGAGGAGGAGACGGTCTCCTGGTGCCGCGAGATGCTGGAGATGAGCCCGATGGCACTTCGCGTCCTGAAGGCGGCGCTGAACGCCGACTGCGACGGGCAGACGGGGCTTCAAGAGTTGGCGGGGAACGCCACGCTGCTCTACTACATGTCCGCGGAGGCGCAGGAGGGGCGCGACGCCTACGTCCAGCGGCGAAAGCCAGACTTCTCCAAGTTCCCGCGCCTCCCCTAGCGTGACCTCGACCGTCGCTCCTCCCACCGCGGCCCGCGTCTGGATCGCGGCGCTCCGCCTGCCGACGCTCGTCGCCGCGATCGTCCCCGTCGCCGTGGGGACGGCCCTCGCCTATCGCGACTACCGCTTCCGGCTGGGCCCCGCGCTGGCAGCGCTCGCGGGCGCACTGGCCATCCAGATCGGGACGAACTTCGCGAACGATCTCTACGATTTCCGGAAAGGCGCCGATAGCACCGAACGGATCGGCCCTCCGCGTGTCCTGCCGCTCGGGTGGCTCTCGCCCGCCACGGTGAGCCGAGCGATGTTCGCGAGCTTCTCGATCGCCATGCTCGCTGGGATTTACCTCACCTGGGCCGCGGGATGGCCGGTCGTCGCCATCGGCCTGGCCTCGATCGCGGCCGGAATCGGCTACACGAAGGGCCGCTGGGCCCTGGCCTACCACGGCATGGGAGACCTCGCCGTGTTCGTCTTCTTCGGCCTGGTCGCCGTCGCCGGAACCTACTTCGTGCAGGCCCGCCTGGTGACGCTGCTCGCCTTCCTAATCGCGATCCCGGTCGGAACCCTCTGCACCGCGATCCTCGTCGTGAACAACGTGCGCGACCTCGACACCGATCGTGCCGCCGGGAAGCGAACGCTCGCCGTCCACCTCGGCCGCGGCAGGACGCGCATCGAGTACGGAGTCCTCCTCGCGATCGCCTTCGGCGTGCCGCTGGCGCTCTGGCTCCGCGGGTCACTTTCGGTCGCCGCGCTCCTTCCCTACGCCACGGCGTCGCTCGCCTGGCGGACGCTCGGCACGGTGCTCACGAGCGAGGACGGTCCGGCCCTGAACGGAGCGCTGGTCGACACGGCGCGCCTTCACGGGCTCTTCGGGCTCCTCTTCGCCGCCGGAATCGCCGTCTCGGGCCCGGGGCGCTAGCGATGGGAACGGGAGCCCTGGCGCGCGTCCGGCTCGGGACTTACCGATTCCCCTTCCGCACACCGTGGCCGTCGGCCGAGGGGCCTCAGAGCGTTCGCGAGGGAATCTTTCTCGCGCTGGAGGACGACGAGGGACGGATCGGGATCGGCGAGAGCGCCCCCTTTCCGGGATTCGGAATGGAGACGCTCGCGTCGAGCCTCTCCGCGCTTCGGCTGGCCGCGCGATACGCCGCGGGACTTCCGCCGGAGCACTTTCTCGCCGCCGCGGAGGATCTGCCGCGCCTGGCGCCCGTCGTCGCCTCTCCGGGAGCGCGCGCCGCGCTCGATCTCGCGCTCCACGACCTGGCGGCCCAGCGCGCGGGACTTCCCCTGGCGAAATTCCTGGGCGGCGACCGCGCCGCCACGACCGTCCGCGCGAACGCGACCATTCCCCGCGTTCCCCCCGACCAGGCGGCCAGCGACGCGCGCGCCGCGGTCGCGCACGGGGCGCGCTGCGTGAAGCTGAAGGTGGGACGCGCGCCGCTCGCCGACGACGTCGCCCTCCTCCGCGCCGTGCGCGAGGCGGTCGGCCCCGGCATCTCGCTCCGCGTCGACGCGAACCAGGCCTGGAGCGAAGGCGAAGCGATCGAGACGCTCCGCGCCCTCGCGCCCTTCGATCTGGAGTACGCCGAGCAGCCCGTCGCGGCCGGCGCCGTCGGCGCCATGGCGCGCGTGCGCGCCCTCTGTGGCGTGCCGATCGCCGCGGACGAGGCGCTGACCGATCTGCGCGCGGCGCGGCGCCTGATCGCGGCGCGCGCGGCCGACGTCTTCATCGTGAAGCCGATGGCGCTCGGCGGCATCGCCGCCTCGCGCGCCGTCATCGAGATCGCGCAGGGAGCCGGCATCCGCGTCACGGTGACGTCGCTCCTCGAGAGCGCCGTGGGACGCGCTGGCGCGCTCCATCTCGCCGCCTCGCTCGGCGGCGATCGCGACCATGGGCTTGCCACCGGGAGCGCGCTGGCCGAGGATCTCGTCCCCGGCATCGCCGATCGGCCGGGGGAGATCGCCCTCTCCTCCGAGAGCGGCCTCGGCGAGGCGCTCCGGCGCGCGGTCGCGGCGAGAACCGAACCCGTCTCCGTCGAGGAACCGGCATGAACGTCACGCACGATCCGATCCGCTTCTGGGCCGCGCTCCAGCCGGAACGCCTGGCGCTGAAGAGCGAGCGGCACGAATGGACCTACGCGGAACTGGAGGCCGCCGTGGCCGCCACCACCGAGGCGCTCGTGGCGCGCGGCCTCGGGATGGGCGAGCACTTGGCGCTCGAGTTCCCGCAGGAGGAGGGCGCCCTTCTGACCGTGACGCTCCACGCCGCGCATCGGCTCGGACTCCTTCCGGTCCTCATCCCCGCGAACGCCACGGTCGCGGAACGGGAACTCCTTCGGGCGAAGGCGCAGACCGATTTCGTCCTCACGGCGGAGGGAATCGCCGAGCCGGCCGCCGCGGCCGCGGCGGGGCCGCGGGTGCCGGCGGCCGAGCCTCCGCTGCGCCGGCTCGACGCCCCCGCCGCGGTCGTCTTCACGTCAGGGACCGCGGGCTCGCCGCGCGCCGTCGTCCTCACGCAGGGGAATTTCCACTGGAGCGCCATCGCCTCCGGGCGAAACCTCGGCGTGCTTCCCGGCGACCGGTGGCTCTGCTGCATGCCGCTCCATCACGTCGGCGGACTCTCCATCGTGACGCGCTCGGCCGCCTACGGCACCGCGGTCGTGCTCCACGCCCGCTTCGACGCCGACGCGGTGAATCACGCGATCGACCACGACGAGATCACGCTTCTCTCGCTCGTGCCGACCATGCTCGCGCGACTCTTGCGGTCGCGAGGCGGCCGGCTCTTCCCGGCGCGGCTCCGCGCCGCGCTCATCGGAGGCGGACCGATCGATCCCGCGCTCCTGGAAGAGGCGGCGGCGCTGCGGCTCACCGCGCTTCCGACCTACGGCCTCACGGAAGCGACGTCGCAGGTGACGACCCTCTCCCCGCGCGAGTGGCCGGCGGGGCTCGCGAGCGCGGGGCGCCCGCTTCCCTTCGCGCGGATCGAGATTCGGGACGAGGCGGGACGGCCGGCGCCACGGGGCGAGGAGGGGGAAATCGTGGTTCGCGGTCCCACGGTCATGGCGGGCTACCTGGGAGAGCCGGACGCCACCGCCACCTCGCTTCGGGGACGCTGGCTCCACACCGGCGACATCGGAGCCTGGGACGCGGAAGGCAGGCTGATCGTGCTCGACCGCCGCGCCGACCGGATCGTGACCGGCGGCGAGAACGTCTCTCCCGCGGAGGTGGAGAAGGTGCTGGCCTCGCACCCCGCCATCGAGGACGTCTGCGTCGTCGGACTGCCGTCGACGGAGTGGGGTCAGGAAGTGGCGGCGGTGATCTCGCTGAACCCGGGCGCGGCCATCACGCTGGAGGGGATTCGCCAGCACGCCGCGGCGACGCTCGCGTCGTTCAAGTTGCCGCGCCACGTGATGATCGGCTCCGCCGTGCCGCGGAGCGCCGGCGGGAAACTGCTACGGCGCGTCGCGCGCGAGCGGTTCCTCGACGAGGTGGCGAAGCAGAAACACCCGTAGCTCCGCGGGAATGGCGGTCGGCTTCAGCCGCCCTTCCGCCTCGCGCGTGGCGAAGGCATGCACGGTTCGCGCCGCGACGCGCCGGTCGGCAGGGCCGCCGGCGCCCGTCACCCCGTAGCGCAACTCGAACGAAGCCCTCCCCACTTTCACCACGTCGATCGTCACGGTGATCGTGTCGCCGTGGCGAATCGGCGCCTTGTAGTCGGCCTCGCTGTGCGCGATCGGCACGACCCACGGCGCTCCCGCGAAGAAGTAGGCCCGGTCCACGCCGCCCGAGACCCAGAACTCCTCGTAGGCCAGGTGCAGGTAGTCGTAGACGCGGCCGAAGAAGAGGACCCCCGCCGCGTCGACGTCCTGGAAGCGGACGGGGGTCGTGAACGAAAAACTCATCGCGCGGCGACCTCGCCGACGTAGACGAACGCCACGCCGCCGGTGAGGGAGTCGACGCGCACCCCCGTGAAGGCGCCCGTTCCGCGCATGAACCCGGCGAACGCTTCCCCCGCCGGAAAGCGCGAAGAGGTGCGGTCGAGGTATTCGTACGCGGCGCGGTCGCCGGTCAGCAGCCCGCCGAGCCGCGGGAGGATTCGGCGACTGTAGAGCCGGTAGAGAGGGCCGAAGAGGGCGCCGCCGGGCTGCCCGAATTCGAGCACCACGACGCGGCCCCCCGGGCGAACCACGCGTGCCAGCTCCCGAATGCCGCGTTCGGGGTCGTCCACGTTTCGGATTCCGAAGGCGATCGACGCCACGTCGAACGATCCGTCCGCGTACGGGAGCGCCAGCACGTCGGCCACCTCGAAGCGGACCGGGAGTCCGGCGCGCTCGGCCTTCTCGGGCGCAAAGGCGAGCATCTCCTCGCAGAAATCGGTGCCGACCACCTCGCCGCTCCCTCCCACGGCGCGCCGGAACTCCAGCGCGAGGTCGCCCGTGCCGGTCGCGCAGTCGAGGACCCGGTCCCCCTCCCTCGCACCGCTGCGCGAGACCGCGACGCGGCGCCAACGATGGTGGAGACCGAAGGAGAGGACCTGGTTCGCGTGGTCGTAGCGCCGCGCGATGGAGGCGAACATGGTTCGGACGGTGGCGCTCATCGCGCAGCAGCATACCATGGCCGCGAGCATCGTTTGACCGCTCCCCGGGCAATCGGTAGACTCGTCGGATGGTCGCGATCTCCATGACGTTGCGCGAATCCGATGGTCGCCCGCGCAGGCGCTCCACCGCGGTCCGGGTGGGGGATGTCGTTCTGGGCGGGGGCCGCCCGGTGGTCGTGCAGTCGATGACCAACACCGACACGGCCGATTCCCGCTCCACGGCGGAGCAGGTCATCGCGCTCGCGGAGGCGGGATCGGAACTGGTCCGGATCACCGTGAACACGCCGGAAGCCGCGGCCGCGGTGCCGGAGATCAAGTCGCGGGTGCGCGACGCCGGTCTGGCGACGCCGATCGTCGGCGACTTCCACTTCAGCGGGCATCTCCTCCTGCACGAGTTCCCCGCCTGCGCCCAGGCGCTCGACAAGTACCGCATCAACCCCGGCAATGTGGGCGCCGGCAAGCGCCACGACGAGCATTTCCGCCGCATCATCGAGGCGGCGGTCGCCAACGCGAAGCCGGTGCGGATCGGCGTGAACTGGGGCTCCCTCGACCGCGAACTCCTGACCTCCCTCATGGACGAGAACGCGCGGAGGCCGAAGCCGCTCCCCGACCGGGAGGTCACGCTCGACGCCATGTTCCAGAGCGCCGTCCGCTCCGCCGCGCTGGCGGAGGAATTCGGGCAACCGCACGAGTCCATCGTCCTCTCGGCGAAGGTCTCGGGCGTGCGCGATCTCCTCGACATCTACCGGCGGCTGGCGGCGGAGACTGACTACGCGCTGCACCTCGGCCTGACCGAGGCGGGCATGGGGATGAAGGGACTCGTCGCCTCGACGGCGGGCCTCTCGACGCTGCTCCTCGAGGGAATCGGCGACACGATCCGCGTGAGCCTGACGCCTACCCCCGGCGGCGATCGCCGCGAGGAGGTCTATGCCTGCCAGCAGATTCTCCAGTCGTGCGAGCTGCGCGCGTTCCAGCCCCAGGTCACCTCATGCCCCGGCTGCGGCCGCAC
Organism: Candidatus Eiseniibacteriota bacterium; assembly: GCA_038060295.1. Classification (GTDB taxonomy): domain Bacteria; phylum Eisenbacteria; class RBG-16-71-46; order SZUA-252; family SZUA-252; genus SZUA-252. The sequence continues at coordinate 15,615 of JBBTHR010000082.1, forward strand.
CACCTCGTCGTTCTTCCAGGAACTGGCCGAGCGGGTGAACGGGCATCTGCGGGAGAGGATGCCCGCGTGGCGGACCCGCTACCCGGGCGTGGAGGAATTGCGCGTCGCGGTGATGGGCTGCGTGGTGAACGGACCCGGCGAGTCGCGGCACGCGCACATCGGAATCTCGCTCCCCGGTTCGGGAGAGAATCCGAAGGCGCCGGTCTTCGTGGATGGGGATCTGACGACGACGCTCCAGGGCCCGAGGCTGGCCGAGGAGTTCCTCGAGCTCGTTGACGGCTACGTCGAGAGCCATTTCGGAGCCGGGGCCCGCTCCTAGATTCCGGCGGCGCGATTCCCCCGGCGGAACTCGCGCGACCCGCTTCCTTCGCGACCCGCTTCTCTACCGAATCTTCCGCGCCGTCCCCATCGGTTCTTCCCCACGCTCCGCCACGACCCGCTTCGGGGGCCCTGTCGCGACCCGCCCGGTGATCAGCGACCAGGGACGCTGCGCCTCCTGCACCGCGAGCGCCACCGTCACCTGGAATTCTTCGAGCCGGTTCAAATCTTTCAAATACGCGCGATAGCGGTGGACGAACCACCAGGCGATCGCGATCTCCAGATAGACGACGCCGAGGAGCGCGAGGTGGATCCGCGCGAGCACGGTGATCGAGACCGAGAGGACGAGGCAGTAGAGCGCCTCGACGATCGCGGGCGTCTGGAAGGAGCCCCAGTTGGGCGACGCGGGGCCGTGCTCCACGCGGAGCACGATGCTGCGCAGAAGGAGCATCGTCATGCTCGCCGCCGTCGCGATCGCCACTTCCAGCGCGGCGCGCGGGGCCGGCTGCAGGAGGTAGTCGCTGGGGCGCGGCGCGAGATCGAAGACGAGCGAGAAGCCGCCGTAGGCGATCACCGCCAACGAGAGCTGCGTGAGGAGCCGATAGCCGCGGGTGCCGGCCACGATCCCCGCGAGGAGGACGGCATAGACGACGCTCACCACCAGGGCGGCGGGGGGAAGGAGGAACATCCCCGAGAGGAAGAAGGCCGGCCCCAGCGAGTAGGTCCGCCAGGTCCGCTCCTTCGACGGCACGAGGATCGGCCAGATGAAGAGCGCCGCCGCGCTGGAGGCGAAGAGCGACGCGACCAGCCAGACGTTCGGCGTGCCTCGGAACTCGTGCGCGGCCCGCGCCGCGACGACGAGCGCGAAGATGACAAGAATCACGCGAGTGGTGACGAGTGTCGCGTAGCGTCGAACGTCCAGGTCTAGTTCCACCTCCACGGGCTGGTCTCGATCCCGTGCGAGATGTATCGGCCGGAACGAATCCTCTCTTTACGCTCTAACCATTCCGCGCTCCGCTAGTTACGGCCCCACCGCCTCCGCCGTCGCCGCGCGCGCCGCCGCCTCCGCCGATCGCTGGCTCGATGGAGCCAGGAGGAGTCGCCGCGCGAATGACTCCTAAACCTTTCCCGCGCGCGGGCCGATCTCTTGGTGCGTGACGCCGGAACGCGAAACTCTCTCCACGGACACTTCGTCCGCCCCGCGAAACCTGCTCGAGCGCGTGGAAGCGCTGGAACGGGAAAATCGCCGATGGAAGCGGACAGCCCTCGCTGTCGTAGCGGTCCTGGCCGCGGTCGCGGTCGTCGGCATGAGTTCGCCTCCGACCAAGACCCTCGATCTGGAACTCCTCCGCATCGTCGATTCTCGCGGCAAGGCGCGCGCCATCCTCGGCATGGGCGACGAGGGGCCGGCCATCTCCCTCCTCGACGAGAAGGGACGACTCCGCGCGAACCTCGGCATCGAGAAGGAGGGACCGTCGCTCGATCTCCTCGACACCGCCGAGACGCCGCGCGCGCAATTGGCCGTGGACGGGAAGCAGGGTCCCCACCTCGACTTCACCGACGCCAAGGGAGTCCAGGCCTCGATTCGGCCCTAGGCGCCCCGCGTCACGCGTGACGGCGCGGGCGTTGGACCGCCCGGCATCGCGATCAACCCTGGAGCGTCTCTTCCATCAACTTCGTCGCGTCGGCCGAAGCCATCGCGGCGCCGCGCGCTTCCGCCGCGGCGATGGCGGCTTCATCCAGCGACGGGCGCGCCGGCTCCAGAGCTCGGTTGAGGACCGCCGTGTCGGGTCCGGCCCTCGGCACGTCGGCCGCGGCTCTCCACGCGGTTCCCGCGCCCGCCAAGACGAAGGCTCGCTCCGCTTGACCGAGAAGCGCGGCCAGCCCCGCGACGCTGTCCAGGATGTCGATCAGTCCGTTCGAATCGCCGATCGCCTGGAAGAGATCGAGCGCCTCGGCCAGGAGCGCCTTCGCGCGTGCCGCGTCCCCGCGGCGCGTCGCCACCTCGCCCAGTTGCCGGAGCGAGAATCCGATCCCGTCCTTGTTCCCCAATTGGCGCTGAATGGCCAGGCCGCGCTCCAGATAGCGCTGGGCGGCGTCGAGGTCGCCATGGTGGATCACGATGTCGGTGAGTCCATTCAGGGTGTACGCCTCCATCGTTGCGTTCCCGAGCGCTCGGTGCAGCTCCAGCGCCTCCTCGAAGAGCCGGCGCGCCTCCTCCCCGTCTCCCCGCGACTGATAGACCACGGCGAGATTGTGGAGCGTGAGCGAGACGCCCCTCCGGTCCTCGATCTCGCGGCGGATCGCCAGCGCCTCGGCATAGAGCGTCGCGGCGGTGGCGAGATCGCCGCGGCCATTGGCCAGGTTTCCCTGCTCGAAGCGCGCGTTCCCCACGCCCGCCTTGTCGCCGAGCGAACGGGCAATCTCCAGGCTCTCGGCCAGATAACCGTCGGCAGCCGCGAAATCGCCCTGGCCCCGCGCCAGCACGGCCGAGGCGTAGAGCGCCTTCGCGCGTTCCACGCTCGGTTCGCGCGATCCGGGGAGGGCCAACGCATCGCGCAGCACGCCGCGCCCTTCCTCCCAGGTCCCGCGCGTCCACCAGAAACGCCAGATGGCGCCGGCGACGAGGAGCGCCGAACCGGCGTCTCCGCGCAGCGTGTAGTAGCGGGTGGCGCGGCGGATGTTGTCGTGCTCCTGGTCCAGCCGTTCGAACCAGAACACCTGTTCCGGCCCCTGCAATTCGGGCTCGGCCTGGAGCGCGAGTTTGAAGAAGTGGAACGCATGGCGGTCGTCCTGCGTCTCCGCCTCGCCCGCGGACTTCAGGCGATCGGCCGCGTAGGCGCGGATCGTCTCGAGGAGCGAGTAGCGCGACGACTCGCCCGATTCGTTCGGCACGACGAGCGACTTGTCGATGAGCGGCGAGAGCAGGTCGAGCACGCCGTGGCTCTCGAGCCCGTTCCAGGCACAGACCAACTCCGCCGCTTCCAAGGAGAAGCCGCCCGCGAAGACGCTGACGCGATTCAGGAGTTTCCGCTCCTGCTCCGAGAGGAGGTCGTACGACCAGTCGACCGTCGCGCGGAGCGTCTGCTGACGCGGGAGCGCGGTCCGGCTTCCTCCGGTGAGGAGGGCGAATCTATCTTGGAGTCGAGTCAGGATCTGCTCGACCGGGAGCACCTTCACGCGCACGGCGGCGAGCTCGATGGCCAGCGGAATTCCGTCGAGCCGGTGGCAGACCTGCGCCACCGCGGCGGCGTTCTTGTCGGTGAGTTGAAAAGCGGGCTGAACGGCCTGGGCGCGATCGACGAAGAGGCGGACCGCCTCGTAACGCCCGGCCGCCTCCTTGCTCTTGATGACGGAGGTGCGCGGGTCGGGAACGGAGAGGGTCGGGATTCGCCAGATCACCTCGCCCGGAATGCCGAGCGCCTCCCGGCTGGTGGCGATGACGCGTACGTTCGGCGCCGCGCGCATCAGCGCGACCACGAGCGGCGCCACCGCCGCGGCCAGGTGTTCGCAGTTGTCGAGCACCAGGAGCACCATCTTCGATCCCAGGCTGGCGGCGACCGTCGCCGCGATCGGCGTACCCGGCTCCTCCTGCACTCCTACCGCGCGCGCCACCTGCTGCGCCACGAGCGTGGGATCGACGAGCGCCTCGAGTTCCGTCAGCCAGACTCCATCGGCGAATTCTCCGAGAACCTCCTTCGCCACCTGGACGGCGAGCCGCGTCTTCCCGCTTCCGCCCGGACCGAGGATCGTCACCATGCGCGCCGTGACGAAGAGTCGGCGCACCTCGGCGCGCTCCCGCGAGCGGCCGATGAACGACGTGAGCGGCGTCGGAAGGTTGTTCGGGACCGTGGCGGGCGCCACGCGGAGCGCGCCCAGGGAGCTGGAGAGCTTGTCGCCGCCCTCGCGGAGACCGCGCAGCGCGTCGGCCAGCTCCCGCGGCGATCCGTAGCGATCGTCGCGCTTCTTCGCGAGCGCCCGGGCGAGGATGATATCGAGATCGGCGGGAAGCTCCGGGCGGACCGTGCTGGCGTTCGGAGGTTCCTTCGTCGTGACCGCGATCATCATGTCGAGCGCCGTCGACCCCTCGAACGCCTGGCGCCCGGTCGCGGCCTCGTAGAGCGTCGCGCCCAGTGCGAAGAGATCGGCCCGCCCGTCGAGCGGCTCGCCCCGCGCCTGCTCCGGCGCCATGTACGCCACGGTGCCGACGACCATCCCCGCCCCGGTGACGTTCGTGGCCGTCTGGCCGATCGTCTCCGTCGAGGCCGTCGCCATTCGCTTGGCGATGCCGAAGTCGAGGACCTTGGCGGCGCCCTGGGGGGTCAGGAGGATGTTCGCCGGCTTGATGTCGCGGTGGATGAGGCCGATCGCGTGCGCAGCGGCCAGCGCGTCGGCCACCTCGATGCCGAGGCGCAACAGGCCGGAAACCTCGAGCGGCCCCTCTTCGAGCTGCTCCTTGAGGCTCTTCCCCTCCACGTGCTCCATGACGATGAAATCGGCCCCGTCGGCCGTGTCGACGGAGTAGATCGTGACGATGTGGGGATGGGTGAGCGCGGCGGCGGCGCGGGCCTCCGCCAGGAGGCGGCGGCGCGCGGTCGGATCGGCCATGGTCGCCGCGGGGAGCACCTTGAGGGCGACCGAACGGCCTAGCTTGGTGTCGAGGGCCTTGTAGACGTCGCCCATGCCGCCCGAGCCGAGGCGGCCCTCGATGCGGTAGTGGGCGAGCTGACGGCCCGGTTCGAGGGTGCTCA
>JBBTHR010000083.1:0-14701 GCA_038060295.1 Candidatus Eiseniibacteriota bacterium
GAGCGCGAGATGATCATTCGAGACTGACCCGGTGCTCACCCCTCACCGAACGAAGCGTTACCCATCATCCCGGTTTATTTCGTTACCGATGTTCCCGGTTGCTCAGTTCAGCTCTCTGGACGAGTAGCCTCTGAAACTCACGCGCGCTGCAGACCTCGCAAGAGTACTCGCTCCCGCGTGTAGAGTAGCCATCCTCGCCAAGGTTGATCACGGCACCACAGCTCGCACAGCGCGTGGGCTCGAACGCGGGCGGGCTCTCCAGCTTCTCGAAGTTGTACTCGTTCGTGCCGTAGTGCACGTAGAGCTCGGTTTCAATGTCGCTTCGACAGGCAGGGCAGTCTTTCCAGGATCCGGCGTGTTCCTCGGCATGGTGGTATCCGCACAGAGTGTAGCGGCGATGGTTTCGGTAGCAACTGTTCCGGGCATACGAGAAGGGCACATAGTCACCCTCGTCATCGCAGATCCAGTTGCCGCAACAGTTCGTTCGCGTGAGCTGTCCTGTCTTGCCACACAGAGCGCAACGTTGCCCGGCACTTGCCGGATGACTCGGAGCTTCGCGGGCGATGGACCCGCCCTTCTTACTCCCGGATCGCACCATGATCTCGTCTCACGCCTCCCATGGAGCCTAACGTCCCCTGCAGCGCCCTGTCATGCCGCAGTCCACATTACCAGAAGTATTATTCCTCCCCCGCTGGCCGTTCGGACACTGATTGAACCTGTCCCTGCGACCACCTTGTATCGGAGGGCACCTTTTCTATCGGCGAACCCATCCGCCGTGAATGGCGAGGTCCGCCGCGCGCGCGTCGAAGAATTCCGGGTCAAAACGGCCGCCGATCCATTCCAGCATGTCCCGATGTTCCGGATGTTCCGGATTCGCGAGGATCTCGAGGAAAGCGGCGTATCCGTGCACTCCTCCGACGTCCTCCGGCGGACAGGCGCGCCGGCCGGCCTCCACCGCCGGATATCGTCCGTCGCTCCCGGGCGGAAGGGCAGCCTCCAGAATCACATCGTGCTCCCAGCTATCTCCGAAGTCGTATTCGTAAGTCAGCCGATCCTTGGGGCGCCGGAGCAGCTGGTCGACGGTTGTCCTGCTCTCACTCAAACGCGCCACGCCGAACTCGGGATCCGAAGTCCCGTAAAGCACCCCCCGAGCCGAGAACTGATGCAGGTGGCTGTCTGTCCAGCCCATCACCGCTTGCAGGGAATCGTGAAGCCGCTTCAGGGTGATGTCACCAGGCACGAGGAAACGCCGCCAGATCGGCGGCTTTGACCCGCGAAGGGTCACCTTCAGCCTGAAGATCGGGCCACCCGTCTCTCGAATTCTCATGTCTCACCTCTGATACGCGTAACGGCTTGCTCAGCGGGGGGCCGGCACGACGATGTTGAATGATGGCACGGCGCTGACGGCCCGTGCGCTGCATCTGAAGTTAGGCGGCCGGCCCATTTGGCTCTGCCTTGCCTTGCCCGACCCACCAACATGTACCCCCTACAAGCCCTCCGAGGACGGCACCCCCGAGCAGAGGCATATGCACCCGGATTAGGCTGCCCTGCTGATCGAAGGCTAACCACACGGCTACGATCGTCCCACCCAGTGCGCCCGCCAGAATAATTGTCTCGGCTCGCAGCCAGCCGAGGCGGTGGAGCGCATAGAGGATCGGCGCGACCCAGACAAACGCCGCGGCGTAGGCGATCGGCAGCCCGAAGGCGGCGATCATCACCAACTCTCGCAGGGCTTGGGACCAACTGAGACGCAAGTCGCGGCTCCACGCATACGCCATCACTCCAATCCAATAGGCAATGGGCGCGACCGCTGGACCGACTAGGAGCCCGCGTATTGGGTGGCGCATACGTACCATGAAGGTTTCCTCAGTACTAGTGGTTGGGTACCTGGAAGCGGATGGTGCCGAGGAACTCGAATAGCTTCTTCGATCCCGCTGCCAACTGGTCTTTCGGATCGCGCTGTTCCTTGTCGAGGACCGCGAATGCACCCCCTCCGACTTCAGTCGTGAGCACATAGACGAAGCCGTCGTGGTACAGCGTGAGCACCGCTCGCGCGGAGTCCAGGCGCTTGCCCGTCTTCATGTCCATCGCCGTGGATCCGCCGGGAATGCTGACCAGCCCCATGAAGGCCACGGAATCCCGTGAGCCCGCGAACTCCTGATGCACGATCCTCGCGTCCCGCGACGCGGGAAGGAACCAAGTCGGCAGGGCCACCGCTTCCAAGAAGCTTTCCAGGGCCTGGCGTCGGGTCGCGGGGTCGTCGAGCGCCCTGGCCGCTTCTGCCGGGATCCGCATGAAGAGAATGCCCGACTGGTTCCCGAAGTCGTCATGGAAGGAAACTCCTCCGATTCCCTCCTCCGAAGCGTAGGAATCGTTCACCCTCATGCCCAGACCGCGCGGAACGGGCACGGAGAAGTTCTTTGCGGGCGACATATAGACGTCTTTCCGGATTTTGCCCTTCGTCTTGGCGGCCTCTGCAAGACCTGCCGTCAGAGGCATCGCAACGAGGCAGATGAGACTCGCCGTGAGCAGCACACGAAGCGTCTGCATGTCACCCTCCGGAAATGCTCGCGGGCACTCATCGCCCCGCCGAACCGGTCGTTCGCCCGCCCGCTCCAACCGCGGATTAGGCTGGGTTCCGCACGATTGCATAGATGTACGAGTCTCTCGGCTTTGGACCGATATTCGGCTTGATCGACCACGCTCGAAGCACGCCCTCGCAGGTGAGCCCTGTCTTCTGGAGCAGACGCGCGGAAGCAATATTCTCCACGTCGCACGTGGCCCACACCCGATAGACCTGCTCAAGCCCCTATACCCAATCGACGATCGCGTGGGCGGCTTCGGTCGCGAAGCCACGACCCCAATACCGCCGGTCAAGGGCATACCCGAAGTCAACGGCGTGACCGCGGATACGGCAAGAAATAGCTCCGATCGCACCGTCATCGGGCCTTGCCGCCAGCATCCAGGTGAGTTCGGTGCCGGCGGCAAGGCGCTCGAGGGCGCCAGTCAGAAATCCGACCGCGTCGTCACGGCTCGTGTGCGTCGGCCAATCCATGTAACGGGTCACCTTTGGGTCACTCGCGTATTCAAACACGGCGGCGGCAATTGAAGGCGAGTAAATCCACATGGGGTGCCGTACTACCCAGTTCGCGCGTGACGATGATCGGCAACACGGGCTGGTGAAACCCACTCGCCCATGCTACACTGTTCTCGCGTCGCGGCCCACTCGGTGCGACGGAGTCATAGACCCTTCAAACTAGTTCCGCGAGACTAGAAAGGGGCCCGCAGCCGCCGCCACCTCACGGGCGACCGCCGCGGCACCAGCGTGCCGAAGAACACGCCGCACCCCTTTCCGGGCCGCACATCGGAAAGGGGTTTTTTCATGACCGCCGGAGGCAGCGTGGAGAACATCCGCGAAAAGGCGGAAATCGTTGACGCTGAAGCGCTTGGGCGCGCGATCACCCGCATCTCCCACGAGATCATCGAAAAGAACGGGGGAGCCAAGGAGCTCGTCCTGGTCGGCATCCGCCGCCGGGGGGTCCCGCTGGCCCACCGCATCGCCGCCAAGATCGCGGAATTCGAGGGGCACCCGGTCCCGGTCGGCGCCCTCGACATCACCCTCTACCGCGACGACCTGCAGACCATCTCGCATCAGCCGGTCGTCGGTCAGACCGACATCCCGACCACCATCGACGACAAGGTCGTGGTCCTAGTGGACGACGTCCTCTTCACGGGGCGCACTGTTCGCGCCGCGCTGGACGAACTGATCGACTTTGGCCGTCCGCGCTCCATCCAACTCGCGGTGATGGTTGACCGCGGGCACCGCGAAATCCCGATCCGCGCCGACTTCGTCGGCAAGAACGTCCCGACCTCGCGCCGCGAGGTCATCAAAGTCAAAGTGAAGGAGATCGACGGCCACGACGGCGTGTCGATCGGGGAGCTCGTGTCATGATCGGCAATCGGAAAGACCTCCTCGGGCTCGAAGAACTCGCGGCCGGGGAAATCGTCAGAGTCCTCGACACCGCGCGCGTCATGCGCGAGGTGCTCGACCGTCCCATCCCCAAGGTTCCCTCGCTGCGCGGCCTCACGGCCGCGAACCTCTTCTTCGAGGCGAGCACGCGGACGCGCCTCTCCTTCGAACTCGCCGAGAAGCGGCTCTCCGCCGATACGGTGAACTTCCAGACCTCGGGGTCGAGCGTCTCGAAGGGAGAGACGCTGCGCGACACCGCGGCGAACATCGAGGCGATGGGAATCCACCTCGTCGTGATCCGCCACCAGGCTTCCGGGGCGCCGCACTACCTGGCGAAGGTCCTCCAGGCGGGCGTCATCAACGCCGGCGACGGTACGCACGAGCATCCGACACAGGGGCTCCTCGACATCTACACGATTCGCGAGCACAAGAAGCGAGTGGAGGGACTCCGCGTGGCGATCCTTGGCGACATTCTCCATAGCCGCGTGGCGCGTTCGAATATCTGGGGACTGACGAAGCTCGGCGCCAAGGTGACGATCGCCGGGCCGAGCACGATGATGCCGGCCGAGGTGGAGCGCTTCGGCGTGACCGTGGCGAAGAGCGTGGACGAGGCGATCGAGGGGGCGGACGTGGTGAACATCCTCCGCATCCAGCTCGAGCGCCAGCGCGCCGGCCTCTATCCGTCGCTCAAGGAATACTCCCGCGTCCACGGCGTGACGCGCGAGCGTCTCCGCCGCGCCAAGCCCGACGTGCTGGTGATGCATCCGGGGCCGATGAACCGCGGCGTCGAGATCGCGCAGGACGTGGCCGACGGCGAGAACTCGGTGATCCTCGAACAGGTCACGAACGGCGTCGCCGTCCGGATGGCCGTCCTCTACTTGCTCGCCGGCCAGAAGGCCGCCGGCGAAGCCGCGACCGAAACCCCGAACGCCGAAACCCGGAACGTGGAGGCTCAGAAGCGCCATGACGAACCCACTCTGTCTCCGCGGCGGTAGGGTCCTCGACCCCGCGCGGGGAATCGATCGGGTCCAGGATCTCTGGATCGAGAACGGAAAGATCGCCGGCCTGGGCGAGGACGCCCCGGCCGCGCTCAGGAACCGGAAGGACGTCGAATACGTCGACGTGAAGGGGGCGGTCGTCGCCCCTGGCCTGGTCGACATTCACGTGCATCTCCGGGAGCCGGGGCAGGAAGAGAAGGAGACGATCGAGACCGGATCGCGCTCGGCGGCCCGCGGGGGCTTCACGACCGTTGCCTGCATGCCGAACACGTCGCCGCCGCTCGACGACCGGCCGCGGATCGAGTACGTCGTCCGCCGCGCCGCGGCGTCGGCCGCCTGCCGCGTCCTGCCGATCGCGGCGGTCACGATCGGGCAGATGGGCGAATCGCTGGTCGAGTTCGAAGACCTGGTGAACGCCGGCGCGGTCGCCTTCACCGACGACGGCAAGCCGGTGAAGAATGCCGAGATCATGCGCCGCGCGCTGGAGTTGACGAAGCCTCTTGGCGTGCCGATCATCCAGCACGCGGAGGACCCCGATCTGAAGGGGAGCGGCGTGATGCACGAAGGCTGGATCTCGACGCGAGTCGGCCTGAAGGGAATCCCGGACATCGCCGAGAGTGTCATGGTGGCTCGCGACATGCTGCTCGCCGAAGTCACGGGCGGGCGCGTCCACGTGGCCCACATGAGCGCCGCGAGGACGGTGGAAGTCCTCCGTTGGGCCAAGGAGCGCGGAATCGCCATGACCGGCGAGACGACGCCCCATCACCTGGTTCTCACGGAGGAGGCGGTGGCGACCTACGACACGAACACCAAGATGAACCCGCCGCTTCGCACCGCGCGCGACCGCGACGCGCTGATCGCGGGCGTCATCGACGGCACGATCGATTGCCTTGCGACCGATCACGCGCCGCACACCGACATCGAGAAGGACGGCGATTTCGACAGCGCGCCGTTCGGAATCGTCGGGCTCGAGACGGCACTCGGGCTCTATCTCAAGGCGCTCGTCGAGCCGAAGCACCTCTCGCTTGGAGAGCTGATCCTCCGGATGACGCGGAATCCGCTTCGCGTCCTGGGGCGCGACGGCGGCACGCTGGCGGCCGGTGCGGACGCCGACGTGACCGTTTTCGACCCGGCGCAGCGCTGGACCGTCCGGGCGGCGGAATTCGCCTCCAAGGCGCGGAACATGCCGTTCGAGGGCTGGGAGCTTTCCGGCAAAATCCTGGTCACTCTGGTCGGTGGACGCGTCACCTACCGGGCGGAAACGCCGGCCGGGAGCGCCCGATAGCGCGAAGTCAGCGTGGCATAGGCGGAGCCGAAGGCCCGTGGTACGATCGGGGTCACATGCGTTCCCCGAAAACGGGGCCCCTCGGCCTCGGCCTTCTCAGCCTCGTGATCCTCACTGCCGGCTGTGCCTACTTCAACACCTTCTACCTCGCCAAGAAGTACTACCGAGAGGGCAAGAAGGCGCAGGAGCGGAGCATTCTCGAATCCATCGCGCCCGAAGCGGCGACCAAGTACGACATGACGATCCGCCAGTGCCAGAAAGTGCTGGCCGACTATCCCACGAGCAAGTGGGCCGACGACGCATCGTTCCTCCTGGGCGCGGCCACCTACGGCAAGGGCGACAACGTCGTCGCGATCCGGAGGCTGGAGGAGTTCCGGGATAAATTCCCGAAGAGCCCGTTCCTTCCGGAAGCGCGGCTGATCCTGGGTCTGGCCCACCTGAAGCGGCGCGACTACGCGGAGGCCGACTCGATCTTCGAGTCGTGCGACCGCGACTACCCCAAGCTGGAGCGCCGCGGCGAACTCTACTTCCATGCCGGCGAATCGCGCGCGGCGCAGCGCGATTACCCCCTGGCGCTCGCCTGGTACGCCCGCGCGGTGGAAGCCGCGAAGTCGCGGCGCGCGCGCTCCGACGCGCTCCGGCGCACCGGCGACGCCCTGGTGGCGAACGGACGGCCCGATCGCGCGATCGACGTCTACGCCGAGGCCCTCCGCTCGGAAGAGCGCTCGAAGTACCGCCTCGACCTCGCGCTCCGCCGCGCCGAGGCTCTCCGCGACCTGGAGCGTTACGACGACGCCCTGAGCTTCCTGGAGCAGTGGCGGCCGAACGCGATCGCGGAGAAACGCGAGGGGGAACTCCTCCTTCGCCTCCACGACGTGCGGGCGCGGGTGGGCAAGACCGACGAGGCGATCAACGGCTACCGGCGCCTCATCGAGTCCTATCCGAATACTCCGGTGTCGGCCGACGCGCAGTTCCGGATCGGGTATCTCTTCGAATCGGCGCTGAACGACTACGACGGCGCCGCGAAGGAGTACGAGAAGCTGAAGACCGGTCCGCCATCCGAATTCCAGACGCAGGCGAACCGCCGCTCGCAGGGACTGGCCTCGCTGAAGAAGTATCGCGAGACGCTCGGCGCGGACACGACGCAGGCGAAGGCGCGCTCGGCGTTTCTGATGGCGGAGCTCTACTACTTCCAGCTGGAACGGCCCGACTCGGCCCTCCTTCAGTACTCGATGATCGAGTCGCAGTATCCGCAGAGCGTCTACGCGCCGAAGTCCGCCTACGCTCGGCTCTGGATCACCGCGCTCGACCGTTCCGACACGCTGGCCGTGAGGACGATGACCGACAGCATGGCCACTCGCTACCGCGGGACGCGCTTCGCGGAATCGGCGCTCTATTTCTGGAAGCGCTGGAGCGGGGCGACGGACGAGCGGACCACGCTCCTCGATTCGCTCCTGGCGAATCCCGACACGACCGGAGCGTCGCGCTTCGCTCCGGAAGAGGCGGAGCCCGGGACGGAGCTGGGGCCGACCGCGAGCGCACCCGACTCGGGGTACGTCGTTCCCCCCGAGACGATGAATGTCTTGAAGGCGCGCCGCGCCGAGCTTCTGAGTCGGAACAAGCCTCCCGTGCCTTCCGCGCGGCCGCGTGGCCCGATGTCGCCCGGCGATTCGCTCCGCGCCGCGCGCCTCGACTCGCTCCGGACGGTGGGCCCTGATTCGTTCCGGACGGTGGGCCCTGATTCGCTCCGGACGCTGAGTCCCGATTCCACCTTCTCGCCCGCGCCCGTGAGCCCGCCGCCCGCCGCGGCGCCCGCGGATTCCACGCCGACGAACGTGATCACACCACAACGATGAATCAGGTCGATTGCGCCGTCGTCGAAAACCGCGAGCTGACGAAGGGGAACTTCCTTCTCACGCTTCGCGTGCCGAGACTATTCGCGAAGCCCCACCCGGGGCAGTTTGTGCATCTCAAAATCTCCACCGACGGGGAACCGCTCCTTCGCCGACCCTACAGTCTCGAGGGCTTCTTCGAGCACCGGGGGGTCCGCGCCATCCGCATCTACTACTCGGTCGTCGGTCGCGGCTCGCGGATCCTGTCCAACCAGCCGAAGGGGCAAATTCTCGACCTGATCGGTCCGCTAGGCGTCGGGTTCACGCCCGCGCCCAAGAAGACCGCCATTCTGGTGGCCGGAGGTCGCGGCGTCGCGCCGCTCCTCTTCCTCTCCAGGCGGCTGGCCGAGAAGAAGCGGCCCTACGTCTTCCTCTTCGGCGCGCGCTCCAAGAGCGAACTCTACGGCGTGCGGGAGATCAAGAAAGGACGGCTCCATCTCGCCACCGACGACGGATCGGTGGGATACGACGGAAGCGTTCTCGATCTTCTGGAGCGAGAGTGGACGGAACACGGGCACACGCCTAAGACGGCCGAAATCTTCACGTGCGGTCCGCACGGACTCCTCCACGCCATCGCCGATTTCGCGCGGGAGCGGGGAATCCGCTGCGAGGCGTCGCTGGAGGGGCCGATGGCCTGCGCGGTCGGCGCCTGCCGCGGCTGTCCCATCCCGCTTCGCCCCGAGTGCGACCAGGGGCGCTATCCCGCCATGTGCGTGGAAGGTCCCGTCTACGACGCGACGGTCGTTGACTGGGAGCGGCTGCCATGACGCCCGTGCAGAAGCCCGACCTCCGCGTCTCGATCGGATCGCTGGAACTCCGCAATCCGATCCTCGTCGCCTCGGGGATCATCGGGTTCGGCAAGGAGTACGAGCGGCTCGTCGACCTCGAGAAGATCGGCGGCATCGTCACGAAGACGGTCACGCTCCGGCCGCGCGCCGGGAACCCTCCGCCGCGCGTCGTCGAAACCTCCGCCGGAATGCTCAATTCGATCGGTATCGAGAATCCGGGCCTGGCCGGATACCTTAAGCTGAAAGTGCCGATCCTCCGCGAGCTGCCGTGCGCGCGGATCGTCTCGGTGGAAGGGGAGAACGTCGAGGAGTTCCAGGAGCTGGTCCGCGGCGTGGACGGCTCCGGCGTGGCCGACGCCATCGAGGTGAACATCTCCTGTCCGAACGTCGGGCCGCACGGAATGCGCTACTCGACCGACGCGGGCATGGCGCGCGAGGTGATGGCCGCCATCCGGCCGCTGACGCGGCTCCCGCTCATTGCCAAGCTGACGCCGAACGTGACGCGCATCGCCGAGATTGCCGAGGCGTGCGAGAGCTGTGGCGCCGACGCCATCTCGGTTGTGAATACCTTCGTCGGCATGGCGGTCGACTCCAGGAACCGGAAGCCGATCCTCGGCACCGTGCTCGGCGGGCTCTCCGGCCCCGCCATCAAGCCGCTCGCGCTCGCGAAGGCGTGGGAGGTGGCGCAGGCGGTCGACATTCCGCTGGTCGGAATGGGCGGCATCGCGAGGCCGGCCGATGCCATCGAGTTCCTCCTCGTCGGCTGCACCGCCGTGGAGATTGGGACCGCCATGTTCGCCGATCCGGGACTTCCGGAGGCGTGCGTGACCGGCATTTCCGACTACATCCGCGCCCTGGGCGAACGCTCCGTCGACGCCGTGCTGGGCGCGATGGAAGTTCCCGCCGGCCGCGGACCCATTCGCGCCGGGAAGGCGCGGCGTGAGGCCGCGCGGAGCGCGCGGCGCTCGGGAGAGAAGGCATGAGCCAACCCCACGGCGTTCGCGACCGCCTGATCGTCGCGCTCGATCAGCCCGACCTGCCGCGCGCGCTGGCGCACGTCGACCGGATCGGCGACTCGGTCCTCTGGTACAAGGTCGGACTCCAGCTCTTCTGCGCCTCGGGACGGGACGCCGTCCGCGCGATGGCCGACCGCGGGAAGAAGATCTTCCTCGATCTCAAGCTGCACGACATTCCCGCGACGGTGGAGAAGGCGGTGGCGGCGCTGGAAGGGCTGCCCGTGTCGCTCCTCACGATTCACGCGGCGGGCGGGCCGGCGATGATCGCGGCCGCCTCCAAGGCGGCGCGTTCGCTGGCCGGAACCAGTGGAGCCGCCCCGCGCGTCCTCGCGGTCACCATGCTCACCAGCCTCGACGGTACCGAGATCCCGAGTCTCTGGAATCCCGCCACGACCCTCGAGGATAAGGTGCTCGGTCTGGCGCGCATGGCGCGCGAGGCGGGCGCCGACGGCGTCGTCGCCTCGCCGCGGGAGTTGTCCGCCCTGCGCGGCGCGTTGCCGTCCCCGTTCCTGATCGTCACGCCCGGAATCCGCGGGCCCCACGACCCTGCGCACGACCAGAAGCGCACACTCTCCCTGCCGGAGGCGTTCGCCCGCGGCGCCGACTTCGTCGTGGTGGGGCGGCCCATACTCGAGGCGAGCGATCCGAAGGCCGCGGTCGCCGCGTTCGAGGCGTCCGTCGCCGCCGTGGCATCCACAGAGAGGACGAACGCATGAAAGTCTTGGTCACGGGAATCACGGGGTTCGCCGGGAGTCACCTGGTGGACTACATGCTCACGCTCCCCGATCTGAAGATCCACGGGATCCTCCGCTGGAGGAGCCGCACCGAGAACATCGAGCACTTCCGAGACAAGGTCTCGTTCTCGGAGTGCGATCTGCGGGACGCCTCCTCGGTCCGCGACGTGATCGAGGCCGTCCGCCCCGACCGGATCTTCCACCTGGCGGCCCAGTCGTTCGTACCGACCTCGTGGACGGCGCCGACCGAGTCGCTGGTCACGAACATCATCGGCCAGCTGAACATCTTCGAGGCCGTGAAGAAGACCAATTTGAAGCCTCGCATCCAGCTAGCCTGCTCCAGCGAGGAGTACGGGCTGGTGCATGAGAACGAGCTTCCGATCCGGGAGACGAACCCGTTCCGCCCGCTCTCGCCCTACGCGGTGAGCAAGGTGGGGCAGGACATGCTCGGCTACCAGTACTTCAAGTCGTTCGGCCTCCACGTGATCCGCACGCGCGGATTCAATCACGAGGGCCCTCGCCGCGGTCCGGTCTTCGTCTGCTCCGACTTCGCGAAGCAGATCGCCGACATCGAGAAGGGGCGCCGGGCGCCGGTCGTGCGCGTCGGAAATCTCGACGCGCGCCGCGACTTCACCGACGTGCGGGACGTCGTCCGCGGCTACTGGCTGGCCCTGGAGAAGGGAGTGGCGGGCGAGGAGTACAACCTCTGCTCGGGCAAGGCCTGGGTCATCAAGGACATGCTCGACTATCTCCTCGGCCTCTCCACGGCGAAGATCAAGATCGAGGTCGATCCGACGCGGCTTCGCCCCTCGGACGTGCCGGTGCTCCTCGGCGATGCCTCCAAGTTCAAGAAGGCGACCGGCTGGGAGCCGACGATTCCGTTCGAGCAGACACTTCGAGATATGCTCGCCTACTGGCGCGAGCGGTAGCCGTTGCGCCTCTTCGTGACGGGGGTGGCCGGCTTCGTCGGCCGTCACCTCCTGGGGTCCTGGGGGCCGGGCGCCGAATTTCACGGCGCCGACCACGCCCCGCTGCAGTCGCTGCAGGAGGCCGAGTCGCTCCGCGGGCGGCTCGCGTCCTACCGGGCGCTCGACATCACCGATGCCGGCGCGCTCTCGGCGGCCGTGCGGGAGCTACGTCCCGACGCGGTGGTTCACCTGGCGGCGCAGTCTTCGGGCGCGGAGTCTCTCCTTCACCCGGTCGAGACCTACCGGGTGAACGCGCTCGGATCGCTTTTTCTGTTGGAGGCGGTGCGGGCGGGAGCGCCCGAGGCGACGTTGCTCCTGGTCGGCTCGGCCGACGCCTACGGCTCGGGGACGGCCGGCACCCTCATTCGCGAGGACGCACCCCTGAGGCCGCGAAATCCCTACGGACTCAGCAAGGCGGCCCAGGACGCGCTCGGCGATCTCTACGCCGCCACGTACCAGGTCCGCGTCATCCGGACGCGCACCTTTTCCCACACCGGGCCCGGGCAGCGGCCCCGGTTCGCGCTCGCCGCGTTCGCGGAGCAGATCGCCCGCGTGGACGCGGGGCTTCAGCCGCCCGAGATCAGCGTCGGCAACCTGGACGCGGTGCGAGACTACGGCGATGTCCGCGACGCTGTCGCGGCGTATCGCGCGCTGGTGGAGCGCGGGGAGCCGGGGGAGGCCTATAATGTCTGCACGGGGGTCGGGCACCGCTTGCGCGACCTCCTCGACCAGCTTCTGGCCATCGCGGGCGTCCGCGCGACCGTCGTCTCCGATCCGTCGCTCGTTCGATCGCGCGACGTCGATAACGTGGTGGGAGACCCCACCAAGATCCGCGCGCGGACGGGATGGACGCCGCGCGTTCCATTGGAGCGCACCCTGACCGATCTCTATCGGGACGCCCGAGCGCGCGTGCGCCGCGAATCCGGGCGCTGAGGAACCTATGCGAATTGTCGTGGTGGGTACAGGCTTCGTCGGACTCGTCACCGGAGCGGGCTTTGCCGACTTCGGGAACGATGTCCTCTGCGTCGACATCGATCCCGAGAAGATCGCGAAGCTGGAGGGGGGCGAGATCCCGTTCTACGAGCCGGGGCTTCAAGACCTGGTGGCCCGAAACGTCCGAGAGCGCCGGCTTCGCTTCGGGACATCGCTCGCCGAGGCGACCGCGTGGGGCGAGACCATCTTCCTCTGCGTGGGAACGCCGTCGGGCCCCCGCGGGGAAGCCGACCTGAGCCAGGTGTTCGGCGCGGCCAGGACGATCGCCAAAGCCATGACCAATCACCGGCTCATCGTGCAGAAGAGCACCGTGCCGGTCGGAACGAACGAGAAGCTTCGCGACTTCATCGCGAAGCACGCGAAGCGTCGCGCGCGGTTCGACGTGGCGTCGAATCCGGAGTTCCTCCGAGAGGGGACGGCCGTCGACAATTTCATGCGTCCCGACCGGATCGTCATCGGGGTCGACACGCTTAAGGCGCGGACGATTCTACGCGATCTCTACCGCCCGCTCTATCTCATCGAGACGCCGGTGGTGGTCACGGACGTTCGCACGGCCGAACTGATCAAGTACGCGTCGAACGCCTTTCTGGCGACGAAGATCTCCTTCATCAACGAGATGGCGAATCTGGCCGATGCGCTCGGAGCCAACGTCCACGACGTGGCAAAGACGATGGGGCTGGACCGGCGGATCGGGCCGAAGTTCCTCCATCCAGGTCCCGGCTACGGAGGCTCGTGCCTGCCCAAGGACACGTTGGCGCTCCGGCACTTCGCCGCCGAGGCGGGCGTGCCGCTGCGAATCGTGAGCGCGTCCATCGAGGCGAACGACGCCCAGCTCGACGTGGCGGTGGGGAAGATTGACTCGATGCTGAAGGGGCGCGGCCGCAGAACGGTCGCCATCCTCGGCCTCTCCTTCAAGCCCGATACCGACGACATGCGCGCGGCGCCGTCGCTCGGGATCATCAAGGCGCTCCGCAAGCGAAAGGCCGACATCCGGGTCTACGACCCCGTGGTGCGCGCCGCCACGCCGGGGGCGCCGAAGGACGTCGTCTACGCCACCAGCGCCTACGACGCCGCGAAGGGCGCCGACGTCCTCGCCATCGTCACCGAGTGGAACGAATTCCGGCGGCTCAACCTCACGCGCATCCGCCGCGCGATGCGCCGCCGCGCCATCGTCGATCTGCGGAACGTCTACGAACCGGAGGCTGTTCGCCGCCTGGGGTTCGCCTACCTCTCGATCGGGAGGCCGGAGTGAAGCTGATCCACGGCGTCACCGTGAAACCGCTCCGGTTGATTCCGGACGAGCGCGGCTATCTGATGGAAATGCTCCGCAGCGACGACCCCTTCTTCAAGAAGTTCGGGCAGTGCTACGTCTCGGTCGCCTATCCGGGCGTGGTGAAGGGGTGGCACTACCACAAGAAACAGACCGACCACTTCGTGATCGCGAAGGGAATGATGAAGGTCGTTCTCTACGACGAACGCGACGATTCGCCGACCAAGGGCGAGATCAACGAGTTCTTCATGGGAGAAAAGAATCCGATCCTCGTCGTGATTCCGAACGGAGTCTGGCACGGCATGAAGTGCATCGGCACGGAGCCGGCCATGCTGGTCAACACGCCGACCGAGACCTACAACTACGCCGATCCCGACGAGGTGAGGGCCGATCCCCACAAGAGCCACATTCCCTACGACTGGTCCCGGAAGGACGGTTAGAAAGAGCATGGCGAAAGGCCTCGATCTCTCCCGCGCGCGCATCCTGGTCACCGGGGGCGCCGGCTTCATCGGGTCGAACTTCGTGCATCACCTGCGCCGCGTGGCGCCGCGGGCCGGCATCACGGTGCTCGACAAGCTGACCTACGCGGGGAATCTCGCCAATCTGGAAACCGTGCGGAACGACCCCGGCTACCTCTTCGTGAAGGGCGACATCTGCGACGACGCGGCGGTGAAAGAGGCCATGGCGGGCTGCGACGTCGTCGTGAACTTCGCGGCCGAGACGCACGTCGATCGCTCCATCGAGAGCCCGAAGGACTTCATTCTCACCGATACGGTCGGCGTCTACG
>JBBTHR010000084.1:0-15995 GCA_038060295.1 Candidatus Eiseniibacteriota bacterium
TCCACGCGACCTCGGACGAATCGTGGAAGTCGTTCGAGGCGAAGGTCGAGCCGGCCCCCTAGCGGCCGGTCGCGACAACCCTGCCGATGATCCAGAAGATCCTCGTCGCGAACCGCGGCGAAATCGCGCTCCGCGTGGTGCGGGCGGCCCGGGAACTGGGAATCAAGACGGTCGCCGTCTATTCGGAGGCGGATCGCGAGTCGCTCCACGTGCGGCTGGCCGACGAGGCGGTCTGCATCGGCCCGGCGCCCTCGTCGGCGTCCTACCTCTACATTCCCCGCATCATCAGCGCGGCCGAGATCACGGCCTCCGACGCCATCCACCCGGGCTACGGCTTCCTCTCCGAGAACGCGCACTTCGCCGAGATCTGCGAGTCGTGCAACATCCGCTTCATCGGCCCGACCTCGGAGATGATCCGGACCATGGGGGACAAGGCCGTTGCGCGGAAGACCGCCGTCGACGCGGGCGTTCCCGTCACGCCCGGCAGCGCGGGCGTGCTGAACTCGCCCGAGGAGGCGGTGGAGACGGCGAAGGCGCTCGGCTACCCGGTCATCATCAAGGCGGCCGCGGGCGGCGGAGGGAAGGGGATGCGCGTCGCCATGGACGAGGCGTCGCTTCGAAACGGCGTCCTGACCGCGCAGGCCGAGGCGGAGGCGAATTTCGGCTCGGGCCAGGTCTACCTGGAGCGCTACGTGGAGAAGCCGCGCCACATCGAGTTCCAGATCATCGGCGACCGCCACGGCAACATCGTCCACCTGGGCGAGCGCGAGTGCTCCATCCAGCGCCGGCACCAGAAGCTGATCGAGGAATCGCCCAGCGTCGCCCTCACGCCCGAACTCCGCGCCAGGATGGGCGAGGCGGCCGTGCGCGCCGCCTCGGCCATCGGCTACGAGAGCACCGGCACCGTCGAGTTCCTCCTCGCCCCGAACGGCGAGTTCTACTTCATGGAGATGAACACCCGGATCCAGGTGGAGCATCCGGTGACCGAGGAGGTCACGAGGATCGACCTGATCAAGGCGCAGATCGCCGTGGCGGCCGGGGATCGGCTTCCCTGGAAGCAGTCGGAGATCGCCTTCCAGGGGCACGCCCTCGAGTGCCGCATCAACGCCGAGAGCGCCGACCGGAACTTCCGGCCCTCCCCGGGCCTCGTGAAGTACTTCCACGCGCCCGGCGGTCCGGGCGTGCGCGTCGACAGCCATCTCTACTCCGGCTACACCGTGCCGTCCCACTACGATTCCATGGTGGCCAAGATCATCTGCTGGGGCCGCGACCGCGACGAGTCGATCGCGCGGATGCGCCGCGCCCTCCTGGAGATCGTGGTGGACGGGATCGACACGACCATCCCGTTCCATCGCCGCATCCTGGCCGACGAGGGGTTCCTGAAGGGGGAGATCCACACCGGCTACCTGGAATCCTGGCTCCAGGCGAATGCGGCGGCGGCGCCGACGGCGCCGGCGGCTTCGTGACGACCCTCGGCCGGATCGACCTCCACGTCACGCCGAGCGAGGCCGAGCGCGCCCTGCTGGAGAAACGGCAACTCGTGGTGGTCGACGTGCTCCGGAGCTGCTCCACCATCGCCACGGCGCTCCGAAACGGCGCAACCAAGGTGATCCCGGTGGGCACGGTGGAGGAGGCGATGCGGCTGGCGCAGACAATGGACGCGAAGCAGCGGCTCCTGTGCGGCGAGCGCGACGGCGTCAAAGTGAACGGGTTCGATCTGGGCAACTCGCCGCGCGAGTACGAGAAGGGCCGCGTGGAGGGGAAGACGCTTCTCTTCGCCTCCACGAACGCGAGCCCCGTCATGGCTGGACTTCTGGTCGGCCGCGAGCAGCGGCTCCTCTCCTACGTGAACGTGAGCGCGGTGGCGGAGGCGGTGCGGGAAGACGGCGCCGACCTCACGATCGTCTGCGCCGGGCGAAACGGGCGGCTCTCGCTGGAGGACACGGCCTGCGCGGGGGCGCTGGTGCGGCGGCTGGCCGAGGGCGGCGCCGGTGGGCGGCCGGTGCTGAACGACGCGGCGGAGCTTGCCGCGGCCTACGATCGCGCGCACGGTGGCGACCCGGAGGCGATTCTGCGCGGGAGCGACCACGGCCGCTACCTGATCGAACTCGGCTTCGAGGACGACCTGCCGCTCTGCGCGGCGGTCGATTCGGTCCCGGTCGTCCCCTTCCTCCGCGACGGAAGAATCATGAACGGCCGCTAGGCCGCCCCGGAAGGCGTCCCGGGCGCCGACGCGACGTCATCCTCCCCTCCTCGCCCTCCGGAACAACTCCATCGCCAGCAGGCCGAAGACCAGATTCCCGAGCCACGCCGCCAGCATCGGCGGGAGCGCTCCGCTGTGCCCCAGCGCCTGCCCCGTCCGGATGAGCGCGTAGTAGACGAACGAGATGAAGACCGAGAGCCCGAACGCGATGGCCAGACCGCCGCGGCGATTGCGGAGCGCGAGCGCGACGCCGATCAGGACGACGATCAGGTTCGTGAGCGGGAAGGATATCTTGAGGTAGAGCTCCACCAGGTATTTCTGCACGCGGCTCCCGCTCTGGTGAAGTCGGTCGATGTAGTCCTCCAGCTGCCAGTAGGAAAGCCCCTTCGGATCCTCCTCCGCCTCGGCGAAGTCGTCGGGGCGCTCCTTCAGCCCCGGAATCGTCAGCTCCGTGAACTGGGCGGCCGTCTCCCCGCCCTTGTCGAAGCGCCGCGTGTAGCCGTTCCGGAAGACCCATCGCCCGTTCTCCCACCGCCCCGTGGCGGCGTCGATCCGTCCCGTGAGCGCGTTGTCGCGAACCTCCTGGATCACGACCTCCCGCATTTCCTTCTGGGCGATGAGGTAGGAGCGGATGAGAAACGTCCGGCCGCCCGAGCCGAGGTAGGCGAGATTGGTGCGCGCCTGGGGCCCCTCGAGATTCTCCTTCTTGATCTCGCCGCGATAGAGGCGGATCCGGTGCGCGTTCAGGTCGGGGAGGAGCAGTTCGTTCACCGTGAAGGCGAGAATGCTCACGAGCGCCGCCATGGCGATCAGCGGAGCGGCGATGCGCACCGGTCCGAGGCCCGCCGTCCGCATGGCGGTCAGCTCGTTCGTCCGTCCCAACTGTCCCAGCGCGAGAAGGCAGGAGAGGAGCATCGCCATCGGCAATACTTGCAGCGCGATGCCGGGGACGCCCATGGCGTAGTAGGCCGCGACGACCGGCGCGGAAACGTGGTTGTCGAGGTAGGTGTCGATCTTCTCGAAGAGGTCGACGACGACGAAGACCGCGACGAAGAAGAAGAGCGCGGCCACGAGCGCCGTGAGCGTCTCGCGGAGGACGTAGCGGTCGAGAATTTTCACGCCGGGGCCGCCGGCGCGTGCGGGCGCCTGGGGCGCCGGCGGCGTTTCGGCCGGCGGATCACCTCGGCGGCCTGGAGCGTGAGGTACGCGCCGATCGCCCCGATCACGATGTTCGGCGCCCACATGGCGAACCACGGCACCAGAATCCGGCGGTCGGCCAGCTCCTCGCCCCCGGCGAGGCAGAGGTAGTAGAAGACGAAGAAGAGGATGGAGAGAAACGCCACGGACATGCCGCTCTTCCGGGCGCGCATGCCGAGCGGCGCCCCGACGAGAACGAAGACGAGGCAGGCCGCCGGGATCGAGAACTTCTTCTGCACTTCCACCTCGAGGCTGTTCGCCCGCCGCTCCAGCCCGTCGATCTCGAGTTGTCGCATCTGGATCAGGTCCATCGTCACGGGGGAGATGACCCGGACGGCCGGATCGGCGCCGTCGCGCGACCGCTCGGGGAGGCCGGTGGCGATCACGCCGACCGAGCCGAGGGCCCGAAGCGCGTTCCGGAGCCACGCCTGGATGCCGCGCGGGACCGGATGCGGGACCGCCGCCCGCACGAATTCGTCGTAGGAGTCGTATCCGGCGCTCTGCAATATCTGATTCCGGGCCCGCTTTGCCTCTCCCAAGTCGGTGCGCACCAGCCGGATGGCCTCCCGCATCATGCCCAGGTTCATCTCCCGGTCGCCGCGGGCCGACTTGTTCCTCCGCTCCAGATCGGTCCCGGGCGACCGAATATTGATGAGGTGGGTCTTGAACATGAGCCGCCGGTAGGTCCGTTCGTCTTCGTTGGGCGGAACTTCGTGTATCTCCCCGTCGTGCAGCTCCAGCGTCATCACGCGGCCGTCGGGCGTGTTGTGGATCTTCCCCCACTCCGCGAGGATCGTCGTCGGACGCGCGGTGCTGCTCAGCTGGTAGATCTTCACGCCGCGAATCTCGTTCGTCCGGCTGTTCACCTTCTCGACGAAGATGTTGTAGCCCTCGAAGGCGTCGATGAAGACTCCTTCGGTGATCTGCGCGGTGGGGCGCTTGCGGCTGACGTCGGACATGAGGCTCGCCAGGGCGTGATTCGACTCGGGGAGTACCTGGTTGTTGAAGAGGACCAGGAGCCCCGCGAGCACCGCGGCCGCGCCCAGCGGCGCGCCGATGATGCGAGCCAGGTTCACGCCGGTGGATCTCATGGCGGAGATCTCGTTGTCCTGGGAGAGGCGGCCGAAAGCGGCCAGGGAAGCGATGAGGACGGCGCAGGGAAACGCCAGCGCCACCATGTAGCCGAGGGAGAGGACGAAGAGTTCCAGGACGATGCCGAGGCTCACGCCCTTTCCGATGGCGAGGTCGACGAGGTCGAAGAGAAAATCGAGCGTCAGCAAGAACACGACGATGCTGAACCCGATGAGAAACGGGAACAGGTGCTCGCGGAGGACGTATCGTTCGAGTATTCTCATTCGGTTCGCCGAGGCGGGCCTCGGCCGGCCTCGGCGCAGTATAGGGAGCCCCGCCGACCCGGCGCAATCCTCTGGGTGGATTCCAACTCCTTCCGAGAGAATCGGTTCCGGTTCGAACTTCGATAGGCGCGAGGGGTACAAGGAATGTCGTGGGCCCCGACCTGACCGGGGGGGCCCAAGCGCGTGAAGGGATGCCCATCGCTCGACTCGTCAGCCGCTCTCTGATCCGCCGCTCTGTGGTATGGCCTGGGGTGTGGCCAGGCCCGCCGGGGGCCGGCACCGGCATGCCCGGAGCGTGGGGCGCGCGCGCGGCGGCGCTGGCCCTCGCGGCCGCACTCCTGTCGCTGGCTCCTCTTGCGGGCGCCGACCTCCTCTTCGATCCGCTCGACCCACAAGCCCAATCGCTCGACCCGATGGCCCAGACGCTCCCGCCCGGCTTTCCTCGCGGCTGGCGCCTTCAGGTCGAATCTCCGATCCCCGGAACGCCCCCCGGAACGCCCGCGTTTCAGACCCAGGTCTCGCTCGACCCGGCGACCGGGACCGTGCAGGAGCGCTACCGCGTCGGCAACGTCGAGGTGCGCCCCCCCATGGTCGCGCCGACGCTCGACTACAACGAACTCCTGGCCGACCGCTCCGCGCGAAGGCTCTGGCGCGAGCGGACGAAGACGACCCGCTCCGTGAACAAGGCGGGGCTCCGCCGGAGCGGCGGACTCAGGTTCGATCTCCCCGTCGCGCTCCCGAAGGCGGTCCGGAGCATCGTCGGCAACGGCGCGCCCAGCATCGAGGTCTCCGGTAGCGAGCGGATCTCGATCCTCGGCACCAGCGACTGGCTCGCCCGCGGGGATCTCTACCAGAACGTCTCCGGCGAGCGGACCCGCCAGGGCGCCTTCCCCTCGTTCGAGATGAAGCATGAGCTGAACGTCAACATGACCGGCTCCATCGGCGACAAGATCAAGGTCGACGTCGACCAGTCGAGCAACGTGAGCACCTCCCTCGACAACAAGGTGAAGCTCCGCTACGAGGGCGACGAAGACGACATGATCAAGACGATCGAGCTGGGCAACACCAACCTCTCGCTGTCGGGGGCGTCGCTCCGGCAGGAGGGGCTCTTCGGCGTGAAAACGGCGGCGAAGTTGGGAAATTTCGACTTCACCATCATCGCGAGCAAGCAGGACGCCAAGACCGAGACGGCGCGCTTCACCCCGTCGGGGGAAAAGCGGACGGTGAAGGTCACGGATATCGAGTGCATCCGGCGGACCTATTACTTCATCGCCGATCACCCCGTGGACGCATCGAATCTGAACCTGAACGTCTACCGGGCCGATCCCTCCGTGAACCCAACGGCGACCCCAGGGCTGGGCCGGCTCGATCCGACCCGCGCCGCCGACACGCTGGCCACGTCGCCGACCCCCAATCCCGAGAAGGACGCGCGCTGGGTGCCGCTCACGATTGGCCAGGACTACGACATCATCTACCCTTACGTGCTGACCAACACACCCGGCAACCTCAAGATCCCCGTGATTCGCATGCGCGGCCAGCTGAGCACCGCCCAGATGCTCGCCGTGGCCTACAACGACGGTGCCACGCAGGTGGGTCTGACGGGCACCGAGGAGAACCTCGCGTTGGGGAAACCGGCGGGCGAATACCTCCTCCTGAAAATGCTGAAGCCGCTCGACGACGAGTTCGACACGACCTCCAATGACCTCTTCGACCGGACGGCGCCGTGGTTCCCGGCGCTGGGGTACGAACTGCGCAATTTCTACGACCTGGGAGGGCGCGAGATCGACCGCGCCTCGCTCTCGGTCAAGGTCCGGAAGATCGAGAACGGCAAGCCGACCCACCCCGACGAGGTGAACGGCGTGCCGCTGGTGAAGATTCTCGGCCTCGATCAGCAGGGGAAGGCGGGGAGCGAGGACCCCTTTCTGCCGGACGGTCTGATGGACGATCAATTCGTGGATACCGAGACCGGGGTGATGTTCTTCCCCGATCTCCATCCCTTCGCCCCCGACACGAGCGCGGCATATCTTGGAGCGTGCAACATCAACAACCCACCGGGGGCGCCTCCCGTCTCGGGCGGATTTCTATGCCTCGATAACCTGAAGGACAACACGCTCTGGACCGACTCCACCCTCGTGAACCTGAACGTCTACTACGACCGGCAACCCGACCCGGGGAAGGACGAGCGCTACTTCATCGACGCGGAGTTCAAGAGCAGCCAGCAGGGCTTCTATCTCGGCCGCTTCGGCATCCTGGAAAGCTCCGAGCAGGTGAAAGTGGACGGAATTCCGCAGCGGC
Organism: Candidatus Eiseniibacteriota bacterium; assembly: GCA_038060295.1. Classification (GTDB taxonomy): domain Bacteria; phylum Eisenbacteria; class RBG-16-71-46; order SZUA-252; family SZUA-252; genus SZUA-252. The sequence goes on from JBBTHR010000084.1 coordinate 7,051, forward strand.
GCGACAGCGACTATCGGATCGACTACGACTCCGGGCTCCTCACCTTCACGAAACCGCCCGGTCCGGAGCAAGTGATCACGGTCGACTTCTCCTACGCGCCGGGCTTCGGGCAGGTGCAGCGATCGCTGGTCGGCTTTTCCAGCGGCTACAACCCCGCTTCGAACCTCTCCTTCTCCTCCAGTCTCCTGCGCGAAGCGCGGGGGGCGCAGGAGACGAATCCGAAGCTGGGCGAGGAGCCGGCCAATTCGATGCTCGGCGACTTCGGCACCGTGCTGTCCTTCCGGCCCTTCTGGATGACGCGCCTCGCCGACCAGGTCCCGGGGATCACCACCGATCAGCAGTCGGCGCTGAACATCCAGGGGAACTTCTCGGTCAGCCTTCCGAATCCGAACACGAAGGGCGAGGCCTATATCGACGACATGGAGGGGAACCGGGAGTCGAACACGATCGGCCTGGGGCGGCTCTCCTGGATCTGGAGCAGCGTGCCGGTGAACCGGCGGAAGCCGTTTCGCGCCGACGCGGATTCCGCCACGAACGCAAACCTCACGTCGGTCTCGAGCCTCCTCACCGATCACGCGGGGTTGGAATGGTTCAACCCCCGTCCCGACGGCCCGACGGCCCAGCAGGAGTGGGACCTGAAGCCGGTCCTGAAGCAGGCGGAGGGGGGCGACAACAACCACCAGGTCCTCGAATTCAACATCAAGGCCCCCGCGGGCGAGACGGCGATGGACGACGCCGACTGGACCGGCGTCACGCAGTCGCTCTCCACGGTGGGGCAGGACTTCTCCCGCGTCCGCTTCGTGGAGATCTGGGTCAACGACTTCACCGCCAAACACGACACCACGAGAGCTTATCTCCACCTGAGCCTCGGCCGCGTCAGCGAGGACGCCTTCTGGAACCCGACCGAGGTCCCGAACAACGTCCTCGACACCGAGGACAAGAACTTCGACGGCAAGCTGGACCTGGGGGGTGGGGAGAACGACCTCAACTTCGAGGACACGGGGCTCGACGGAAAGATCAGCAAGAACGAACCGGGCTACGACGCGGCGACGAATCCGGACCCGAACCAGGACAACTACAACTACGACGTCCGAAACAATCCAGACGATTTCTCCACCATCAACCGCTATGAGCGGAACGGACTCGGCGAGGCGAACGCGCGCCCCGACACGGAGGACCTGAACCGGAACACCATCGCCGACTTCAACAACAACTACTTCGAGGCCTCCATCGACCTGGCCGACACCCAGTACGTGGCGATCGACGTGCCCGTGCTCTATGCCGGCAACGCGAACGTGAAGGCCGACAACGGCTGGAGGCTCTTCCGCGTCCCGATCACGGCGCGGACGTTCCGCGCGGTCGGCTCGCCCTCGTGGCAGAACATCCAACATCTCCGGCTCTGGGTGAGCGGTGTCTCGCGTCCCATGAAGATCCAGATCGGGGGGGTCGAGTTCGCCGGGAGCCGCTGGCTGGAGGCCGCGATCCTCGATCCCGGCATGGTGGCACGCGACGTGCAGCTCGACATTCGCTCCCGCAACAACAAGGACGACGCCGGCATCTACGTCGCGCCCTACGAGGTGCAGAACCAGGTCGGATCGTCGGCCGACCGCCGCGAGCAGTCGCTGGCGCTGGGCTACACGCGCCTCTTGGAGGGAGACACCGTCTTCGCCTTCAAGACGCTCGGTGACCCCGGCACCGGCCTCGGCTGGGCGCAATACCGCCAGATCAAGTTCTACGTGCACGGAGAGCCGGGGGTGGAGACGCAGAACCTCCGCGCCATCGCGCGCTTCGGCCCCGACACGCTCAACTACTACGAGTACAGCCTTCCGGTGCGCACCGACTGGCAGAAGATCGTCGTGCCGATGGAGACGCTCTCGAGGCTCAAGGAGTTCCGCGGCCAGACGGAGAACGTTCTCGTCGACTCCATCACCGGCGCCGCGACCGACGAGGTCTTCACCGTCGTCGGGAATCCCAGCTTCACGCGCGTCTCGCGCCTCAGTTTCGGCCTCGCGGTGAAGGGATCGGCGTCGGGCGCGCCTCCCGCGAACGGCGAGGTCTGGATCAACGAGCTCCGTCTGGCCGACGTGCGGAAGGAATCGGGGACCAGCAGCAACGTCTCCATCCAGGCCAACTTCGCCGACCTCCTGGCGCTGAACGTCAGTCTCCAGAAACAGGACCAGGATTTCTTCCGCGTCGGCCAGGGGTCGAACCAGGGGAGCGGCCTCAATCACACGGCCCTCGGCTTCTCGACGACGCTGAACGTCGACCGCTTCATGCCGGCAAGCGGTATCTCGCTCCCCGTCCGCCTCTCCGTCCAGCACGCGACGGACGTGCCGAAGTTCCGCACCGGCTCGGACGTCACGCTCGACGCCAGCCAGTCGGACATCGAGACGCGGCGGTTCGACCAGCAGACGCTGGACGTCACCTACCGCCGGAGCAGCTCCGTGCGGCGCGGGCTCATGAAGTACACGCTCGACGCCATCAGCGGAACGATGTCCTACACGCGCCGCGCGTCGCTCAATCCGCAATCGGCCGAGTCGTCGTGGGCGTTCAGCTCGGGGGTCGGCTACGACCTCCCCATCGGCGGCGGCGGGTTCCGCCTGGGGAAGAAGTTCAAGGTCAGCCTCCTGCCGGAGGTCGTCGGCTTCAACGTCGGCTGGACGTCGACCCGCGCGCTCAGCTACTCGCGGGAGATCTTCCGGGACGCCGATTCGGTGGCGCTTCGCTCCGACCTGAAGGTGCGACTCCTCGCGCTCGGCACGACGGTCTCCTACGTTCCGTTCTCCTCCGTCCGCGTCCAGTACGCGCTCCAGTCGCGTCGCGACATGCTCTTCCACCAGGAAGGGCCGCTGGGCTTCAACAAGGGGAAGGAAGTCGACAAGTCGCAGACGGCCTCGCTCAACTGGACACCGCGCTGGCTCTCGTTCCTCCAGCCGAACCTGACGCTGAAGGGGCAGTACAGCGAGGCGGCCCGCCCCGAGCTTCGCCTGACGCAGAACGATCCGGAGGGGCTGAAGAATATTCGCAACTCGGGCTCGGCGAACCTCACCATGAGCCTTCCGATCTCGCGCCTGAGCGGCTCGGGCGGACGCCGGAAGCCCGCGGGAGCCGGCGCGAAGCGAGAGGGCGGCTTTTCGCCGCTCCAGCCGATTCGGAGCGTCTTCGGCAAGCTTCAGGACATCCAGACCACCTTCAGTTTCGACCGGGGCGCGTCCTTGAGCCGCGTCGTCGGCGACGCGGGCATGGGGTTCAAGAGCGGCTTCAGCGAAGCGACCGCCGCGGACCTGGAACGCATCTCGGGAGCGAACGCCACGACGAGCCGCCGCTACTCCACGCGCGCCTCCACGGCATTCCGGCCGAGCAACACCCTGACGGTCGACGTCCGCGGCGATCACTCCCTTTCGTTCGCGGACCAGTCGTTCGGGCAGCGCCGCACGGAAAAGATCCAGTGGCCCGATCTCCAGGGCCGGTGGGTCGACCTGCATCGCCTCCTGCGGCTCGACCGGGCGCTCACGAGCCTCACCGTCCGCTCGGGCTACTCGCACGTCATGGACGAGGACGGGCCGATCGACGCGGCGGTGGAACGGACGATCAAGACCGACACGTTCGGACCGATTCTGGGATGGGACTTCGTCTTCCGGAACGGGGTGCGCGCCAGCCTGACCAGCTCGCTCACGCGCGCCTCGACCATCGACGCTCGCGTCTACGGCGTGACGCGCGACAAGCAGACGACGAACTCCGACGTCCGGCTCACGAAGAACTTCCCGGCCGCGAAGGGGATCAAGCTCCCCTTCAGCAAGAAGACCGTGCGGCTCCCGAACGACCTCAACCTGAATCTGACCTGTAGCTTCACGGGAGACCGGCAGATCGTGAGCCGGTCGGGGGAGCGTAAGTACACCGAGTCCGACACGAAAGGTTTGAAGGTCGGGAGCGGAACGACCTACAATTTCAGCCGCTCCATCACGGGAGGGTTCAATTTCGAATACCGGCAGAACGACGACCGAAAGCTCGGGATCAAGCGGCGGGGGATCACGGTTGATTTCAACGCGGGATTCTCGTTCTAGCCTCGCGGTAGCGCTCCTCGTCGCCGCGTCGCTGCTTCCCTCGTGCGGACGTCCCAAGGCGGCCTCCTACGACGGGAAGAAGGCGTTCGCCTGGGTGGAGCGCCAGGTCGCCTTCGGCCCCCGCGCCCCCGGTACCGCCGGCCACGATTCCTGCTTCACGTTCCTCGAGGCGACGATGCGGCGCTATGCCGACGCCGTCGAGGTGGACACCTTCCGCTACTACGTCCCTCGCCTCGAGAAGGAAGTGCTCCTCTCCAACCTCCGCGCGCGCTTCGCGCCCGAGGCGGAGCAGCGCATTCTCCTCGGCGCGCACTGGGACACCCGGCCGTGGGCCGACCAGGATCCGTATCCCGCGCGGCGGAACGAGCCGATCCTGGGCGCCAACGACGGCGCCTCGGGCGTGGCCGTGCTCCTGGAACTCGCCCGGATGCTCCACGAGCAGAAGCCGAAGGTGGGCGTCGACATCGTTTTCTTCGACGGTGAGGACCTCGGCTCCGCCGACAACGAGGCGGGGTGGTTCCGCGGTTCGAAGGAGTACGTGGCGCGCCGCTCCCGCGAACCGCGCCCTCTCTTCGCGATCGTCGTGGACATGGTGGGCAAGCGGGACCTGGCGCTCCACTGGGAGGGGAACTCCTACCAGCAGGCGGGGAACATCGTCGACCTCGTCTGGGGAAGGGCGCGGCAGCTGAACGTCCGCTCGTTCCGCTCCGACGTGCGCCACCGCGTCTTCGACGACCACATGCCTTTCTTGGAGGCGGGCATTCCGGCCATTGTCCTCATCGACTTTTCCTTCCCCGAGTGGCACACGCACCAGGACGATCTCGACGTCGTCGACCCCGCCAGCCTGGAAGGCGTCGGGCGGGTCCTCCATTCCCTCGTCAACGACCCGAGTTACCTCTCCGACTGAACTTTTCCCTTGAACCCCCGGGCCCCGGCCAGTAGGTTCAGGGGTCCGAGTGGACGCCTGTCCGCTCTTTCTTTTTCGGCCCTAGTTTGGGTCGATGATCCTAAGGACTAAGTCTAAGATGAGAAGTGAGTTACGGGAGGACCTAACCCGGCGCTTCCGGGCCTTGCTGGCCGAAGAGGCGTTCGACCTCTGGGACCTGGAGGTCACCTCCCAGTCAGGCCGAGTGGTGCTCCGGGTCTTCGTCGACCGGCCCCCCGGCATCGCGCCCGGCGTGACCGTCGGGGAGTGTTCGTACTGGAACAAGAAGCTCGGCCGTTACCTGGAAGCCGAGAACTTGCTGCGCGGGACCTTCGCGATGGAGGTCGGGTCGCCGGGCATCGAGCGGGCCCTGACGCGGCCGGAGCATTACGCACGGTTCGTCGGGCACCAGGTGGAAGTCCGCCTCCACGATCCGAAGGACGGGCGGCGCAACTTCCGGGGGGAACTCCGGGCGGCCGGCGCCGACTCGATCATCGTCGAGGACGCGGAAGTGGGAACGGTCTCGCTCTCTATCGCGCAGGTGAAGCGGTCGCACGTGATCGCCGACCCGTGGGAAGGGCTGCGGGAGCCGAAACGCAAGCATGGCCGTACTCCATAGATTCCTTACAGATTCCTTCGGAACGGGGACCCCATTCGTGGCACGAGAGCCGCAGCGAAACACGAACTATGAGCTGATCGAGGCGATGGCCCAGATCGCGCGCGAGAAGAGCGTCGACAAGGCCACCGTCATCGACACGCTGGTCGCCGGGCTCATGTCGGCGGGGCGGAAGCGTTTCGGTCTGGAGGCCAAGCTCGACGTCGCCTTCGACGAAGTGAGCGGCCGGATCGTCATGAAGCTCACGCGCACGGTGGTCGAGGACGCCGAGGATCCGGGCCTGGAGATCGATCTCTCGGAGGCGCAGGCCACCGACGAGAACGCGATCATCGGCCAGGAGCTGACGACGGAGCTGACGCTGGAGGACCTGGGCCGAAACGCCATCGCGGCGGCGAAGCAGGTGCTGGTCCAGAAGGTGCGCGAGGCCGAACGCGAGCGGATCTACGTGGACTACCACGATCGCGTCGGCGAGATGGTGCGCGGCACCGTCCAGCAGGTGGACCGCGGCAACATCTACGTGAAGCTGGAGCGCTCGGAGGCGATCCTGCCGCCGCGCGAGCAGATCGCGCGCGACCGGTTCCACCAGGGCGACCACATCAAGGCCTACATCATCGCCGTCGACAAGGCGGCGCGCGGGCCGCAGATCGTCCTCTCCCGGACGCATCCGGAATTTCTGCGCCGGCTCTTCGAGTCGGAAGTCCCCGAGGTGGCGGAGAAGATCATCGAGATCAAGGGAATCTCCCGCGAGCCGGGATCCCGCGCGAAGATCTCGGTCGTGTCGAACGACGACAAGATCGATCCGGTCGGCGCGTGCGTCGGCATCAAGGGTTCGCGCGTGCAGGCGATCGTGCGGGAACTGGGCGGAGAGAAGATCGACATCGTGCCGTGGAGCGCCGACCCGGTCGTGTTCGTGACCCGCGCGCTCTCTCCGGCGAAGGTGATCGAGGCGCAGGTGATCGAGGCCGAGCAGAAGGTTCTGGTCACGGTGGCCGACGACCAGCTATCGCTCGCCATCGGCAAGGGGGGGCAGAACGCCCGCCTGGGCGCGCGGCTCACGGGCTGGAAGGTCGATCTCATTTCGAAGACCGAGCGGGAGCGTCAGCGCGATTTCGAGCGCCGCGCCCGCATCGATATCGAGGACCTGGAAAGCGCCGGCCCGAAGCTGGTGGAGAAGCTGATCCGCGAGGGGATCGAAACGGTTCAGGACCTCCTGAAAACACCGTTCGAGCAGATCCTCGCCATCCAGGGAATCGGCGAGAAGACCGCGGAGAAGTTGCTCGAGGAGGCTCGGGCGCTTCAGGAGCGGCGAAATCAGGAGCTTGCGGAAGAGGCTGCACGCGCCGAGGCCGAAGCGGCCGCGGCCGGTGCGGACGACGTAGCGGAAGCAGAGAACGCGGACGGGGCGCCCCAGGCGACCGGCGACGCGGAGGAAGCGACGGCGGCGGCGGCGACGGCGGACGATGAGCGGACGCCCGAAGCCTAGCAAGGGCTCCATCGGAGATTCATGACGAGCGGAAAGAAACGAGTCTACGAAGCGGCGAAGGAAATGGGGATGTCGAGCGAAGCGCTCGTCGGAATCCTCAAGTCCATGTCCGTCGACGTGAAGAGCCACATGAGCTCGATCGGCGACAACGTCATCGAGCAGGTGCGGTCGAAGCTGGTGCGCGAGAAGGAAGCGGTGAAGGAAGAGGAAGCGCGCCGGAAGGAGAAGGCCGTGCAGGCGGCGCGCGCCGCCGAAGCGCAGCGCCGCACGCGGCCCCCGGGCGCCAGCGCCGGCGGTAGCGGCGGCCAGAAGATCGGCGTCGGCGGCAGCGGCGGCGGCGGCCTGAAGATCGGCGGCGGCGGCGGCGGACGGCCCGGCAAGAAGAAGAAGCACGCCGTGGACGAGAAGCTGGTCGCCGCGGCGGTGCGCCGCACCGTGGCCGAGATGGAGACCTCCAAGCGCCGGCACCACCGTCCCAACCGCGAGGACGATGCGGCCGTCGGCGTGGAAGAAGCGCCGCGCGTCATCCGTGTCGCCGAGTACGCCTCGGTGGCCGAGCTGGCCGCGCGCATTGAAGTGAAGCCGCAGGAGGTGATCGCCGCGTGCGTTCGCCTCGGGATCATGGCGAACATCAACCGCCGGCTCGATCGCGACTCCATCATGGCGGTCGCGGACGAGTTCGGATTCGCCGTCGACTTCGTCTCCGTGCTGGGCGAGGAGATCGAGGCCGCGTCGCCGACCGAGGAGCATCTGGAGCCTCGCGCGCCGGTCGTGACCGTCATGGGCCACGTGGACCACGGCAAGACGTCGCTCCTCGACCACATCCGGAAGGCGAACGTCATCGCCGGCGAGGCGGGCGGCATCACGCAGCACATCGGCGCCTACGAAGTGACGTTGCCCGACGGGCACAAGATCGCCTTCCTGGACACGCCCGGCCACGAGGCCTTCACGGCCATGCGCGCCCGCGGCGCCCAGGTGACCGACATCGTGGTCCTGGTCGTGGCCGCGGACGATCGCGTCATGCCGCAGACCGTGGAGGCGATCGACCACGCCCGCGCGGCGAACGTGCCGATCATCGTCGCCATCAACAAGATCGATCTCCCCTCGGCGAACGTGGAGGGAGTCCGGCAGGAACTTTCCCAGCACAACATCCTCACCGAGGAGTGGGGCGGGAAGACGATCGCCGTGCCGATCTCCGCCAAGAAGGGGACGAACGTCGACAAGCTGCTGGAGATGATCCTTCTCCAGGCGGAGCTCATGGAGCTGCAGGCCGATCCGAACAAGCCGGCGCGCGGCGTCATCGTCGAGGCGCGGCTGGACCGGGGCCGCGGCATCGTCGCGACGCTCCTGGTGCAGAAGGGGACGCTCCGGGTCGGAGACGCCTTCGTGGCCGGCTCGAAGAGCGGCAAGGTCCGCGCGCTCCAGAACGAGCGCGGGCAGAAGGTGGAATCGGCCGGACCTTCCACGCCGGTCGAGGTGCTCGGCTGGAGCGAACCGCCTCAGGCGGGCGACACCTTCGCGGTGGTGGCGGACGAGCGCGAAGCGCGCGAACTGGCGGGGAAGCGCGCCATGCTCCTCCGCGAGCAGGAACTCCGCCAGCAGAAGCACGTGACGCTCACCGATCTCTTCGCGCAGATGAAGGAAGGGAAGGTGAACGAGTTGCTCGTCGTCCTGAAGGGCGACGTGGACGGCTCGGTGGAGGCGCTCCAGGACACGCTGACGAAGCTCTCCACGTCGGAGATCAAGCTCCGCGTGATTCATCGCGGCGTCGGCCAGATCACGGAATCCGACGTGCTCCTGGCGGCCGCGTCGAACGCCGTCGTCATCGGCTTCCACGTGAAGGCCGATCCGAAGGCG
>JBBTHR010000085.1:0-8154 GCA_038060295.1 Candidatus Eiseniibacteriota bacterium
GGCTCAGGACCTCCCCAGGTAGGAGCGGTCGATGCCGAGAATGATCTTGAGCGCGGTGGAGATGGCGCCCAGTCCCACCCCGATCGCCACGGCGCGCTTGGCCGCGAGATTCGGCACGTCGAGAAGCCACTCGGTGAGAGGCGGAAACCCCTTCCAGACGAACTCCCCGATGGAGACGCGTCCGACCATCATGACGATGGCGGTCAGGAGCAGGAGCGTCGCTTCGACGTTTCGCGCGCGAAACGCGCGAAACGCGGCCGACGCGACGAAGAAGGCGAGGAGCGAGAACATGGTCGAGGCCAGCGGCGCGTTGACCGAGTCGTAGATTTTCCCGACGATCGTCTCCCCCCCGACTCCCTGCGTGACGCCCAGCAATGTGACCAGCGCCAGGGCCGTGAGCGTCACCGCGCTGTAGATCCACCCCTCGGCCCGCTGCTGCAGTTTCTTCTGGTGCGACAGCCATAGCGAGATCGATCCCAGGAGGAGCGCGAACGCATAGACGATGTCGGCCCACTCCAAGATCACCGACTGGGTCTGCTGGGCGGCGCGATTCGGGATGAAGAAGATGGCGATGAGCGTGGCGCCGGTCAGGAAGGTGACGACGATGGGTCCGAGACGCATGGGCCGCGGCTACGCTCTCACGAGGTCTGGAGGAGCCGGCCGAGCCACGGATGGCCGAGGGCCGAGAGGATGATCGCCAGGACGACCGTGCCGGCGGCGAGCGCCTTGGCCCAATCCTGCGCGGCGATGGTGGCGAGCTGGACCGGCTCCCGCCCCAGATAGGCGCTCGCCGCGTAGAGCTCTTCGCCGAGGAGCGTGTAGTCGCACGAGCAGACGAAGAAGGGAAGCTGCGTCACCTGGTCGCACCCCGCGATCTGGATGGCGCCGGTGAGGTTCCCCGTCTCCGCCAGGAAGAGCGATTCCGCATAGAAGGCGCCCATGAAGATGTTCGTGGCCGGGCGATCCCGCAGCATGGTTCCGGTCACGGAGGCGACGTAGGCGAACTGCGTGGCGCTGACGTAATAGACGCTCCCGGGCCGAAACGAATCGGCGCGGTTCGCCTCGCGGTAGGCTTCGCGGGTCGTTCCGTCGATCAGCGCGGTCACCACGGGGTCGTAGCAGGGAATGCGCAGATCGCAGCCGAGGTCGGCCACGCGGCGCGCCACGCGGCTCGAGATGGTGATCGCGGCCAGCGTCCCGACCTCGCTCATGTCGCCGATGCCGGGGACGAAGAGCACGGGGCGGCCCATCTCAGTCGCGCGGCCGATCGCTTCGTCGAGCGCCTTCAGCCCCGCCAGCGGCCGGATGAAGAGCCCGTCGCGAGACCCCTTGGCACGGCGGATGTTGATCGCGAGGAAGGCGATGAACAGGAAGAGTCCAACGAGGAGGTTTAGACGGTCCGGATTGAACCAGCGCGCGTCGAGCGTCTCGCCCATCGCGGCCACGCTAGCACGCGCTCGGGAGCAGGGTCAACGCCGCCCGGGCGCCGGCGCGGCCGGCTGGTCGACTTCCTTGAAGAATTCCGCCAGCTGCCTGGCGGCCGCCGGGTCCATTCGCTGGATCGTCGTCCGTTCCTGGGCCGCCCGCTCCCTGTCGCCCAATCGCAAATAGGCGAGTGCGAGGTTCATGCGCGCCTGAAGAGACGACGGCGCGAGTTCCACCGCCTTCGCATAGGCGTCGCGCGCCTCCTCCAGGCGCCCCTGGCCGCCGTAGATGGCGCCCAGGTTGTTCCAGGCGCCGACGTGCGTGGAGTCGATCGCGAGGGTCTTCTGGTAGGCCTCCGTGGCCCCGGCGGCGTCCTGCGTCGCGGCCAGCGAGACGCCGTAGTTGTACCAGAGGAGGGCCTGGGCTCCATCGAGCTCGACGGCGCGGCGCGAGGCGACGATAGCCTCCGCGGCCTTCCCCTGCTGCGTCAGCGCGTCGCCCAGATTGGCCCACGCCTCGGCGTTCTCCGGGGTGAGCAAGGTGGCGCGGCGGGCCGATGCCTCGGCCTCGGGCCACCTCCCCAGCGTCCCGAGGGCGAGCGCCCGGGTCGTGAAGGCGCCCGCGAGCGTCGAATCGCGTTCGATGGCGCGGTCGAGCGCACCCAGCGCGGCCGCGGCGTCGCCCCGCGCGGCGTGGTGGCTGGCCAGCTGGAGATAGGGCTCCGGGTCGTGCGGGGAGGCTTCGGCCGAGGCCTGGAGGAGCGCGACGTCGTCCTCCCAGACGGGGATGCGGTCCACGGTGGCATAGGCCGCGAGGCCGGCCAGCGCGAGCCCGACCGCCTTCGCGGCGGCACGGGCGCCTCGCGGCGGCTCCGCGAGCCACAGGAGGAGCGAGGCGGCCAGGAGACAGATTCCCACCGACGGCAGGTAGGCGAGCCGCTCCGCGACGTAGGGGCTGTGGAGCCCCGGGAGCGGAAGCGCGGGGACGATCCCGAGAACGACAATGAGCCCCCCGATTCGGGCCAGCGGATCTTGTCGCCGCCACCAGACGAGCGCGGCCAGGAGGGCCGCGAGCGGGACCAGCGGGAGCGACGGGGCTGCTGCGGCCGCGGCGGTCGAGAGCGACCGGATCGCGTTCAAGGGATGCGGCCAGGCGAGCAACTTCAGATAGTCGCCCAGTGAATGAAGGACAGCGGCAGCCGCGTGTCCCGCGGGGAGTCCGCGCTCCGCGAGCGTGGCGCCCGGCGCCGCCGGCAGGAGGAAGCGAAGAGCGAGACTCGCGAGGCAGATCGCGAAGAATCCGGCGTAGTGAGTCCGCCGCGGGGTCATGGAAACGCGTGGTGAGCCCCAGCGATCGAGTCCGACGAGGAGGAACGGCGTCACGACGGCGGTGAAATCGGTGAAGGCCGCCACCGCGTAGAGTCCGTAGGCCCACCAGATCGCGCGCGAGCCGCCGCCCTCGGGGCCGCGGACGGCCGGAATGCGCGCCGCGAGGAGTGCGGCCATGGAGAAGACCGCGGCCATCATCGGTGCCCGTCCCGAGACGAAGGCGACCGACTCGACGTGGACGGGGTGGGCGCCGAAGAGGAGCGCCGCGACGAACGCGATCCCCGCGGAGGCGCCGACGTGGACCGCCAGATGGAAGAAGAGCCACGTTCCCGCGGCGTGGAGGATCAGGTTAGTGAAGTGGAAGAGCGCCGGGCCCCCCGCCCCGAGCATCCACTCGCCGCGCTGCAGGAGGCCCAGGAGAGGACGAAATCCCTCCGCGGCCGCGCTACCCGCCCCCCTCGTCGAGGCGAGAAGGGCGTCGTCCCAGACCCACCCATACTGAAGGGAGGGGAGGTAGAGGAGCCCCGCCACGAAGCCCGACAGGACGGCGAGTGCGTTGGAGCTCAGGCGGGGGAGCGCGAGCCACGACTTTCCGGCTCGCGCGTCGGTCGCGTGACGGTTCTGGCGCGATGTCCCCCTGGGGGCTTCCTTCCGATTCGGCACGGCGGTAGAGTGCCCCTCACGGAGTCGCGTTGCAAGAGGGTCGTTCGGGACCGTCGTTCCGACTCGCCCCGCGACCTCGCCTTCAAGGATAGGAGGCCATGCATGGCGGACGTCATGGACGAGCGGATCCGGGCCATCCAGATCACGTCGGGTGTCGGATTCACCGCGGGCGCGATCCTCGTCGCCCTCTCGCTGTTCCTCTATCCGTCGCTCCCGGCGGCCAACGAGACGAACAAGATCGTGGAGATCCTGGCGAAGCAGGAGGCCGGCTCCTGGATGATGCTCCACGCCGCGCTGGTGCTGGGGTTCGTCCTCGTGGCGATCGGATTCACCGGCTACGGGTTCCTCCTTCACCTGAAAGGTTCCTCGGGCGCGGCCGCGATCGTCACCGCCTGTTCGCTCGTGGGCTGCTCGCTCTGGGCATCCTTTCTCTGCGCCGAGTTCTTCGTCCACTCCTTCGTGATGAATCTCGTCTCCATCGAGCCGGGGCTCGGCACGATGCTCTTCAGCCTCTACTGGTTCTGGAAACTCGGCGCGATCGCGCTCGGCGCCGTCCTCCTCTTCGCGGCGGTCGCCGCGGCCGGCATGGCCGCCACCGCGCGCGGACTCCAGCCGGTCTGGCTCGGCTGGGGCGGCGCGCTCTTCGCCGTGATCGGGATCGTGGTGTACGCCCTCGACTTCCTCTCGGCGGGAGCGACTGGCGCGCCGATCAATCCGCTCCGCACGCCGTTCGTACGGTTCGGCGTGGGGCTCCCACTCCAGCTCTGGCTGGGCGGAGTCGGCGTGACGCTCCTGATGGAGTGGTCGAAGCGGATGCCGGCGGGTGCGGGTCTGGGGAGCGGGGGACGGCGCGACACGGTGCGGACGACCGGGCTCGCGCCGAAAGCTTCGCTGGAGCAGAAACCATCGATGGAGCGCCAGCGGCCCCAGGGACCGCCGCCGCAGGTGCCGGAACCGCCGCCCCTTCCGCCGCCGATTCCCTAGCGACGCGCGGCGGGGTACGCGAGGCTAGGGCGTGGGGGTTCCGGGCGCGATCATGCTCCGCACGATCGGCCGGAGTCCCGCGAAGAACGACTCGACCGCGATGACCATGACGATGAGCCCCATGAGGCGGGTGAGGACCTTGTTGCCGCTGGAGCCGATGCGGGCGAGGATCCGCTGCCCGTTGACCAGGATGAGATAGGTCAGCACGACGACGACCAGCATGGCCGCGAAAAGCTCCGCCCGGTGGATCAGGGTGGAGCTTTCGTTCATCAGAAGGATCACGCTCGTGATCGTGCCCGGTCCCGCGAGCATCGGAGTGCCGAGCGGCGTGATGGAGATGTCCTCGACGTACTCCGCCACCGACTCGTCGTCGTGTTTCGTCCGGGTGGGACGGGCCTGGAGCATCTCGAAGCCGATGAGGAAGAAGAGGACGCCCCCCACGATCCGCATGCTGTCGGTGGAGATGCTGAAGAACTGGAAAATCCACCGTCCGCCGACCGCGAAGAGCGCCATGACGAGGAGCGCCGTGGTCGTGGCCTTGAGCGCCACGCGCCGCGCCTGCGCCGGGGCGAGTTTGGAGGTCATGGAGAGGAAGACCGGGACGACGGGGAGCGGGTTCACCATCGTGAAGAGGGTGACGAAGCAGAGGATCGCGAACTGCGGGTTGGTCTCGAGCATGGGGGGGAGCCTAGCGGAGTTCGCCCGAAAAGAGAACGGCCCCGGAGCCGAAGCCCCGGGGCCGCTTTCGGATGGCTAGAACGCCGCGTTGCCGCGGCACCAGATCAGCCGATCACGAACACCCGCTCGTGGTACCGCAATTGAGACAGGCATAGCAGGCGCCCCGGCGGACCATGATCGATCCGCAGTCGGAGCAGGGAGGCGCATCGGTCTCGGAAACGAAGGCTCGGTCCCCCTCGGCCTTCGTCTTGGCGCCGCCGTTTCCGCCGTTCGCGTCAGCCCCGCCGTTGATGAGCGAGAGCTGCGTGTCGGCGACCGGCCTCACGCCGCCCGCTTCGAAGATGTCGTCCTTCGCGGCCTCGTGCGAGGCCGACGCGGGGTGGTGGCCCAGGAACTTGATGCCGAGCCACCGGAAGATGTAATCGACGATCGACTTCGCGATCGGGATGTCGCTGTTCTTCGTGAAGCCGTGCGGCTCGAACCGGACGTGGGCGAACTTGCTCACGAAGAGCTCCAGCGAAACCCCGTGCTGCAGCCCCAGCGAGACCGCCGTGGCGAAGGAGTCCATGACGCCCGAGAGGGTCGAACCCGCCTTGGCCATCACGATGAAGATCTCGCCCGGCGTTCCGTCCTCGTACATCCCCACGGTGAGGTAGCCGTCGTGGCTCCCCACCGAGAACTTGTGCGTGATCGACTTCCGCTCGTCCGGCAGCCGCCGGCGCCTCGGGACGGCCGGCGCCTGAACGACCTGGAGCGTCGGCCTCTGCGCGCCCTTGTCGTCCTTGCTGGTCGAGAGCGGCTGGCTCCGCTTGGAGCCGTCGCGGTAGACCGCCACCGCCTTCAGTCCGCCCTTCCACGATTCCAGATAGGCGTGGGCGATGTCCTGGGGCGTGGCGTCCTCCGGCATGTTCACCGTCTTCGAGATGGCGCCGGAGATGAACGGCTGCACCGCCTCCATCATGCGGATGTGGCCGAGGTAGTGGATCGACCTCCTGCCGTTCCGCGGCTTGAAGGCGCAATCAAATACGGGGAGGTGCTCGTCCTTGAGCCCCGGTGCTCCTTCGATCGTCTCGTGCTCGTCGATGTAGCGCACGATCCGATTCACCGCTTCCTCCCCGTAGCCGAGACGACGCAGCGCCTCGGGCACCGTGTTGTTCACGATCTTGAGCATCCCGCCGCCCGAGAGCTTCTTGTACTTCACGAGCGCGATGTCGGGTTCGATGCCGGTCGTGTCGCAATCCATCATGAACGCGATCGTTCCGGTGGGGGCGATGACCGTCACCTGGGCGTTGCGGTAGCCGTGCTCGACACCGAGCGCCTCGCACTCGTTCCAGGTGGCGCGGGCGGCGTCCAGAATCTCGGTCGGGACGTACGTGGAGTCGAGCTTCTCGACGGCGGCGTGGTGCTTGCGGATGACCCGGAGCATCGGTTCGCGGTTCTTCTCGTAACCCGCGAACGGCCCCTTGGCCGCGGCGATCCGGGCACTGGTGGCGCTGGCATGGCCGTGCATGAGGGCGGTCAAGGCACCCGCCACGGAGCGACCGGCTTCGCTGTCGTAGGGAATGCCCCACGACATGAGGAGCGCGCCGAGGTTGGCGTAGCCGAGGCCGAGCGGCCGGAAGTCGTGCGAGTTCTTCTCGATCATCGGCGTCGGATAGGAGGCGTTGTCGACCACGATCTCCTGCGCCGTGATGAGCGTTCCGCAGACGTGCTTGTAGGCCGCCGTGTCGAAGGCGCCGTCCGCGCGAACGAACTTCATGAGATTGACCGAGGCGAGATTGCACGCCGAGTCGTCCAGGAACATGTATTCCGAGCAGTTGTGGATCACCACTCCGTTTGCCACGAAGTGGCTCGTCACCGGTTCGGTGAGATCGTAAACGGGTTCCTCTCCGAGCGGTTCGACCGATTCGATTTCGTCCGTGAGCTCGTCACGATAGGTGGCGAACTCGTCGTTCAAGGCACGCAAGGCCGCTGCCTTGGGGCTCTCGGCGTGGAAGCCGATCTCGCGCTCGAAGATCACGCGGGAGGAGCGACTGATGCGTAGCGAGTTCATCTCGCTCACGGGGTACTCGCGGCTGCCGCCGCGTCCGTCGGGAAGCATCGCCGTGCTCGCTCCGCCGCGCCGTTCCGTGTAGAGCTTGGCCTTGATTCCGAACGAAAGGAGGAGCACCTGGACCTGCCGGAGCAGTTCCAATGAACTCGAGTCGAGCGCCACGTATTGCGATTTCTCGCCGTAGTTGGCGACCGTCCCGTCGGCGGTGAAGAGACCTCGGAGAAGCGCGGCGACGGAGGGGCGATCGAGGTCGAACGCGGCGTCCGTGAGTCGCTTCGCGCAGCTGCCCTCGTCGAGGACGGCGATCTCCTTGAACGCATCCACCACCGGCTGTGACGAGAAGCGGAGACGGGAAATCGATCCCGCGACCCGGACATGGACGTCATCCGCCCGGCCGACCGCCCCGACCGCTCGCCGGAGTCCCTTCTCCGTGTTCACCGCCCCGGCGATATCGTCGAGGATTCGATCCTCGCCCGAGGACATCGTCAGCATCACGATCTCTTGAACGCGGCCGGTGGAATGCGACCTGGTCAGGCAACCATCGCCCATGGCCACGCCGATCGCGAGCGCCAGGCGATCCCCGAGGGAGCGCCGGCCGAATCCCGACGGTTGAAGCATCAACCGATCCCCGGCCTCGAGATCGCGCGCCGCCACGTCGCCTCGATTGAGGGTGAGGACCTTGTGGTCGGCCGTGAGGCGCACTTCGAAGCCGGCACGGCTTCGCAGGCGGTAGACCTGCTTCGTGCCGGTCGGGAAGATGTCGGTGACGAGATGCGGCGCCCCGTCGGCGCCGATGACGCGGGCGGTGCTACCCACCAAGTCCTCGATCCGCCTCAATCCGTCGGAGGTGGCGACGAGCGTGTCGCCGGTAACGCAGGGATTACTTGCGTTGATGCGCGCCGTGTTCGGGCAGGTGTGCCAGTCGTTGACCGTCGTGTCGAACTGGAGACCCGGATCGCCGCACTGGTGCGCCGCGTCGCAGATCATGTTCATCAGATCGCGCGCCTTGTACGTGTCCATGGG
>JBBTHR010000086.1:0-3044 GCA_038060295.1 Candidatus Eiseniibacteriota bacterium
CCATGAAGAACGCCATCAAGGTGGCGGCTCGCTGCGCCGAGGCGCGCGTGGCCGATTCCATTCGGGAGCAATTGCGCGGTCTGGAACCGCAGGCTGCATGATCGCCCCCGCGCGCGACGTCCACATCATCGGCACCGGGTCGTACACGCCGTCCCACGTCCTGACGAACAAGGATCTCGAAGCGATCGTCGACACGTCGGACGAGTGGATCGTCACCCGCACCGGCATCCGCGAACGGCGGATCTCCGATCCGAAGACGCCCTCCTCGTTCCTCGCCTCCGAGGCCGCGAAGAGCGCCCTGGCCGACGCCGGCGTGAAGCCGGGGGAGATCGACCAGATCATCGTCGGCACCGTCACGGGCGACCGCATCTTCCCCTCGACCGCCTGCCGCGTGCAGGACGAGCTGGGCGCGAAGAACGCGCACGCGTTCGACATATCCGCCGCCTGCGCCGGATTTCTCTACGGGCTTTCGGTCGGCAGTGACGCCATCCTCGCGGGATCGGTCAAGACGGTCCTCGTGATCGGGGTCGAGACTCTAAGTAGGATCGTGAACTGGACCGACCGGAACACGTGCGTCCTCTTCGGCGACGCCGCCGGAGCGGTCGTGCTCCGTTCCACGGGGCAGCCGGGCGGCATTCTCGCCGCGCGCATCCACAGCGACGGCTCCCTGGTCCATCTCCTCGAGATGCCGGCGGGCGGCTCGCTGATGCCCCCGTCGCACCAGACGGTCGAGGCGCGGCTCCACACGATTCACATGAGCGGCAACGACGTCTTCAAGCACGCGGTGCGCGCCATGCAGTCGGTCGCGATCGAGACGCTCGAGGCGGCGGGCCGGAAGGCCGAGGATCTGACGCTTCTCGTTCCGCACCAGGCGAATCTCAGGATCGTGGAGGCGACGGCGCATCGGCTGGGCGTGCCGATGGAAAAGGTCTTCGTGAACCTCGACAAATACGGCAACACCTCCTCGGCGTCGATCCCGCTGGCGCTCGACGAGGCGCGCCGGACGGGGCGGATCAAGACCGGCGACCTGGTCGCGTTGGTCACGTTCGGCGGCGGCTTCACGTGGGCCGCGGCGGTTGTGGAATGGTGAACGCCCCGGCGGCCTTTCTCTTCCCGGGGCAGGGCTCCCAGGCGGTCGGCATGGGGAAGGCGCTCGCCGAGCGCTATCCCGAGGCGCGCGCCGTCTTCCAGGAGGCCGACCGGCTGCTCGGTTTCGCCCTCTCGACGCTTTGCTTCGAGGGGCCGGCCGAGGAGTTGACGCGGACGGAGAACACGCAGCCCGCCCTGCTCGTCACGAGCGTGGCGGCGTATCGAGTTCTCGAGGCGCGCGGGGTGCGTCCCCACTGCGCGGCGGGGCACAGCGCCGGGGAGTACGCGGCGCACGTGGCCGCGGGCTCGCTGACGTTCGCCGACGGCCTCCGGCTCATCCGCCGCCGCGGCGAGGCGATGGCGGGCGCGGGCTCGGTCCGTCCCGGCTCGATGGCCGCGGTCCTGGGCCTCACGGCGGAGCAGATCGACGAGGTGCTTCGCGCGGTGAACCTGCCGCGCGATCTGGCGGCGGCGAACTACAACTCGCCGGGGCAGGTGGTCCTCTCGGGAACGCCCGAGGCGCTCCTGCGCGGCGGTGAGGAGGCGAAGCGGATCGGCGCGAAGAAGGTGATTCCGCTCCAGGTGAGCGCGGCGTTTCACTCGCCGCTCATGGAGGCGGCGGTCTCTTCGCTGAACGAGGCGCTCGACGCCGTGACGATCGCGAAGGCCGCGTTTCCGGTCTACGCGAACGTCTCGGCCGAGCCGGTCACCGATCCGGAATCGATCCGCGCGACGCTTCGTGCGCAGCTCCTGGGGGCCGTTCGCTGGGAGCAGACGCTGCGGGCCATGATCGCGACGGGAGTCCGCTCCTTCGTCGAGGTCGGCCACGGGAAGGTGCTCCGCGGGCTGGTGCGCGGCGTCGACAAGGAGGCCGCGCTCTTCGGCTCGGACGAGCCGGAGACGCTGGAGGCGGCCGCGCAGGCGCTGATGGGGGCACCCGCGTGAGCGGCTCGATGGAGGGCCGCGTCGGGGTCGTCACGGGCGGAGGCAAGGGGATCGGGCTCGCCATCGCGCGGAAGCTCCGGTCGCAGGGCGCCGCGGTCGTGGTGACGGGACGCGATCGGGATGCCCTCGACGCCTTCGTGGCGGAGACGACGGCCGCCGGAGGACGGGCGCTGGCCGTCGTGGCCGACATGGGGAAGGCCGGCGAGGCCGACCGCGTCTGCGCCGCCACGCTGGCGGCGTTCGGGAAGGCCGACTATCTGATCAACAACGCGGGCATCACGCGCGACGGGCTCCTGGTCCGCATGTCGGACGAGGACTGGGACGCGGTGCTCGACACGAATCTGAAGGGTGCCTTTCGCGCCATCCGTGCCTTCACGCGCCCGATGATGAAACAGCGCTGGGGACGGATCGTGAACATCACGTCGGTGATCGGATTGATCGGGAACGCCGGGCAGGCGAACTACGCGGCCTCCAAGGCGGGATTGATCGGTCTGACGAAGGCGGTTGCGAAGGAGTTGGCCTCTCGTCATATTACCGTGAATGCCGTGGCGCCTGGATTCATCGAAACCGCGATGACCGAGGCGCTTGGCGAAAGTGTGCGGGCGGGGCTCCAAGCCCAGATCCCGCTCGGCCGATTAGGATCGGCCGAAGACGTGGCGCATGCGGTGGCCTTCCTCTGCTCGGAGGAAGCCGGGTACGTCACGGGACAGGTGCTGCCGGTCGACGGCGGCATGGTGATGTAGGCGCGTCCACGCCACGGCGGGGACGCAACGAAAGGGAGGTGTAGAAGCATATGGCGACCTTTAGTGAGGATCGGGTCAAGCAGATCATCGTGGACCAGCTGGGTGTGGCGCCGGAGCAGGTGACGCCGGAGGCGTCGTTCATCGACGACCTGGGTGCCGACTCTCTGGACACGGTGGAATTGGTCATGGCCCTCGAGGAGGCGTTCGACATCGAAATCCCGGACGAGGACGCCGAGAAGATGACGACGGTCGCGGACGCGATCAAGT
>JBBTHR010000087.1:0-1074 GCA_038060295.1 Candidatus Eiseniibacteriota bacterium
GCGTGGCGGCGCGTGGACGCGCGAGGAGGTCGCCGAGCTCAAGCGCATCTTCGGATCCCGCACCGACGAGGACCTCTCCCTCGTGTTCGGCCAGCGCGTGGCCGAGATCCAGCGTTTCTCAGCCGAGCTCGGACTGGCGAAGGACAAGGCGTTCATGCGCAAGCTTCGCGGCGACCACTCGACACGGATGCCGCACTGGCGCGCCGAAGAGGTCGAAACCCTCCGGGTCCTCTATGCCGGCCACTCGAACCAGGAGATCGCCCGGCGGTTGGGG
Organism: Candidatus Eiseniibacteriota bacterium; assembly: GCA_038060295.1. Classification (GTDB taxonomy): domain Bacteria; phylum Eisenbacteria; class RBG-16-71-46; order SZUA-252; family SZUA-252; genus SZUA-252. The sequence continues at coordinate 275 of JBBTHR010000087.1, forward strand.
CGATCCGTGAAGAGCGTCATCTCGAAGGCCAACCACCTGGGCTTGCAGAAGTCCTGCGAGCGCCTGGAGGCGATGGGGCGCGAGAACGTGCAGCGGCGCTACCAGCCTCAGCAGTTGCTGGTGTGAGTCGCGCTGGGGCGAGCGCGGACTCGCTCCCACGCATCGAGCAGCCACGCCGGCAGCTCCCGCCGCTCGGCGACAGCTCGTGCCGATGCGTACGCGTGCCACGGCTCGATGAGCGCCCGGACGAGGAGCCGGTCGGACTGCACCTGCATCGGCGCGGCGAGATCCGGCGCGCCGTCACGATCGGTGAGGTGAAGGGGTACGAAGTGCATGCGGCAACCGCCGTGCAGGTGGCGGACGGCGAGCCCGCGCCTCAGCGACCACTCGACCGCGCCGGCCACGGCAGCCTGCTGGGTCACGAGGGGCAGGCCGGCGAGTTGGGGCATGCGGACCTGGTCCATGGCGACGACGACCTCGAGCCCGGGGTCGATCTCGGGCCAGGGGCCGAGGACTGCCGGGATCAGGCTCTCGACGGTCGCAAGCTGCTCCCCTGCCCACGCCAGGCGCCAGCGGTCGCCCTCCGCGCGCGAGAGGCCGAGGTACAGCGCCGCGCCCGTTGCGGTCGTGAGGTGGCCGGCCCGCATGACCAGCTCCTTCCCGCTCCAGACGTACCGCCCCTGCTCGACCGCCAGGGGCACGTGCACGGCGAGGTACCTCTGGAGCACGTCACCGTGGTCGCCCCAGTCCGCCGGCGCGGCGAGCTGCGCGAGCTGGTCCAGGACCTCCGGCGGGAGGGT
>JBBTHR010000088.1:0-5863 GCA_038060295.1 Candidatus Eiseniibacteriota bacterium
GGGGACGAGGCTCGTCTCGGTCATGCCGGGAACGGTGTTCACCTCCAGGCAGTAGGGCGAGCCGTCCGTGGCCACGCGGAAATCGACGCGCGCGACTCCCCGGCAACGGAGCGAGCGGTAGGCCTTGAGCCCCAGGGCCAGGAGCTTCTCGCTCAGTTCTTGCGGCAGCGCGGCGGGGCATTCGTAGCGACTCGCACCCGCCGTGTACTTGTGCTCGTAGTCGTAGAAGCCGCCCTCGGGGATGATCTCGATGACCGGAAGCGCGCGGCCGTTCAGGATGGTGACCGTAACCTCGCGCCCCTCGATGAAGCGCTCCACCAGGATGAGGCGGCCGTAGCGGCGCGCCGTCTCCGCCGCGGCGGAGATCTCATCCGGGCCGTTCACGCGCGTCACACCGAAGGTGGAGCCTTGATCGTTCGGCTTCACGATGATCGGATAGCCACCCAGGTGCTTCAGGTCGGCGTCGTTGAGGCCGGGGCGCCATTTCGTCGTGGAATCCTCCGGCGCCCACCACTCGCCCCACGCCGGCGTGGCGATCCCTTCCTGCGCGAAGATCCGCTTCGACATCGCCTTGTCCATGGCGACGGCCGAGGCGAGCATCCCGGAGCCGGTGTAGGGGATTCTGGCCATGTCCAGGAACGCCTGAAGCGTCCCGTTCTCGCCGTCGCCGCCATGAAGGGCGATGAAGACGAGATCGGTGTCGTCGGGGATGGCGCGCAGGTAGAACTCGACGCCGCCGTCCTTCGTGTCGACGGAGAGGACCTCGTGCCCCAGCGCCTGGAGCGCGCGGCCGACCCCCGCTCCGGTCCGGAGCGAGACGTCCCGTTCGGTGGTGTTGCCGCCCATCACGACCACGACCTTCATCGACGTTCCTCCTAGCCTGGGGACGGTGCGTCCAGCCCCTAGCGCGGCACTTCCACGAGTGCGACGGCCATGGCGGCGATCCCTTCGCCGCGGCCGACCGCGCCCAGTTTCTCGTTGGTCGTCGCTTTCACGGAGACGCGTCCCGCTTCGATGCCGAGGGCATGCGCGAGGTTCGCCTGCATGGCCTCGACGTGCGGGGCGATTCTCGGGGCCTCCGCGATGACCGTGGCGTCCACGTTTACGATGCGGGCCCCCGCGGCCGCCGCCAGCCCGCGGATGGTTTCGAGCATGAACATGCTCGACACGCCACCCCATTCGGGATCGCTGTCGGGGAAGTGCTTCCCCAGGTCGCCCAGGGCCAGCGCGCCGAGGACGGCGTCCCCGATCGCGTGCGCCAGGACGTCGCCGTCCGAGTGCGCGCGAAGGCCGAAGTCGGAGGCAAGCAACACGCCGCCGAGCGTCAGCGGAAGGCCGCGCTCCAGACGGTGGATGTCGTAGCCTGTGCCGACGCGGGTTTCGGTATCGCTCACTGTTTTTCTCCGGCTGCTCCGGCGCGGAGCAGCGCGTTCAGGATGATCAGGTCGCTCGGCACGGTCAGTTTCCGGTTCCGCTCGTCCCCCAGGACGACCGACACCGGGACGCCGATCGCCGCAGCCAAACCCGCCTCATCGGTGGCCGCGGCGCGGGTCTCCCGCGCGTGCGTATGAGCCCTCCGAAGTATATCACTCGCGAAGATTTGCGGGGTTTGGGCGGCGACCAGCTGTTCGCGCGGGACCGAGCGCCCGATCCGGTCGTCGCCGGGCCCGGTAACAATTTCCTTGATGGTGTCGGTCAGCGGGAGCGCCGGGATGGCGGCGCCGTGCTCGCGGGCCGCGGAGAGGACGCGGTCGATGAGCGGCGCGTCGACCAGGACGCGCGCCACGTCGTGGACGGCGATGAAGGGGAGGTCGATGGTGAGCGCCTCGATCGCAAGCGCGACCGATTCCTGCCGCGTCTCGCCGCCGGGGATGATGCTGACGCGAACGCCGCGCGGGTTCGCGACGCGCGTGAGGGCGTTCACCGCTTCGGCCTCCAGTTCGACCGGGACGGTGACGACGAGTTCGCCGGTCGCCGGGTGCGCAAGGAAGGTCTCCGCTACCCGCACGAGCGCGGGCCGGCCACCGACGTCGATCAGGAGCTTGGGACCGTAGTCGCCCATGCGCCGCCCCTCGCCCGCGCCGGCCAGGATGACGGCGAGATCGGGGGTGGGTTTGGCGCTGTGGTTGGCGCGTGGTTTGGGATCGGCGGGTGTGGCGGCCATGGGTTGGAGCTACTCCCCGATCGCGAGCACGATCGCCTCGGCTAGCGTCGCGGCCGGGCGAACCTTGAAGGCCGCGTCCGACGCGGGGAGATCCTCGATCGCCCGCTTCGGCACGATGGCGGAGCGGAAGCCGAGCCGCTTCGCCTCCGCGATCCGCCGCGAGAGCTGCGGCACGGGACGAAGTTCGCCGCCGAGCCCCACCTCCCCGACGGCGAGAAGATCGGGCGAAACCGGCTTGTCGCGGAACGAGGAGGCAAGCGCGAGCGCGAGTCCAAGGTCAGCCGCGGGCTCTTCCAGTCGGATCCCCCCCGCCACGTTCACGAAGACGTCGGCCCCCGCGAGCGAGAGCCCGGCGCGCTTCTGCAGCACCGCGATCACGACCGCCAGTCGACGCGAGTCGATCCCCTGCGCCACCCGCTGCGGATTGGCGAAGTGGGTCGGTGCGACCAGCGCCTGCACTTCCACCAGGAGCGGCCGCGTCCCCTCGATGGAGCCGACCACGACCGAGCCCGGAGACTGCTCCCCGCGCTCGCGCAGGAGGCGCTCCGAGGGATTGTCGACTTCGGCAAGGCCATCGCCCCGCATTTCGAAGACTCCGATTTCGTGCGTGGAGCCGAAGCGATTCTTGGCGGCGCTGAGGATGCGGTAGCCGTGATGGCGGTCGCCTTCGAGGTAGAGGACCGCGTCGACCATGTGTTCGAGCGTGCGCGGTCCCGCGACGGCGCCGTCCTTGGTGACGTGGCCGATGAGGAGGATCGGGAGTGAGCGGTCTTTCGCGAGGCGGAGGAGACGGAGGCCGCATTCACGGACTTGCGAGACGCTGCCCGGGGCCGCGTCGACGTCGGAGGTGAAGAGGGTTTGAATCGAATCGACGACGAGGAGCGCGGGGGTGAGGCGCTCGACTTGCGCGACGATCGCGTCGAGATCGACTTCGGCTTGGACGTAGAGCGGGGAGTCGGGGTCTCTGAGGGCAAGCCGCTCCGCGCGCATCTTGGTCTGGCGCGGCGATTCCTCGCCGGTCACGTAGAGCACGGTGCGTTGCTGGCGGGCGAGCGCCGAGGCGAGGCCGAGGGCGAGCGTCGATTTGCCGACGCCCGGATCGCCGCCAATGAGCACCAGCGAGCCGGGGACGAGGCCGCCGCCGAGGACGCGGTCGAGCTCCGTAATCCCGGAGCGCCAGCGGTCCTCCGCGCCAGTCTCGATGGCGTCGAGTTTGACGGGTGCGGCGGCTTCGGCGCCGGAGTAGCTGGAGCGGCCGCTACCGCTGGCCGTCCCGCGCGCGCGCTTGGCGCCGGCGCCGCCGGTCCCGCCCGCGGAGCCCGCCGGTGCTTCCGCCGCGGTATTCCAAGCACTGCACGCGGGGCACCGCCCGAACCACTTCGGGCTCTCGTTCCCGCATTCAGTGCAGAAGAAGGTGGCGCGCTCGGCGCTGGATTTCGATCGATTTTTCATCATGTTCCCTGAAAGGTGCCTCTCGGCCTCCCCCGGTAACTAGGCCGCTCCGCCATTCGATCTCCGCTTGCGGTACTCCACGCCGGGCAATCCCTTGAAATCGGCATCCTGCGTCCAGAGCACTGCATCGTGGGAGCGCGCCGTCGCTAGAATCACGCTATCGGCCAGCGGAAGTCGGAGGTCTACGCTAAGGCGAGCGGCCGTGAGCGCCAGCGAGGCGTCTAGGTCGACGACACGTCCCTGCTGCATCACCGCCACCGCCTGAAGGGCGGCTCCCTCTTCTCGTTGCTGAAGAATTCGCTTAAAGACCTCGTAAAGCGTCAGCGACGGCACGAGAAGATCGGCGGTCTTCTCGATCGCGGGGGCGAAGGCGTCGGAGTTGGGTCCATTTGCGAAATACTCGAGCCAGGCGCTGGAGTCGACCACGTTCATGTCCGATCGGCCTCACGAGGAACGCGCGTGTCGATGCCCTTCAGGAAACCGCGGAGGCGACGTGCCGGGCGCACCGGGATCAGTTCAATCCGGTCGCCGTAGACGACGACTTGGATCTTCTGCCCCGGCGAAAGTCCGAGCCGCTCTCGCACATCCTTGGGAATCACCACCTGATACTTGGGTGATACTGTCACGGCCGCCATGTCGCCTCCATCGATAGAGTAATCGTAATACCATAATCGTATCGATCGGGAAAGGCCACGTCAAGATGCCAGAGGCACCTGGGCGCCGCGCCACGGTGCGCCGCGAGGTGGTCGCAAATTGCGGCCACCCGCTATCGTTCCGAAGAAAGCGCGAAGCGTCTACCGCTACTCTTGAAGCATCGCGGTCAGCCTCGACTGCAGATCGGACGGGAAGATCGGGGGATCTACATCGACCATCTCATCTCGCTTCCACCAGCGAAACTCCTCGATCCCTTCAGCTCGGAGCCGCTCGTTGAGTTCGCATCGAACCACGTCCGCGCACGTCCGCACGAAAAAGAACGTCTCGGTCTGGGTGATACTCCTGTCTGCGATCTCGAATTCGACTTGATCCGTCCAGAGCTCCTGCAGGTCAACTTCGGTGAGACCGAGTTCCTCCAGCGCCTCTCGCTGAGCCGCCTCCCTGGGGCTCTCTCCGGCCTCGATTCCTCCCCCCGGTGTAGCCCAAAAACGCCGGCCATGTCCGTCGTGGTGCAGTAGCAGCAGGACACTTCCTTCGGCGCCCATGACGACAAGTCTTGCGGCTCGCCGCCGTTCGATTGTCAACCTCTCGGCCTCGGCATCGCTTAGAACAACCCGATCTTCAAATACCTCTTCGGGTTCTTCTTGATGTCCTTCACCAACTCGTTCGTGTTCCTCAGCGTCTCCCGCATCTCCAGATACAGCGTCGAGTCCTGGATCGCCTTCCCCAAACTCCCCTCGCCCCGATCCAGCCTCATCACCACGCGATCCAACGAAGTCGCCGTGCTCGACAACTGATCTGACAGCGTGCTCAACTTCCGCGACGCGTTCCCGAAGTCGCTGATCGAGGCCTTCACCTCCGCCTCGTTCGTCGACGCGATCGAATTCAGCTTCTTCGCCGCGCTTCGAAAATCCGCCACAGCCAGATGTAGATTCTGCCGATTCGCCTCGATCGTCTGCGCCAGACTGGTGGACGCCTTCTCCACGTTCTTCGCGGCCTTCTCGATCGTGGCGGGATCCATCGCATCCAGCATCAGATTCAACCGAGACGACAACTCCGTCGCTTCGGTGATCAAATCCCCCGCCCCGGAAATCACCTCGGGCACTCCCGACTGGAACCGACCGGGGATCGGCTTCTTGCTGTCGAACGCCCCCGGAGTCACACCTGGGTCCAGCGCCAGGTACTTCTCCCCCAGGAATCCCTTGTTCGTCACTCGCAGCTCCACGTCGGGATGCAGCACGACGTCCCGCTGCAGATCGAACTCCACCCGGACCCCCTGGTCCTCCAACAAGATCGCGGTGACGACGCCCTTCTTCACGCCGCGCACGGCGACGGGGTCTCCCTCCGACAGCGACCCGACCTCCTCGAACCTCGAGAAGTAGTAGGTCTTCTTCTGCCCCAGTCGATATTCCTTCAGCCAGACTACGCCGAGAATCATGACGACGAGCGCCATGAGCCCGGCGATTCCAACCTGGATAGCGGCGGCGCGAGACGTTTGGTTCATCCGTGTCCCTCTACGTCGGTTGGAGGGGTCCCTCGCTGCTCCCCTCGATGAACTGCCGCACGATCGGATCCCTCGTTGCCTGGATCTCG
>JBBTHR010000089.1:0-7162 GCA_038060295.1 Candidatus Eiseniibacteriota bacterium
CGTCGAACCAGCCGCAACGGCGCGGCCTGCCGGTCGTGGCGCCGTACTCGCGGCCTTCCTCGCGCAGCCGCTCGGCGAGTTCGCCGGAGAGTTCCGAGGGGAACGGCCCGTTGCCGACGCGCGTGGCATATGCCTTCGCGACGCCGATCACTTCTTGGATGAGCGTCGGACCGACTCCCGCTCCGGTGCAGGCTCCGCCGGCCGCCGCGCTCGAGGATGTCACGTAGGGATAGGTTCCGTGGTCGATGTCGAGATGCGTCCCCTGCGCGCCTTCCAGAAGGACGCGTTTCCCCGCGCGGAGGGCGTTGTTCACCTCCAGCGAGACGTTCACCACGAGCGGCCGGAGCATCTCCGCGTCGCGCGCGGCGGCTTCCAGCACCTCGGAAAGCGGCGCCACGGGAGCGTCATCCCCGACGAGGCGGAGCGTGCGGTCGCGAAGGGCGCGGATCCGCTCTTCCCGGATGGCGGCGTCGAGCAAGTCGACGACACGCATCCCGACCCGGCCCGCCTTGTCGGTGTAGGCGGGCCCGATGCCGCGGCCGGTCGTGCCGATCGCCTTGCCCGTCGTTTCGCCGTGCTTCTCGATCACCTTGTGATCGGGAAGGATGACGTGCGCCGATCCGGAGACGAAGAGGCGGCCGGTGACGTCGATGCCCCCCTTCTCCACCCGCTCGCGTTCGGCGCGCAGCGCGGCCGGATCGAGGACGACGCCGTTGCCGATGTAGCAGAGGGTCCTTGGACGGAGGATCCCCGACGGAATCAGATGAAGGACGAAGGTCTGGCCATTGAAGCAGACGGTGTGGCCGGCATTCGGCCCGCCTTGATAGCGGACGACGATGTCGGCCTCCTCGCTCATCAGGTCGACGATCTTTCCCTTCCCCTCGTCGCCCCACTGCGCTCCCACGACGACACGGCAAGACATGAGTAGCACCACCTCCAAACGAAAACCGCGTGGCTGGCGCCGCGCGGCGAAAGTTTCGGATCAGCCGATGAACACTACCAGCATGGAGCGCGGCTCGTCAATCGGCACGTGCGTTCGAAACGCCCCACCCGTATGCCGTAACGGACTGTAAATATGACGGTTAGACGAATGACCCGTTACGACGAAAGACGTCCATGAAGGCGGCGAGGGCCTCGTCCAGGCCGTGCACCTCGACCGCGCCCGGGAGGTGGTCCCGAAGCGTCTGGACCGGCCGGTAGAGAATCGGGTAATCCGCCGATTGGAGCAGCGTGAGGTCGTTCAAACTGTCCCCCATCCCGATGACCTTGAAGCCCGCCTGCTTCATCCCCTCGACGACCATCGCCTTCCGCCCGCGGATCCGTAGTTCCCAGCCGACGATGTGGCCGGCCGCGTCCACCTGGAACTTGTTGGCGAAGAGATTCACGCCCCCCAGCCGCTCGATCATCGGCGTGGCGAACTCGTGAAAGGTGTCGGAGATGATCATCACCTGGCAATGCTGCCGGATCCGCTTCAGGAATTCGGGAGCGCCCAGGAAGGGATGAACCTCGTAGGCCACACGCTGAACCTCCGCCAGTGTCAGCCCCGCGCGGTTCATGGCGTCGACGCGCTTCTTCATCAGCTGATCGAAATCGGCGGTGTCGCGCGTGGTGAGGTGAAGCTCGGGAATGCCGTAGTGCTCCCCCAGGTAGGGCCAGATCTCGGGAGCGAGAACACCTTCCAGATCGATGGCGGCAATCATGGGATGAGACTACCCGGATCGGACGCCGGGGTCAAACGGAGCGCGCTCGGAGGCGCGGAGCGCGCGATCCTCGACGCGGATTCGAAGGGCGAGGAGGAGCGCGTTCACGACCCCCGCCGCCAGCGCCGTGCGCCACGCGCCGAAGAGGAGCGGGAGCGCCGCCAGTTCCAGCACCACGCCGAGGTAGTTGGGATGGGCGAGAAATCGGTAGGGGCCGCGGCGCACGCGCGGCTCCCCGGGCACCACGTAGACGCGGGCGCTCCATCGGTCGCCGAGCGCGCGCATGGCCGAGAACCGCAGTCCCTCTCCCGACGCCACGAGGACGAGCCAGAGCGGCCAGAGCGTCCCGGGGCGGGCACCCGCGAGGGCGACCTCCGCGACCAGAGCGAGGGGCCAGGCGACGTGGAGCGCCACGAAGAGGGGAAAGAGCCCTCCCGGCGCCCCATGTCCGCCCCGCGCGCGCATCCGGCGCTCGTTTCGCGACGAGAGCCGAAGTTCCCGCGCGCGGCTCGCGGCGAGGAGCGCGAGCGCGGCCGCCAGGGCGACGGCCAGAGCCATGGGGATATCCGGCATCGCGGTCCGCGCCTACGCGGGGACGCCGCGCATCAAGACGTACTCCGCGGAAAAGCCGGGGCCGAGCGCCGTCAGAAGCGCTCTGTCGCCCGGCGCGATGGCGCCCGATTCGAGGAATCGCTCCAGGACGAAGAGACAGGTCGGCGACGACATGTTCCCCCGCTCACGAAGAATGTCCCGCGCGTGCCGGAACGCCTCGGCGGGAAGGGAGAGGGCTTCCTGGTAGGCCTCGAGCACCTTCATGCCGCCGGGATGCGAGACGACGTGACCGATCTCCGAGAGGCGGGTCCCCTGCCGTTCTAGGAAATGATCGACGCTCTCCCGCACCCATCCGCGCACGATCGCCGGAATGTCGCGCGAGAAGACGACGTGCAGTCCGTCGCCGTCGGTCTCCCACCCCATGACGTCGAGCGTCTCCGGCCAGAGCGTGCTCCCGCTCGCCTCGATCGCCAGCGTCGCCGCGCCGCTGCCGGTTGGAGCGGCCGGAGCGCCGAACGGCTCCGACGTCACCACGGCCGCCGCCGCGCCGTCGGCGAAGAGCGAGGCAGCCACGAGATTCCGCTTCGACCTCTCGCGCCGCTGGAAGGCGAGGCTGCAGAGTTCCACCGCGACGAGGAGAACGCGAGCGCCGGGCGAGGCGACCGCGAAATCGCGCGCGCGGGCGAGCCCGGCGACCCCTCCGGCGCAGCCGAGACCCCAGATCGGTGTTCGCCGCACGTCGGGGCGGAACCCCAGGCGGTTGGCGATCGAGGCGTCGAGACTTGGCGTGGCGATTCCCGTGGAGGAGACGAAGACGATGTGGTCCACGTCGCGCGGGGAGAGTTTCGCGCGCTCGAGCGCCCGCGAGGCCGCTTCCGCGGAGAGGGCGAGGGCGTGCTCCAGGTAGCGGTCGTTTCGCTCGCCGAAGGAGTGGTCGGCGGCGTACCAGTCGAGCGGCATACAGAGTCGGCGCGTCTCGATTCCGCCGTGATCGAATACCGGGAGGAGCCGGCTCCAATCGGTGCCCGGTTCCCCACCCGACGTTCCCGCCGAGAGGAGCGAGGCCAGAAGCGCCTTGGCGTCCTGCTGCCGCGCGATGTACTCCGGGACTGCGGTGGCGAGACCGAGAAGGTGCGCGCGGTGCGTGGGGCCGCCACGGGGATGCATGTCGACGATCCTCCTGGATCGAAAAAGAGGGAGGGGAGAGCCTTACAGACCCTCCCCTCGATTTCCTCCGGATGGCGGTTGGGATTCGCCAGGCTCGCCACGGCTAGAGCGCACGATGACGCGACTAGCTTCCGCCACCTCCGCTGAGTCCGTTTTTATGCACTGGACCACCTCCTTTCCGCGATACCTAATCTTTCGGCCGGTTCGCCCCTCGAGTCAACCCGAAAAAGTATATGGCGCGAACTTTGCTATGTGAATTGACTCACGTGCTGGAAGCCGCCGCCTGGCCCATCCGCCCGAGGATCATCCTGGCGATCTCGTCGCCGCACGCCTCCTGCGCCTCGCGGGTCGAGGCGCCGATGTGCGGCGACGCGACGACGTTCGGGAGCGTGAGTAGCGGAATCGCCCCCGGCGGCTCCGCCGCGAAGACGTCGAGAGCCGCACCGGCCAGGTGCCCCGATTGGAGCGCATCGAGCAGAGCCGCCTCGTCCACCAGGTCGCCCCGCGCCGCGTTCACGAGCACCGCGCCCTTCTTCATCGAAGCGATCCGCTTCGCGTCGAACATCCTCTTCGTCTCGGGCGTGACCGGAAGGTGAAGCGTCACGACGTCCGCCTGCGCCAGGAGCGCCTCGAGCGTCACAGGCTCCACGCCGGCGCCGCGCACGGCCTCGGCGGCCACGAGCGGATCGTATCCCACGCAGCGCATCTCGAAGGCGAGCGCGCGCCGCGCGACCTCGCGGCCGATCTTCCCCATCCCGACGATGCCGAGCGTCTTTCCGCGGAGTTCACGGCCCATCAGCTTCGCCTTGAGCCACTCGCCGCGGCGCAGGGAGGCGTCCGCTTCGGGGAGTTTCCGGAAGAGCGCGAGGAGGAGTCCGAAGGCGAGCTCGGCCACCGCGATCGAATTGGCGCCGGGGACGTTCATGACTTCGATTCCCCGCTCCTTCGCGGCCGCGACGTCGATCGTGTCGAGCCCCGCGCCCGCGCGGCCGACCCAGCGTAGCCGCGGGGCCGCCTCCATCAGGCGGCGCGTGACCTTCGTGGCGCTTCGCACCACCCAGGCGTCGATGTCGGCGACCAGCGGCAGGAGTTGCTCCTCGGTGAGTCCGACCTGCTCCACGACTTCCACGCCCGGCGCCGCGCGGAGGAGGCCGACGGACGACTTGGGAATGGAATCGCTGACGAGAATCTTCATGGCCATGGCCGGCGCCCTACGCGACGGCGACCGGCGAGGTGGCGCGCCGGAAGTTCTCGTGAGCCGCGCGCACGGCCGTGCCGGGCTCGACGCGGTGCCCGTGATCGGAGAGCGCCGATTCGAACGCCCCGACGAGGCGCAGGATGTCACCCATGTCGTAGTACCCGATATGCCCGAGGCGGAAGATCTTCCCCTTCAGCGAGTCCTGGCCGCCCGCGATCTTCACGCCGTAGCGTTTCTCCATCGTCTTCACGACCGCTCCCCCGTCGATTCCGGCCGGGACCGCGATGGCCGTGACGGCGTTGGTCGGCACCTCGGCGAAGAGCGGCAGCCCCAGCGCCGCGACCGCGGCGCGCGTGGCGTCGGCATTCCGCTGGTGGCGCAGGAAGACGTTCTCGCGGCCCTCGGCCGCCATCATCGACGCCGCGACGTGCGCCGCGATGACGAGCGAGATCGCCGGCGTGAAGGGAGTATCCCCCTTCTCCAGCGAGACGCGCGCCTTCGTGAGATTGAAATAGAACTTCGGCAAGGAAGCCTTCTCCGCGGCCGCCCAGGCGCGCGGCCCGTAGCAGACGTAGCCCAGGCCCGGCGGGATCATCATCCCCTTCTGGGAACCCCAGACGACGGCATCGAGCAGCGAGCCGTCGAAGTGGAGATCGTAGACGCCGAACGAGGTGACCGCGTCGACCACGGTCAGGAGGCCCTTCGCCCGGGCCACCTTCGCGATCTCATACACCGGGAAGAGCGCCCCGGTGGAGGTCTCGCTGTGCGTGACGAAGACTGCCTTGGCGGCCGGGTGAGCGGCGATGGCGGATTCGACTTCCTCGGGCGTGGCGACGCGGCCGTAGGCGACCTTCACCCGGTGGACCGTGAGTCCGTAGGCCTCGGCGATCTTCCCCCAGCGCTCGCCGAACTTACCGCCCTCGACCGCGACGATCTCGTCGCCGGGCGAGAGGAGGTTCACCAGCGCCGCTTCCATCGCGCCAGACCCGGAGGCCGAGAGCGTGAGGACCGGCTGCGTGGTGCCGAGACTTTCCTGCAAGAGGCGGGTCTGCTCGAGGAAGATCTGCCGGTACTCGTCGGTGCGGTGGTGCGGGATGGGGCGCGACTGGGACGCCAGGACCTCCGCCGGAATTTCGGTCGGACCGGGCGTGAACAACATGCGCTTCATGGTTCGTGCGTCTCCTGTCGGTGGGCCCTGCCGCCGGCGTTTCCCGGAGATTCCGGGACGCTCAGTGGGCGGTGGGCTGAGGCTTCCCCTCCGGTTCGGCCGGGACGATGGGCCGCGGCTCGCCCGGCTTCAGGGCGATCTCCAGCACCTCGTCCATCGTCTCGACCATTCGGAACGTGACTCCCTCGCGTACGGCCTCGGGGAGTTCCTTCAAGTCCTTCTCGTTCTGCTTCGGGATGATGATGGTCTTCACGCCGGCCCGCGTCGCGGCCACGACCTTCTCGTTCAGGCCGCCGATCGGGAGCACGGTGCCGAGGAGCGTGATCTCCCCCGTCATCGCCACCTCCTCGCGCGTCGGCACGCCGGTGAGGGCCGATACGAGCGCGGTCGCGATGGTGATGCCGGCCGAGGGGCCGTCCTTCGGAATAGCGCCCTCTGGCAGGTGAACGTGGATGTCGAGCTCCTTGTAGAACTTCTTGTCGAGGCCTAGGGCCTCGGCGCGCGAGCGGGTATAGGAGAGGGCCGCCTGGCCCGACTCCTTCATGGTATCGCCCAGCTTTCCGGTCATGACCAGCACGCCCGACCCGGGCAGTGCGCTGACTTCGACGTTCAGCACCTCACCGCCCACCTCGGTCCAGGCGAGGCCCGTGGCCACGCCGATCCGAACGCGGCGCTCGATCTGGCTGTCGAGGTACTTCGGCGAGCCCAGGAACTGCTCGACGCGCCGCTCCGTGAGCCGCACGGGGCGCGGCGTCTCCGCCATGGCCTTCCGCTTCGCCACCTTGCGGCAGATCGCGGCGATCTCGCGCTCCAGACTCCGCACACCCGACTCGCGGGTGTACTGGCCGATGATCGCCTTCAGGGCCTTGTCGGTGATCTTGAGATCGTTCGGTTCGAGGCCGTGCGCCTTCAGCTCTTTCGCGAGCAGGAACTGGCGCGAGATCGCGACCTTCTCGAACTCGAGGTAGCCAGGGAGCCTAACGATTTCCATGCGGTCCTGCAGCGCCGGCGGAATGGCGTAGAGCGTGTTCGCCGTCGTGAGGAACATGACCTGCGAGAGGTCGAGGTCGACCTCGAGATAGTGATCGTTGAACGTGTGGTTCTGCTCCGGATCCAGAACCTCCAGGAGCGCGGAGGCCGGGTCGCCGCGGAAGTCGGTCCCCAGCTTGTCGATCTCGTCCAGCAGAAGGACGGGGTTTCGCGAGCCGGCACGCTTCAGCGCCTGCACGATGCGCCCCGGCATCGACCCGATGTAGGTGCGGCGGTGACCGCGGATCTCGGCCTCGTCACGCACTCCGCCCAGCGACATCCGGACGAACTTGCGGCCGAGCGACCGGGCGATCGACTTCCCGAGCGACGTCTTCCCCACTCCAGGCG
>JBBTHR010000090.1:0-2831 GCA_038060295.1 Candidatus Eiseniibacteriota bacterium
AGATGTCCTTGATCTGCTGGATCGTCTCGCTGATCTTCCCGATCGCCTGGATGGCGTCGAGCGTGTCGGCCTGGATGGCCTCGATCTTCCGGCTGATGTCCTTCGTGGCCGCCGCGGTCTCGTTCGCCAGCTCCTTGACCTCGTTGGCGACGACCGCGAAGCCCTTGCCCGCCTCTCCGGCCCGCGCCGCTTCGATCGTGGCGTTCAGCGCGAGCAGGTTGGTCTGCTGCGCGATGGTGTTGATCACCTGCACGACCTTGCCGATCTCCCCGCTGCTCGCGCCGAGCTTGTTGACGGCAGCGTTGGTGATGTCGGCTTCGCCGGCGGCCACCGTTGCGACCCGCGCCGCCTCACTGGTGTTCTTCGAGATCTCCTGGATGCTCGCGATCATCTCCTCCACGGAGACGGAGACGCTCTCCACGCTGCGGCTGATCTGCTCCGACCCGGAAGAGACCACGTTCGCTTGCCGCGATGTCTCTTCGGCGCTCCCGATCATCTGCGTCGAGACCGACGAGAGCTCCTCGGAAGCGGTGGCAAGCGTGACCGCGCGGTCGCCGATGTGCGAAAGGACGCCGCGGAGCGAATCGACCATCTGGTTCGTCGAGGAAGCCAGCTGGCCAAGCTCGTCTTTCCCCTCGTACGGCACGCGGCAGGTCAGGTCGCCGCCCGCGGTCCGCTCCGCCACGCGGCGCATCTGCTCGATGGCGCGTACGATGCGGCGCGACAGGAGGAGGCCGATGGTGAGGGTGACGCCGGCGAGGACGAGGCCCAGCAGGGGGACGAGCGCCGACCGCTCCCGCGCGATGGCGAGGGCCGTTTTCTCCTCCTGAGTCGTCTGCTGCGTCGCGAGCTGCACCAAGTCGAGCACCACCTTCGAGTGCTGCTCGTAGAGGGGCTTCAACACGCCGTCCGCGATTTGGCGGGCGCCCTCCTGGTCCCCCCGGCGGACCGCCGGAACGAACTCGCTGTCCATGACGCGGAGGAACTCGGAAGCGGGGGGGTACGCCTTCTCGTGGAGTGTCGTCTTGAGCGCGCCCGCCGGGAGCGACTTCTCCCAGTACTGATGACGCGCCTCGAACTTGAGCCGAAGCTCCTGCGAGTCGCGGATCAGCTCGTCCAGGCGGCGGCGGTCGGTCTCGCCCAGCATCTGATGCACGGCCAGGTACGATTCGACGAGCGTGACCGGCTGCGGCACGAGGTCGGCCACGAGGTCCTTGCCCTGGATGATGCGGAGATACCGCGGGCCGTTGATCTTCAGTTCGTTCAGCGTGGCGAACGCCACGATGCCGAAGAGGACGAACCCCGCGAGCGCGAGTAGCGCGCTGCCGAGGAGCTGGCGCCGAATCGTGAACCTCATGACGACGGACTCCTTCCGTGACGCCCGGCCGCGCCGGGTCCGTGGTTCCTACGCATACGCCACTCGCAGAATTTCTCCGAGATCGAGTTCGAGCAACAGGCCGTCGTGAAGGGGAAACACTCCGTGGATCAACTGGCGCGCGAGGCCGTGCACCGTCTCCGGCGTCCGCTCCAGGGACGCTTCGACCACCTGAACGACGTCGCCGATCTCGTCCACGATGAGGCTGGCGGCGGAGTCCTCGCGGCCGCGGACGACGATCGTCGCGCGACCCTCGCCGCGCTCCGCCGCCGGGAGCGCCAGGCAGCAGCGCAAATCGACGGCGGGAACGATGTGCCCGCGCAGATTGATGATGCCGCGCACGGCCGGAGCCGAGAGCGGAAGGCGCGTGATTTCCTGGCGGCGGAGCACTTCCTGGACGACCGTGATGTCGAGGCCTAGAAGGTGATCCGCGACCCGGAACGTGCAGAGAAGCCGTCCCTCCGTCATGGCTACGCCCCCCATCCCGCGTGCGCGGGCGCGAGATCGCGGCCGACCGGCGACGATCCGAGGAGTTTCTCGAGGTCGAGCAGTTCGGTGACCGAGCCGCGCACCACCATGGAGCCCGCGAAGCCGGCCCTCGCGCCGGGCGAAGCCGACACGGCGGCCCGCTCCGCCACGATCTCGACGATCGACTCCACCACCAGGCCGACGGAGCGGCCGTCCCGCTCGTGGACGACAACGGGGAGCGGGTCGCGCTCGCCAAGCCACTCCGCATCGGCCGCTTCCCGGGCGCCCTTCAGATCGAGAATCGCGCCGAGCGACACGAGCGGAAGGATTCCGCCCCGGTACTGCACCATGGCGCGCTCCCCGATCCGCTCGACCGACCGTCGCGGAATCTCCTCCAGCCGCGCGATCTGCTCCTGCGGAATGGCGATGGTCCAGCGCTCGCCGGCGTGGCAGAGGACCAGCGTTCGAAGCGGCGCGGATGGCGCCTCCGAGAGGATCGCTTCCACCGGTACGCCCGGCACGCCCGACCGGACGCTGATACCCGCGTGGCGCGCCAGCCCAGGCACGTCGAGAATGAGCGCGACCGCGCCGTCGCCCAGGATGGTCGCTCCCGCGAAGATGGCGATCTGGCGAAGTTGCTCGATGAGCGGCTTCACCACGATCTCCTGCGACGCGACGATTGCGTCCACCACGAGGCCGACGGTCACGTCGTCGGCATGGAGGACGGCGATCGACACCGCCTCGTCGCCGTGCTCGCCGTGCCGGGCGGAGGGCGTATGGAGGATGTCCCGCAGATCGAGAAGCGGTAGGAGCCCGTCGCGGTACCGAAGCACCGGAGCGTCGAAGGCGAGCGGCAAGCGGTCCGCGGCCTCCGAGGGCTCGACCCGGATCAACTCCGTCAAATTCGCCTGGGGAATGGCGTAGCGCTCTCCGCCCGCGGTCACGATCAGCGCCGGCACGATGGCCAGCGTGAGCGGGATCCGGATCC
>JBBTHR010000091.1:0-46557 GCA_038060295.1 Candidatus Eiseniibacteriota bacterium
CATCATGTTGAGCGAGAGCCATTCGCGATTCGTGATGCTGTTGGCGTCCCAGTGGCGCTGCTTGTGCTTTCGCACGCTGTTCACCGTTTTCGACACGCAGTCGGGCATGAGCATGAGGATCCTCGTGCAGAGTCCCTCGACCGCCGTGTCGAGCTGCGAGAGGTCCGCCTTGGCACGCGCCATCGTCTCCTTGGCGGCCACGGCCTCCGGACCGGTCCGGTAGTCGCCGTAGACGATCCTCCCGAACTCGTCGAGGAACCGGTCGGTGACCACGAGCGGATTCGGGATCCACGCGCCGTCGAGCTTCAGCACCGGGACGACCTGGTTGATGAGGCCGAGATGGCACGCCTTGTGGGCACTCCACGTGTCGCAGAGGACGGCACTTTCCATGGCGTGCCCGAATCCCACGTAGAGCGGGAGGAAGTCGGTCGAGCCGCCGTCCGGCGCCGAGCCGTGCTTGGGCCCGGCCTGGCCGAAGCGCGCGGTATCGACGGCGATGCTGAAGTCGCACGCCATGCCGATCTCCTGTCCCCCGGCGACGCGCATCCCGTTCACGCGATTGATGACCGGCTTGTCGCAGCGGAGAATGCCGTCGATCATGTCGTTGAACACGCGCATGTACTGCTTGTACTCCTGCGGATTCCCCGAGTAGTACTCGGCGTACTCCTTCGTGTTGCCGCCGGTGCAGAAGGCCTTGTCGCCGGTCGCCGTCAAGACGCAGGTGACGATCCGGCGGTCCATGCTCGCGTTGCGGAAGGCGATCCCCACTTCGCGGGCCATCTCCGTGGTGTAGCTGTTCAGCTGGGACGGATTGTCGAGGATGATCCAGGCGTTGAAGATCCCCTCCACGGGGTTCCCCTTGGGATCGATCGCCGGGCGAAGTTCGTAGGTGATGTGCTGGAATCGGTACTCCGGCACGAGCGAATGGTCCTTCAGCATCGCGTCTTCCTCCGCGCGCCGCGGCGCGCCTCGAGTCGGGACTAGGCGTTCCCGTTCGGAACCAGGATCGCCCGCTTCTGAATCTCGTGATCCGCCACCCGGCGCAGGATCTCCACGCCGTCGCGCAGGGGGTGGTGCTCGATGAACGGCTTCAGGGTGACGCGGCCGGACGTGACCAGCCGGACCGCATCGGGATAGAGCTCGGGGCGGCAACCCCACGTCCCCTGCACGGTGGCGTCGAACGCCATGAGGTTGCTCAGCCGAACTTCGATCTTCGCGAGCGTGAAGCCGACCACCATCAGGACACCGGCGTAGCCGAGGAGCCCGTAGGCCGTCTCCTGCCCGCCGGAGGACCCGGAGCACTCGAAGATCTTCCAGCCGTTCTCGGGGCAGCCCCATGCCTTCGCGCTCGCCACGATCTCCTTCTTCAACGCCTTGAAGTCGCAAATCCTAGAATTGAGCGTCTGGGAGGCTCCGTGCGGGGCGATGGCCGCCAGCTTCGCGTCATCGACGTCGATCGCGACGACGCGCGCGCCGAGGGCGGCGGCGATCTGCACCGCGTAACCGCCGACGCCCCCCACCCCGACCACGATGGCGAGATCGCCCGGCGCAAGCCCGCTTCGCACGGCCGCCTGGTAGGGGGTCGTCACGGCGTCGGCGATGACCGAGAGGTCGGCCAGGTCGTAGCCGCCGCGCTCCTCCACCACGCAGATTCCCAGCCCGGGAACCGCCAGGTAGTCGGCGAAGCCGCCATCCATGTCGTTCCCCGGCATGAGCTGTTTTCGGCAGGCGTTCCCCCGGCCGCCCTTGCAGAGATCGCACGTCCCGCAGGGAATGACCGAGGGAACGATCACCTCCCGCCCGACGAGATGGCGGTAGGCGGCGCCTGCGGCGGTGACCACGCCGCTCACCTCGTGCCCGAGCGTGAGCGGGAGCGGGTGGCGCGTCGGAACGCCGTCGCGCCAGAATCCGATATCGGTGTGGCAGACACCGCAGCCCGCCACCTTCACCACGACCTGCCGCTCTTCGGGCTCCGGGACCGGCGCCTCTTGCAGTTCCAGCGGCGCGCCTCCCGCGACGAGCCGGATCGCCTTCATGGACGCTCCTTCCTTGGCGCGCGCCGCGGGGCGGTCCGCCCCGCGCGCGTTCGCCCCGCGACGCCGGCGGCGCCGAGGCCGTCGAGCAGATGGTCCGCGAACTGCGCGCCGAGCGAGTCCGCCTGGAGCGTTCCCTCCGGCCGGTACCAGCGCGCGATCCAGTTGATGGCGCCGAGCATGGCGAAGGCGGCGACCTTCGCGTCGACACGGCGGAACTCGCCGTCCCGTATCCCCTGCTCCACGATGCGCCGCACCTCGCGTTCGTACTGGTCGCGCGAGGCGATGACCTGCTCCTGACGCTTCGGCGAGAGGGCGGTCACCTCGAACGCGAGCGGCGATCCCTCGAGCGTGTTCGTCATGACGCGGACGTGCTCGCGGATGACGTGCCGCAGGCGCTCGCGAGGGGCCGCGAGGGTGCGCGCCTCCGTCACGATTCGCTCGAGCTCCCCCAGCGACTCCCGGTGGCACTCGTAGAGGATCGATTCCTTGTCGGGGAAATAGTGGTAGAGAGCGCTCTTCCGGACGTCGAGGCGCACGGCGATGTCGTCGAGCGTGGTCTGGTGATAGCCGTGTTCGCGGAAGGCGCGAAGGGCCGCGCGGAGTATTTCCTCACGGCGGCGCTCCCGCTTGGCGCGGACGCGCGGCGAATGGGGTGCGGTGGCGAGAGCGTGCGACATTCGGAGCCTCCACGAATCCCGAATCCGGAGTCGAACTTTGAATCTTGATTCAATCAGGTTTCGGAGCCTCGACCTCCTGGTCCGGAGGGGGGTGCGCGGAGCCGGGGAAATGGCACCTAGGGAGGAGGCGCGAAGGGCCGGCGCCCGGTCCCGGCAGGAATGGCGCGGCCCTCCTCTACGCGCTCGATTTCGATACCGACTGAGTCGACGGGCCGCCGCGCGGGACGGCGTGTGTCACGCGTCTACCGGGGCCAGAGCCAGCCGAAGACGCCCGCGGTGAAGAGCGCGTAGACGAGCGAGTCGAAGATCGACTTCCACGTCGTGGCCCAGCTCCGCTTGTACCAGATGGAGTTCTGTACCAGCGCGAACCCGTAGGCGACGAACGAGGCGCACCCCGCGAATCGAAACACCTGACGGTAGGTGGCGCCTGCCCCCAGTGCGTGGCCGGTGATATAGGCGGCGATGATCCCCACCGCGACCGTGTAGAGGAACCACTGGAAGAGTTCCTTCCCCATCGAGGGCGCTGCCCCCTTCGCGATCGTCATGATGACCAGCGGGCCCTTCTTCATCTTCTCGACGAAGGCGGGGTCCTTGCATGCCTCGGGGCTGCCGGCATTGGGGGCCATGTAGTCCCCCGGAGCCAGGTCGAACTTGCGCATCGATTCCAGGAATTGGTCGTCCTGGGGGATCTTCTTGAAATCGCTGCGGTGATACGGGAGGACCATGTGGATGATCGCGCTGATGACGAAGACCACGACGGCGGAGAGTAGGATCGGAAGCCAGAGCGACGGGATCGGAACCATGTTCCCTTCCTCCAGTAGGGGTGGACGACGCAGGCTCCGGAGCGGCGGCACTGGTCCGGGACATGGCGGGGGCCGCGTCGCGCGGGAGCATAGCACGCGATTGCCCCGGCGCCGTGCCGAGCCGGCGCCTCGCGGCCGCACCGAGCCGGTCGCGGAGATCTCCCGTCTCGGCTACACTGGCGCTCCCCATGCACCGTGACCACGAAGCAGCCGACGGAGCCGATCTCGCCGCGACCGGCGCCGAACTCATCGCCGACGGCTTCGAACGCTACCTGGCGCGGTTCCGCGCGCTGACGCGGGAGGCCCGGGGCAACTTCGAGCGGAGCGATTGGCCGGGCATCCAGCGCGACGCGAAGAACCGCCTCGACCTCTACGGGGGCTTCGTGGCCCGCTCGGTGACTGCCGTCCGCGAGCTCCTGGGGGAACACGCCGACAAGCGGGAGACGTGGGCCTCGATCCACGCCGGCTTCGAGCGCCGGATCGCGCTCCATCCGGAACGAGAATTGGCGGAGACGTTCTTCAATTCGAACGTCCGCCGCGTCTTTCATACGGTGGGGGTCGACCCGATCGTCGAGTTCGTGCGGGCGGAGACATCCCCGCCCCGTTACGGCCCCCCGTGGAGTTTCACGGTCGTCCACCGGCGCGAGGGGACGCTCGACGAGGCGCTGCAGCGCGCGCTCCGTGCGGCCGACTTCACCATCCCCTGGGACGATCTCGAGGGGGACGCCGCGCGGGTCGCGGCGGCGCTGGCCGCGCAGGTCCAGCCCGGCGACGTCGAGGCGATCGAGATGGTCCGCGCCCCCTTCTTCCGCGGCAAGGGCGCCTATCTGGCCGGCCAGATCCACACGCGCGGCGGTCGCATCCCGCTCCTTCTCGCGCTTCGGAACCCCGGCGGGTCGATCCTCCTCGACGCCGCCCTCTTCACCGAGGACGAGCTCAGCGTCATCTTCAGTTTCGCCCACACCTACTTCTTCGTGGATCTAGACCGCGTGAAGGAGATGGTCGATTTCCTGGCATCGCTCCTTCCCCGGAAACCGATCGCCGATCTCTGGAGCGCCCTCGGCTTCCACCGGCACGCCAAGACCGAGCTCTACCGCTCGCTCCTCCACCACCTGGCGACCTCCACGGAGCGGTTCCACGTGGCGGTGGGCCAGAGGGGGATGGTGATGGCGGTCTTCGCGCTGCCGGGATTCGACGTCGTCTTCAAGGTCATCCGCGATCGCTTTCCCCCTCCGAAGACGGTCACGCACGAGGAAGTGCGCGAGAAGTACCGGCTGGTCTTTCGCCACGACCGCGCCGGCCGCCTGGTCGATACGCAGGAGTTCGAGCACCTCGAGTTTCCGCGCGGGCGCTTCACGCCCGACCTCCTCGAGGAATTGTCGACCTCCGCGTCCGAGTCCGTGGATGTGCGCGAGGAGACGGTCGTCCTGCGGCATCTCTACACGGAACGCCAGCTCATTCCGCTCGACGTATTCCTGCTGGACGCGCCGCCGATGGGCGCGCGCGCGGCGGTTCTGGAGTACGGCCAGGTCATGCGGGACCTGGCGGCGACGAATATCTTTCCCGGCGACATGCTCCTCAAGAACTTCGGCGTCTCGCGGCACGGCCGCGTCATCTTCTACGACTACGACGAACTCTGTCTGCTGACCGAGTGCCGTTTCCGGGATCTTCCTACGCCAACCACGACGGAGGAGGAAGTGGCGCTCGAACCGTGGTACTTTGTCGGGGAACATGACATCTTCCCCGAGGAGTTCCGGGCATTCCTGGGGCTGCGTGGCGAGTTGCTGGAGTCGTTCCTCGCGGCGCACCGCGAGCTTCTGGAGCCAGCCTTCTGGCGGCGGATGCAGGAACTCCATCGCCAGGGCGTGATGCCCGACATCTATCCCTACCCGGCGTCCCGGCGGCTCCGCCCCGACGACGCCCGGTGGGAGGCGTTTTGAGCCCGCGCCCCGCGCGGCAGGAGGAGATCGAACGATGAATGTCGCCCAAGGCGAAGCGATCACCCTACGCGACGGCAAGATGGTCGTGCCGAATCACGCCGTGATCCCGTTCATCGAGGGCGACGGAACCGGCCCCGACATCTGGCGGGCCTCCGTCCGCGTTCTCGACGCCGCGATCCAGAAGGCCTACAAGGGCGAGCGAAAGATCGCGTGGCACGAGGTGCTGGCGGGTCAGAAGGCGTTCGACAAGACCGGCAACTGGCTCCCCGACGCCACGCTCGACGCCTTCCGCGCGTACCTGGTCGGCATCAAGGGTCCCCTGACGACGCCGATCGGCGGCGGGATCCGGTCGCTCAACGTCGCCCTGCGCCAGATCCTCGACCTCTACGTCTGCCTTCGTCCCGTCCGCTGGTTCCAGGGAGTTCCCTCCCCGGTCCGCTCGCCGGAGAAGGTGAACATGGTGATCTTCCGCGAGAACACCGAGGACATCTACGCGGGGATCGAATTCGCCGAGGGCTCGGAGGACGTCCGCAAGGTTCTCGAATTCCTGAAGACCACGTTCCCTTCGAGCTACAAGAAGGTGCGCTTCCCCGAGAGCACGGCGATCGGCTTCAAGCCGGTCTCCCGCGAGGGGAGCGAGCGGCTGATCCGCGCCGCCATCGCCTACGCCGTGGGCCAGAAGCGGAAGAGCGTCACCATCGTCCACAAGGGAAACATCATGAAGTTCACCGAGGGGGCGTTCCGAAACTGGGGCTACGCGCTGGCCGAGCGGGAGTTCGCCGGCCAGGTCTACACGTGGGAGCAGTGGGAGCGGACGCGCGCGGCGAAGGGCGAGGAGGCCGCCAATCAGGAACAGAAGACGGCGCTCGCCTCGGGCCGGGTTCTCATCAAGGACGCGATCGCCGACATCACGCTCCAGCAAGTATTGACGCGCCCCGACGAGATCGACGTGATCGCGACGCTCAACCTGAACGGCGACTATCTCTCCGACGCGCTGGCCGCCCAGGTCGGAGGGATCGGGATCGCGCCCGGCGGCAACATCAACTACATGACCGGCCACGCCGTCTTCGAGGCCACGCACGGCACCGCGCCGAAGTACGCCAACCTCGACAAGGTGAATCCGGGGTCGGTGATCCTCTCCGGCGAGATGATGCTCCGCTATCTCGGTTGGAACGAGGCGGCCGACCAGGTCATCAAGGGGATGGACGGCGCCATCGGCAGCAAGCGGGTGACGTACGACTTCGCCCGCCTCATGCCGGGGGCGACCGAAGTGAAGTGCAGTGAGTTCGGGGACAACATCATCGCCCACATGGGCTAGCCGATGACCCGCTCCCGATCCGGAACCGGTCGCGCGTTCGCGGTCGCCGCGCTTTTCGTGGCGGCCGCTTCGGTCACGTCGTGCGGCGCCGGAGAGAAGACGCTCGGGATCGCCGATCCACTCGCCGCCCCGCTCGCCCCGACGTACGAAGAGGCGAAGTCGATCCTCGACCGCAAGTGCGTCGGCTGTCATGGCGGCGGAGGCGAGTCGGAAGCCGAGCCCGGCAGCGACGACCGGAACTACTCGAGTTGCGCGGGGATCCTCGCGGATCTCAATGGAATTCTCAGCACATCGGTCGTGGGCGGTTCCATGCCGCCGGGCGCGCTCCCGAGACTGACCGAGCGGGAGAAACTGATCCTGGATCGCTGGGCCGCGCTGGGAGCGCACTCGCCATGCAATCCCTGAGCCCGGCCCCCGGCGCCCGGCGCGCGGGGCCACTCGCGCTCGCGAAGGCGCTCGCGCTGTTCGCACTCTTCGCGCTCGTCTCGATTCCCTCCCCACTCGGCGCGACGCCGCTCTACTCCGCGCGCGAGGGGCGGACCTGCGACAATTGCCACCTGCGGCCGAATCTCTGGAAGAACCCGCCCGTGTTCGACCGCAAGTGCACCATGTCGTGCCAGGGGTGCCACGTCGATCCCGCAGGCGGCGGCATGAGGACCGCGGCGGGGCGCTTCTACGGAAGCGCCACCCTTCCGATGATCGCGACGAATCCGCGCCCCACGCAGGACTGGGACTCCTGGATCGGGAGATTCCTCTGGCGGAAGGACCGGGCGACGACCTTCACCGATAGCCTCCCCGAGGGGCCGGCCGACTACGAGGCATCCAAGGATCCGCGCTTTGCGGCGCACGATCGCTCCGCGCTCGGGAGCCCCGGCGGCGGCTCCTCGCGCTACGCTCCCTTCCCCGGACGGACGGGACCCTTGAACGCCGATCCGCTCCTCCGCATGAGCTGGGACGTCCGCATGGCGCTTCTTGTCGCGCAGGGGGCGCTCTTCTTCCCGATGCAGGCGGACTTGGCGATGGCGCTCCACCCGCTGGAGCACGTCACGTTCCTCGGCAACATCGGCGCGCGGGGGCGTTCCACCGGTCTCTCCGACACGGTGGACGATCCGCGAACTCCCTACCTGCGCGAGGGGTTCCTTCTCGTTCATGAGGCGCCGGCGAACCTCTACGTGAAGGCGGGACGCTTCGTGCCGCAGTTCGGGCTTCGGATCGACGACCACACCGCGCAGACGCGGAGAACGTTCGAGCAGGACGGCTCGGTCCCCGACGCGCGCGTCACCGGCGTCGAAGCCGGCGTCAATCCCAACTACCCGTACGTGAACGTATCGTGGTTCCGGAGCACGGCCGCGACGCGCGTTCCCGCGGCCTTCGACATCTTCGACACCGACGACACGCACGGGATGGCCCTGAATCTCGGATATCGCGAACTGGGCTGGAGCGCCGGCGCGAGCGGACTGCTTCACCGAAGGGCGCCCACCGAAGGCGGCGACGCCACCAGCTTCGCCCTCCATGGCGCGTTGAACCCCTGGTTCTACCGCCGGTCGCTGCCGCTCACCTACCAGGCCGAGTACGACTGGGGGCGCTGGCAGCGGACAAGTGGACGGGATACCCATCGGCGCGCTTTCTGGCACGAACTCGACTGGCGCGCGGGTAACGGCGTGAATCTCCTCCTGGCGCAGGACTGGGCCGACCCCGACACCGAGGTCAAGGACGACCATGCGTACAGGGTGAGCGCCGGTGTCCAGGTGACGCCCTACACGGGGATCACGCTCGATCTGCGCGGCCGCGCCCTCTTCCCCGCCACAGGGCAGGCCGGAGCCGATCTCTTCACCCAGATCCACCTCTGGCGCTGAGCGCCCTCCCCCGCCTCTCCACCGTGCGCCCCGGGAGCCCTTCTCCCTCCGAGGCACGCCGCACCACCCGCTCTACTACCTCCGGCCACGTTGTTTCCGACCGCCTCCCTCTCGATACTGAAGGCTAGCAACTCCTGAGTTTTCGATGGCCCGATCGCGCCCATCGCGCGATTCCAGGGAGGTACCGTCATGGCCTTCACGCTCACCGGCCGCCGCGGCCGTTATCTCGATGCCGCCGACATTCTTCGCGACGCCGGCACGCCCCTTTCACGCTCCGAGCTGACCTTTTTCGAGGAATTCGATCTCGTCTACCGGTCGCTCTGCGCCGTGCTCTACAACTACGTTCCGATGTCGGGACATCCGGGGGGCTCGATTTCCTCGGGGCGGTTCGTGGCGGCGCTCCTCTTCGACGGCATGGACTACGACGTCCGCTCCCCGGGCCGCGAAGACGCCGACATCGTCTCGTACGCCGCCGGCCACAAGGCGCTCGGCCTCTACGCGCTCTGGGCGCTGCGCGACGAGATCCTGCGTCTCGGCGCGCCCGATCTCCTCCCGGAGGAGGCGAGCCAACGGCTCCACCTCGAGGACCTCCTCGGCTTCCGGCGAAACCCCGCGACGCGCACGCCGCTCGCCGCGCGGTTCGAGGCCAAGTCGCTCGACGGCCATCCGACTCCCGCGACGCCGTTCGTGAAGCTCGCCACCGGCGCCTCGGGTGTCGGCCTCGCTTCCTCCCTCGGCTACGCCTGGGGAGCGCGCGACGTCTACGGGGCCGACGCCCCGCGCGTGCACGTCGTCGAGGGCGAAGGCGGGCTGACGCCGGGCCGCGTCGCGGAGACGCTGGCCGCCGCCGCGACCGCCTCGCTCGACAACCTCCTCCTCCACGTCGACTGGAACCAGGCGTCCATCGACTCGAACCGGGTCTGCCGGGACGACGGAACGCCGGGTGAGTACGTTCAGTGGAATCCGATCGAACTGGCCTATCTCCACGACTGGAACGTCGTCTACGTGGCCGCGGGGCACGACATCACGCACGTCGTGGCCGCGCAGCACGCGGCGGCTCATTTCGACAACGGCCAGCCGACGGCGATCGTCTACCGGACGGTCAAGGGATGGCAGTACGGCATCGAGGGCCGCGCCTCGCACGGCGCCGGCCACGACCTCTGCTCGGCCGGATTCCACGCGGCGCTGGAGCCGCTTCTGGAGAAGCGTCCGATTCAGCTCCCGACCTGTTGCGACACCGAGACGAAGCGCTGCAGCGGAGACGAGGGCGCGGGCGTCATGGAGGCCTGCTTCTGGGAATCGCTCCGCATCGTCCGCGGCGAAGTGGAGCGGCGCGACGCGATGATCCGCTTCTTCGCGGCGCGCCTTCGCGACGCGCGGACACGGCTGGATCGCCGGGCGCGCGCTCCCCGGCCGGCCGCGCCGCACATCGCCGCCGTCCACGAGGCCGCACGAACGCAGGGAGCGGACATCCCCGAGGCGCTCCGGCTCGTCCCCGGCACGGTGACCACGCTTCGGGGCGAACTCGGGCGCGTTCTCCAGCACTACAATCAGCTCAGCGGCGGAGCGCTCCTGATCGCCGCCGCCGATCTCCTCGGATCGACCAGCGTCAACAAGGCCGCCGACGGCTTCCCTCCCGGCTTCTATCACGCCGCGAACAATCCCGACGCGCGCCTCCTCTCGATCGGCGGCATCTGCGAGGACGCCACGGCCGGCGTCTGCTCGGGACTCGGCGCGTACGGGCATCACATCGGCGTCGCCTCTTCGTACGCCGCCTTCCTGGCGCCGCTGGGGCACATCGCGTCCCGGCTCCACGCCATCGGGCAGCAGGCGCGCGCCTCGGTGGACGGCTCGGCGTACCGGCCGATGGTACTCGTCTGCGCGCACGCGGGGCTCAAGACCGGCGAGGACGGCCCCACGCACGCCGACCCTCAGGCGCTGCAACTGCTGCAGGAGAATTTCCCGCCGCGGACCGCGGTCACGCTCACACCCTGGGATCCTGCCGAGATCTGGACGCTCTTCACCGCCGCTCTGGCGCACCGGCCGGCGATGATCGCCGCCTTCGTGACCCGGCCGAACGAGGTGGTTCCCGATCGCGTGAAGGCGGGCCTCGCTCCCACCACCGCGGCGCGAAGCGGGCTCTATCGCCTACGGGCCGCGAAGGGAAAGGGAGCGTCGGACGGCGTGATCGTGCTCCAGGAGAGCGCCGTCACGCTGGAGTTCGTGGCGCAGGTGCTGCCGCGCCTGGAACGGGAAGGGATCGACCTCGACGTCTACTACGTCGCGAGCGCGGAGCTCTTCGACGCGCACTCCGCCGAGGAGCGGGAGCTGATCTTCCCCGAGAAGCGGGGACGCGAGGCGATGGGGATCACCGGCTTTACCATGGCGACCATGTACCGGTGGATCCGCTCCGATCGCGGACGGGCGGCGACGCTCCATCCGTATCGGAAGGGGCACTTCCTCGGGAGCGGACAGGGTGCCGCGGTCCTGGCGGAGGCGGGACTCGACGCCGACAGCCAGTATCAGGCGGTCCGGACCTTCCTGGACGCGGTGGTGCGCACCCGCTAGCGCTTCGGCGCCTCCGCCCAGAAGTAGCCGCGCAGATCGCCCTCGGCGAAGCCTAGCGCCTGGTCCTCCGGGTAGGCCTCGCGGAGCGCCGACGCCAGGTCGGGCGCCAGCGAGTCGGCCATGCCGTGGCATCGGACGCAGAGTGCCGCGGTATCGATCGGACGAAGGAGCCCCACGCGGTCCCCCAGATCGACGACGACCGGCGCGTAGTCGGCCGCCTTCGCGCCGGGAGCGATGCCGGCGACGTAGGAACGGGCCCAGGGGCGCGGCGCGTTTCCAGGATTTCGGAGCCGATGGCTCGTCCGCCCCACCGCGATTCCGGCCACCTGCCGCTCCACGATCTCCGCCGTCATGAACTGGGCCGAATCTCGGCAGACCGCGACCGCCACCACCACGCCCTTCGATTCCACCCCCGCCTTGAGCCGCGCGCCGAGCCGGCGCTGCAGCCGGGCAATCGTGCTATCGGCGTCGGCGACGGCCGGCGCCAGGGACGAGGGAACTTCGTTCACGCGGTATTCCCGGGGGGAAGGAGCGCCCTGGCATCCGCCGAGGAGCGCCGTTGCGAGCAGGGGCACCCACATCGTTCGAATCATCGCTTGGCCTCGTGGAGGGAGTAAGCGGCTATTCATGATCCGCTATCGAACGGGGAGAATTGCCTCGAGTTTCGACGTGAGTTCCTTCGCGAGTGGATCGGTGCCCGAGCCAAAACGCGCCACGACCTTGCCGTCGGGCGCGACGAGGAATTTGTTGAAGTTCCAGGAGATGTCCCCCTTGAAGCCCGAATCGCGCGTGAGGTAGGCGTAGAGGGGATGAATCTCCTTTCCCTTCACGCTGATCTTCGAGAAGAGCGGAAAGGTGGTCTGGTACTTCGTGCCGCAAAAGGCCTTGATCTCGGCATCGCTCCCCGGCTCCTGTCTCATGAAGTCGTTGGCGGGGAATCCCAGAACCACGAATCCCCGGTCTCGATACCTCCGGTAGAGCCCCTCCAATTCCTCGTACTGGGGCGTGTAGCCGCACTTCGAGGCGGTGTTCACGATCAGGAGGACGTTTCCTTTGTAGACGGAGAGGGGCTGCGCGACGCCGTCAATCGTCACGGCGCGGAAATCGTGCACCGTGTGGGGCGCGGGCTTCGATCCCGCGCCCGATGCGGCATCGGCGGAGGCGACCATTCCCAGCGAAGCAGCCGCGGCGGTCAGGAGCGAGAAGTGGAGGAAGGCGGTCGCCGGGGATTCCATGTCTGCCGGGTCGGGGCGCGCGGGGACGCGCCTAGCGCGCCGCGCCTCCGCGAACCGCTTCCCCCAGCGCCGCGATCGCGGCGCGCAGCTGCTCGTCGCTCAGATAGGGCGCCGGTCCCAGACGGAGGAGGTCGCCCCGGTGATCGGTCAGCACGCCCCGTGCGCACAGCGCCGCGCAGAGCACGCCGGCTCTCGGCGAGCGGAGCGCGAGAAAGCCGCCGATTTCCGTCAGGGGAACCGAGCGATCCCGGACGATCGCAGCGGGTTCGAGGTCGAGCGCGTCGAACTCCCGAGCCAGGAGTCCCACCTGGTGCTGGCTGACTTCGCGAAGCGTCCCCGCCGTCAGCTCCTGCCGCTCGAAAAATTCGAACACGCGCGCGGCGCGGTAATGGCTGGTTGGATCGTAGGTGGCGCCGGCCCAGCGGGCCGGACCTTCGCCGTACGGAACTTCCCCCGCGGTTCGCTGCGTCAGGCGCGCGAATTCGCTGTACCAGCCGGTCAGCAGCGGCCGCAGGTCGTCGCGGCCCGGAGGCACCCGCAGAAAGGCGACTCCTTCTCCGAGTTGGCAGTACTTGTAGCCACCGCCCACGACGAACGCGCCCGAGAGCCCGTCGCGCGTCAGGTCGACCGGGACGACGTTCACCTGGTGGTAGGCATCCACCAGGAGTTCGGCGCCCGCGCGGCGGCACGCCTCCGCCGACGCGCCGAGGTTCGGGACGATTCGTGCCGTTCCGAAGAGGACAGACGAAACGAGCACGGCGGCCGTCCGCGCATCGGCGGCCGCGGCCAGGCGCTCCGCCAGCGTCGCGACAGGGTCGACCGCGACGCGCGCGATCTCCAAACGCCCCTCTTCCCCCAGCCGGTCCATCTGACGCCGGATGGTGTGAAACTCCCCGTCGGTCGTGACCAGGCGGGGTCGGCGGTCGAGCGGAAGGGCGGAGAGGAAACGGGTCACCAGCTCGTGCGTGTTCTGGCCGAGCGCGATCTCGTCAGGCCTCGTCCCCAGGAGCCTCGCATAGCCGCGGCGCACCTGCTCCGCCTTCTCCATTGCCCGGCTCCACTTCTCGTCCAGCAGCTCGGCGGCGTCGTTCCAGGCTTCCATTTGCCCCTCGAAGCCGCAGTCGGGCCACGCCTGGTGCGAATGGCCGGTCAGGAGGAGGCGCTCGGCCACGCGAAAGCGCGAATAGTGCGCGGCCAGCGGATTCGGCGTGCGGGAGAGATCCGCGACAGTGAGGCGGAGGGCAGCCATCAGAGTTCCGTGCGGATCGCCCAGAGATCGGGGAAGAGCGCGTGATTCAGCGTCGTCATGAGGTAGGCGGCGCCCTCCGACCCACCCGTCCCCTTCTTCGTGCCGATCGTCCGCTGGACCATCTTCACGTGACGGTAGCGCCATTCTTGAAGTCCCTCGTCGAGGTCCACCATCCGCTCGCAGAGCACGCTCGCCATCGGGTCGGAGCGGTAGATTCGGATCAGAACGGGGTGGAGCGCTGGAACCGATTCGATCGGCCGCGTCACGTCGCGCGACAGGGCCTCGGTCGGAACCGCGTGCCCATGACGAACGAGAAGACGGAGGAAGGAGTCCCAGAGCGTCGGCTCCGCCAGGCGGCGTTCCAGCCGCGCGCGGTGCTCGCTCCCGACCGGATAGCGGTCGAGCGCGGCCGGACGCTTCATCCCCAGGACGAACTCCAACTCGCGGAATTGGAACGACTGGAAACCGCTTCCCGACTCGAGTCGCTCGCGGAAGGAGAGGAATTCGAGCGGGGTCATCGTCTCCAAGATATCGATTTGCGCCACCGCGACCTTCAGGATCGTGAGAATCCGCTTCATCGTGTGAAGCGCGCGCGGAATGTCCCCCGCCTCCAGGAGCCGCTTCAGGAAGTCGATCTCGTGGAGGAACTGCTTGAACCAGAGCTCGTAGACCTGGTGGATGACGATGAAGAGCGTCTCGTCGTGCTCCGGACCGTCGGAGACCGGCTGCTGCAGCGAGAGAAGTTCGTCGATCTTGAGATAGCTGGAATAGGTCAATACCATCGTCGGAACCTCACACGAACCGCGGTTTGTAGTCGTCGAGCGACGCGTAGGGATCGGGCCACGGCAGACGGTAGCCGAGCTCGAACGCGGCGTGTCGCGTCCAGTAGGGATCCCAGAGATGCGCGCGCGCCAGGAGGCAGAGGTCGGCACGCCCCGCCGCGAGAATCGTGTTCACGTCGGCGTAGGAGGAAATCGCTCCGACCGCCATCGTCGCGATCCCGACGTCGTGGCGGATCCGGTCCGCGAATGGCGTCTGATAGAGACGGCCGTACTGCGGCCTCTGGTCCGGTACGGTCTGCCCCGCCGAGACGTCGACGATATCGCAGCCGTGGGCCTTCAGCATCCTGGCCACTTCCACCGCGTCTTCCGGCTGGTTCCCGGCGTGGTGCCAGTCGACGGCGGAGATGCGCGCCGACATCGGCCGTTCGGCGGGCCAGGCCGCCCGCACGGCGTCGAAGACCTCGAGCGGGAACCGCATTCGGTTCTCCAGCGTGCCGCCGTACTCGTCCGATCGAGTGTTGGTGAGCGGCGAGATGAAACTGGCGAGGAGATAGCCGTGTGCCATGTGGAGTTCCAGGAGGTCGAATCCCGCCGCGATGGCGTGCCGCGTGGCGCGGATGAAGTCGTCCGTCACCTTCCGCATGTCGGCGCGCGTCATCTCCTGGGGCACCTGGCTGCGGGAGGAGTAGTACGGAATCGGCGAGGGGGCCATGATCGGCCAGGCGCCCGTCGTGAGCGGCTCCCCCTCTCCCTCCCAGGGGACTTTCGTGGCCGCTTTCCGCCCCGCGTGCCCGAGCTGCATGGCGATCTTGGCGCGGCTCTGCTCGTGGACGAAGTCGACGATCCGCTTCCACGCGGCCGCGTGCTGCGGCGTGTGGAGGCAGGTGCATCCGGGAGAGATGCGTCCCTCCGGACTGACGTCGGTCATCTCGGTAAAAACCAATCCCGCGCCGCCGACGGCCCGGGAGCCGAGGTGGACCATGTGCCAGTCGTTCGGCATTCCGTCCGTGGCCGAGTATTGGCACATCGGCGAGACGACCACCCGGTTTTCCAGAACCAGATCCCGAAGCCGAAACGGCGTGAAGAGCGGCGGAGGCGCCGGGCCCGCGGCGATCGCGATCCCCGTCTGCCGCGCGGCCTTCGCGGCGTACCACTCGTCCACCTGGGAGACCATCTTGGGATCCCGGACCTTCAAATTCTCGTGCGTGACGCGGAGGCTCCGCGTGAGGAGCGTGACGGCGAACTCCAGCGGCTCCGCGTCCATGTAACGCTCGGTGTCCTCGAACCACTGGAGACTCGCCTGCGCGGCGCGCTGGAGGCTCTCGACGCCGGGACGGCGCGCGGCCTCGTACGCGGACAGCGCGTCGGGAATGGCGGCGTG
Organism: Candidatus Eiseniibacteriota bacterium; assembly: GCA_038060295.1. Lineage (GTDB taxonomy): Bacteria > Eisenbacteria > RBG-16-71-46 > SZUA-252 > SZUA-252 > SZUA-252. The sequence goes on from JBBTHR010000091.1 coordinate 15,846, forward strand.
ATCCCGGAGCGCTTGCGACAGTGCGATGGCGTCCTCCATGGCCAGCTTGGTGCCGGAGCCGACCGAGAAGTGCGCCGTGTGGGCCGCGTCCCCCACGAGAACGAGATTCCCGTGCGACCAGCGCTCGTTTCGGATCGTCGGAAAGTTCCGCCAGATGGAGCGATTCGAGAGAAGCGGATACCCCGCAAGTTCCTCCGCGAAGAGCCGCTCGCAGAAGGCGATCGTCACCGCCTCGGTCGCGCGATCCATCCCGGCCGCGCGCCAGGTCTCCTCGTGCGCCTCCACGATGAAGGTCGACATCCCCGGCTCGTACTGGTAGGCGTGGACGCGCCAGAGCCCGTGAGCATCGACCTTGAAATAGAACGTGAAGGCGGGGAACGGCTTTCTTGTCCCAAGCCAGACGAACTTGTTCGAACGGATGTCTATTTGCGGCCGGAAGTGCGCTTCGTAGCGCTCGCGGATCGCGGAGTTCACTCCGTCGGCGGCGAGGATGATGTCGGCGTCCTTCAACGTCTCAGGGTCGGCCAACTCGCGGCTGAAGCAGAGCTCGACACCCACCTCGCGGCAGCGCGCGGCCAGGATGGAGAGCAGTGCCTTCCGCGAGAGTCCCGAGAATCCGTGCCCGGTCGAAGTGAGCACGCTCCCTTTGTAGTGGATCTCGATGTCGTCCCAGCGGTGGCAGTGCGCCGCCATGGCGGCGATCACGTCGGGGTCGGCATGTTCCAGCGCCGCCTCGGTCGCGTCGGAGAAGACGACGCCGAATCCAAACGTGTCGCCGGGGCGGTTCCGCTCGTAGACCGTGACCTCGTGCCGCGGATCCTGCTTCTTCATCAGGAGCGCGAAGAAGAGACCCGCCGGCCCTCCCCCGATCGAGACAGCCTTCACGGTGTCTCCTCATGCAAGAGCGCGCCGGCGATGACGAGCTGCTGGATCTCCGTCGTCCCCTCGTAGATCCGGAGCGCGCGAATGGAGCGGTAGAGGCGATCCACGGGGTGCGAGGCCAGAACGCCCGCGCCGCCCAGGATCTGAACCGCGTCGTCGATGATCCGCTGCGCCGCCTCGGTGGCGTACGACTTCGCCATGGCCGCCTCCAGCGTCACCCGTTCCGCGCCCTGGTCCGCGGTCCACGCGGCGCGATAGACGAGAAGCCGGGCCGCCGTGAGTTCGGTCGCCATGCGCGCGAGTTTCTCCTGGACGAGCTGAAAGTCTGCGAGAGGCTTCCCGAACTGCCGGCGCTCCTTCGCGTGGCGTAGCGCCTCGTCCAGCGCACGCGCCGCCATGCCGCAGGCGGCGGCGCCGACCGTCGCGCGAAGCCGGTCGAGCGTCTTCAAGCCGAGACCGAAGCCGCGCCCTTCCTCGCCAAGCCGGTTCGTCGCGGGGACGCGGCACTCCTCGAAGGCGATCTCCCCCAGCGGGTGCGGCGACGAGAGAACCTGCGCCTTCACGAAGCGGAGCCCCGGCGAGTCGGCGGGGACGACGAAGCACGATATCCCCTTCCCGCGCGCGGCCGCGTCGGTGGAGGCGAAGACGGTGTAGAAATCGGCAATGCCGGCGTTGGAGATGAAGGTCTTCCCGCCGTTCAGGACGTACGTGTCGCCGTCGCGGCGCGCGGTCGTGGCGATCGCCGCGGCGTCGGAGCCGGCGCCAGGCTCGGTCATGGCGAACGCGGACATCGCGCGGCCCGCCAGCGCCGGCTCGGCGAACGCGTCGCGAAGTCGCGCGTCTCCCGCCAGCAGAATCGGAAGCGTCCCGAGCGCCTGGAGCGCGAAGACCGCGTCGGCCAGGGGAGACGACGCACCCAGCGACTCGCGCGCCAGGCAGCAGGCGCGCCAGTCTTGACGTCGAATGGCCTCGAACCAGCCGGCCTCGCCCAAACGCGCCAGGATCGCCCGCGCCTCCACGCGCGCCGCGTCGTCGCTCGCCGGTTCCGCCCGGGTCGCCAGATTGGAAGCGGCGAACGCCCCGAACGTCCCCGCGAGCGCCAGGTGCTGCAGCTCCAGGAAGGCGCGGACGGGCCGGACGTCGGGTGTCGACGCCGTTCCCACGAAGCCGCTCACTCGGTGAACCTCGCGTCGCGCTTCTCCCGGAAGGCCTCGTACGCCTCCCGGAAGTTGGGGTGAATCATCAGATCGGCCTGCGCGTCCGCTTCGTAACGGAGCGCCTGGTCGAGCGTCATGGTGAACTCGAGATCGAGTGCCTGCTTCGTCACGGCGATCGCGGGGGCCGGGCCGCGGGCGAGGCGCGCCGCCAGCGACATCGCTTCGGCCAGCAGTCGATCGCCCGGCACGACGCGGTTGTAGAGACCGATCTCCAGCGCGCGCTTCGCGTCGATGAAATCGCCGGTCATGAGCAATTCGGTCGCGCGGCCCAGCCCCACGATGCGCGGCAGGAGCCACGACGCGCCCATGTCGGCCCCGGAGAGCCCGACCCGCACGAAGAGATAGGCGATCTTCGCGGTCTCGGCCGCCACGCGGAAGTCGCACGCCGTCGCGATCACCGCTCCGGCGCCCGCCACGGTTCCGTTCAGCGCCGCGATCACCGGCCGGCGGCAGCGGCGGATGTTCGCGATCACGTCGCAGGTCATCCGCGTGAATTCGCGGAGCCCGGCCGCGTCGCGCGCGAAGAGGGCGCCGATAATGTCCTCCACGTCTCCGCCCGAGCAGAACCCCTTCCCCGCGCCGGTCAGGACGACGGCGCGCACGCCCGGCTCGGTGTCGAGGTCGCGGAACGCGTCGCGCAGCTCCCCGTAGACCTCGAAGGTGAGCGCGTTCAGGCGGTCGGGACGATTCAGCGTGATGGTGGCGACGCCGGTGGCGGCGTCGTGCGCGTAGAGAAACGATTTCGGGCGGATCGGCATCTAGCGGCCCCCTCCGATGACGGCCGTCGCTTCCATCTCCACGACGGCGCCCCGGTCGACCAGACCCTTCACCTCGAGGAGCGCCACGGCGGGATAGTGCTTCCCCAGCCGCTCGCGCCAGACGGCGCCGATCGCCTTCCGGCTCTCGCGGTAGGCGGCGAGATCGACGACGTAGATCGTCAGTCTCGCCAGATCGGCCGGCGCGCCGCCGGCCGCCGCGATGATCGCGAGGACACGGTCGAGCGCGTGCGCGAACTGCCCCGCGAAATCGGGAGGCGTCCCCGTGGACTCCTCTTCCCAGCCGGCCTGTCCGGCGACGAAGAGGATTCTGCCGTCGCGGGGGGCGAGCAGGCCGTTGTTCCACCCCTTCGGAACTCCGAGGGCCTGCGGATTGACGATGTCGAAGGTCATCGGGACGTCGTTCCTCCATCCAGCACGATCGCCTCTCCGGTCGTCGCGGCCGCCTCGTCGAGGCAGAGGCGGCGCACCTCGGCCGCCACCTCCCCGGGCGTCACCAGGCGGGCCTGCCCGCTCGTGGCGAGAATCGCGGCGACCGCGGCGGGGCGGTCGAGTCCGGTGCGGGTCGAGACATTCTGAACGGTGCGATCGGTGAGCGATGTGTCGGCATAGCCGGGACAGACCGCGTTCACGGTCACGCCCCGCTCCGCCAGTTCCAGCGCCACCGAGCGGGTGAAGCCGACCACGGCGTGTTTGGCGGCGGCATAGTGCGCGATGTACTTCCCTCCGTGAAGCCCCGCGGTGGAGGCGACGTTCACGATTCTCCCATGACCCCTCACCCCCATCTCGGGACCGAATTCACGCGTGCAGAGAAAGGTCCCCGTCGCGTTCACGGCGAGCATCCGGTTCCATTCGCCCAGCGTGATCTTCGCCAGCGGAGCCGAGGCCGCGTCCCCGGCGTTGTTGACCAGGATCTCCACAGCGCCCAGGTGGCGGCGCGCTTCCTCGCCCAGACGCCGCACGCTTCCCTCGTCGGTTACGTCGCAAACGACCGCCCACGCCCGCGCGCCGATGGCGCGGAGCGAAACCGCGACGGCTTCGATCTCGGCGACGCCTCGGGCGGAGACGACGACGGAGGCGCCGGCCTCGGCGAGCGATCGCGCGATGGCGGCGCCGATGCCGCGCCCTCCGCCGGTGACGACCGCGCCCCGCCCCGCCAGCGGTCCCGCGCTCACGCGTTCCCCGACTTCGAAAGCGCCTCGCCGACCGCCTCGGCGAGAATATCCCCGAGCGTCGCGATCGTCGCCTCGCCCTCGGCGGCGGTCGCCTCCGCGGGCCAGCCGAAGTACGCGCGCGGGCCGCCAGCTTCCTCGAACGTGTGCGATCCGCCGCGAATCGCGGTGGAGAGCGAGGCGGGGTTCGGCGGGAGTGCGCGGCGGATCTCGTCGCGGACCAACTCGGGACGCGCGGCCATCACGATCGAACTCTCGTAGCGGCCGGCGTGGCAGGCGCCGCTTCGGAATTCCTCTCCCAATCGCGGCGCCCATGGCTTCCGCGTGAGATCGGGAGCGACGACCGGAAGGCAGCGCTCCTCCCGCGCGGCGGCGACGGCCGCGGCGGCGGAACCGAGATGCGCCGGATCCAGGTGCGCGTTCGCGATCGCGAGCGCCGCCACGCCGCGGGCGGTCAGCGCCCGCGCGAGGTCGAGCAGAAGCGCCGTCACGGTCGCCGGCGTCATCGAGAGCGTCCCCGGAAACGCCGCCGCGAACGGCGCGGCGGTGTAGGCGAGCGAGGGAAGAAGGAGCGGAAGATAGCCGCGCGCGGCCAGACGATCGCCCCCGGCGCGCGCCATGGCCTCGGCGATGATCACGTCGGTCGAAAGCGGCAGGTGGGGCCCGTGCGCCTCCACCGCGCCGACCGGCAGAATGGCGACGACACGCGCGGGATCGAGGGCTTGCGCCTCTTCCCACGTCATCGTGCCCCACTCCCGCAACAGCATCGAAGGAGACTCCCGCGCCTTGGTCCAGGCGGTCCGGTCAGTCCGGGGTTGCCCGCCGCCCGGCAGGCGTCCATAGTGGGCGGCGAACGGGAAACGTACCATGACCATCGAGCCGCCGGAACGCCGGAAGATCGGCAACATCGCCAGCCTCTTCCTCGACGCCCGCCTCCGGGAGGGGCGCGGGGATCGCCCCGCCATCCTCACCGACTCCCGCACCTGGTCCTACGCCGAAATTCACGCCCTGGCCAACCGCTACGGGAATCTCCTGGCGGCCGCCGGGGCCGATCCCGAGGACCGGATCATGATCGCCCTCCCCGACGGGCCCGACTACGTCGGCGCCCTCTTCGGGACGCTGAAGATCGGGGCGGTCGTGGTGATGGTGAATCCCGGCCTGCCGGCCGCCGACATCGCGGCGCTCCTCGACTACACGCGCGCGCGACTGGTCGTGACGGACGCGGAGAGCGCGGCGCCGTTCCGGGAGGCGGCGCGCGGCTCGCGCGTCACGCGCGGCGTGATCGAGGTCGATGCCTCCGACTTCACGCGGCGGCTGGCGGCGACTTCCACCGAACTCGAAACCTTCCCCTCCCACCCCGACGACCCCGCCATCTGGCTCTTCTCCGGCGGCACGACCGGGCGCCCGAAGGCGGTCATCCAGACGCATCGTTCCTTCGCCTTCACGACCGAGAAGTACGGGTCAGGGGTCCTCGGCTACACCGACCGCGAGATCACGATCTCGGTCCCGAAGCTCTACTTCGGCTACGCCACAGGCTCGAACCTCTTCTTCACCTTTGCGGCGGGTGGAGCCTCGGTCCTATTCCCCGAACCGGTCACCGCGGAGATCCTCTTCGAGAAGATCCGCCGACATCGCGCGACCGTACTCGTCAACGTGCCGACCATGATCCAGAAGATGGTCTCGCACCCGCGCGCGGCATCGGGCGATCTCGCCACGCTCCGGCTCGCCACGTCCGCGGGCGAGGCGCTCCCGGTCGAACTCTACGATCGCTGGAAGGCAACGTTCGGCGTGGAACTCCTCGACGGACTCGGCACGGCGGAGATGTGGCACATCTTCATCTCGAACCGCCCGGGCGCGGTGAAGCCCGGCACGCTCGGCACGGTGGTGCCCGGTTTCGAGATCAAGGCGTGCGACGAGGAGGGGCACGAAGTCTCCCGCGGCGAGACCGGATGGCTCTGGGTGCGCGGCGGCGCGCGCGCCATCGCCTACTGGCAGCATCAGGAGAAGACCGAACAGGCGTTTCGCGGCGAGTGGTACGTCTCGGGCGATCTCATCGCGATCGACGAGGCGGGCTACGTCACCTACCACGGCCGCGGCGACGAGATGCTGAAGGTGGGCGGAAAGTGGCTCGCGCCGCAGGAGGTGGAGGGGTGCCTGCTTCAGCACCCGGCAGTGTCGGAGGCTGCCGTGGTCGGCCTGGCCGACGCGAACGGGCTGATGAAGCCGGTAGCGCGCGTCGTCGCCCGCGAGCGGCGCGAGGGCCTGGAGGAGGAACTGAAGCAGTTCGTGATGGAGCGTCTCGCGCCCTACAAGCACCCCCGCGAGATCACGTTTGTCGACTCGCTTCCCCGCACGCACCTCGGCAAGGTCGATCGTGGCAAGCTCCGCCGCGGATAGCGCCCGCCAAACTCCCCGCTAAAAGTAGGCCGCGGCCGTGAACGTGAGCCCCGCAATCGGTGTCTCGTTGTCGAAGCGGTCGCGCTGCAGTTCGTAGTACCACCCGAAGCGGGCCACGGCCCGCGGCCGGTGATGGATGTTGAGGCTGGCCGAGACACGGTGCCGCGAATCCCCCTGGAGACCCCGGTCGAGATCGACCGCGTCGGCGCGCACGGCCACGCGAAGCGCGCTCTGGCGCCACGAGCCGAAGAGCGGATCCCAGAGCGTGCGGGAAGCCTCCACCGACGCCCCCCACTGATCCTCGGCGTAGAGCCCCAGGAGGCCCGGCGGCACGTCGACGAAGGCAATCCCGGTCTCCGCGGCCAGTCGAAGGCCCGCGAAGTCGGTGGCGCCGTCCGCGACGATCAGGTGTACCCATCGCCTGCCGTCCACCGTCACGCCGCCGATCTCGGTCTGATTGTACGGGCCGCTCTCCGCCGCGATCCCCCATTCGGAATCGCGCGAGGGATGGAACTCGATCCGCCCCACCACGGAGGGGAGGCCGTTGTTGTCCCCGTAGTTGTTCCGCCCGATCGGGAGCCGCGTCCCGCCCGGTGAGTCGACGATGAGGCCGTCGGAGAAGCCGGTGACGAGATCGACCTCGTAGGTCATGGGGCGCTTGCCGCCGCCTGTAGCGCCGCGCACGCCGAGACCCAGCATCGCATTCGGCACGCCGACCAGCTGCGTCGCCACCAGGGAGTGCTCGGCGAAGTCGTTTCGCGGTGCGTCGTGGCTGAGGTTCGTCCTCCCCAGCGGGACCGGAAAGATCCCGCCGTGCGCGTGGAGCGTCCGCTTCCAGCGATAGGTCAGTTCCACGCGCTCGAGCACGAAGTCGTCGGTGGCGCGGTCCCACGTCCCCTCGCCCGCCAGGCGCCAGCGTGCCGCCAGCCGCGCACGCGCGAAGCCGTTCATGCGTCCGACCGAGAACCACTCGGGATCCGACGTACCGCGCACGCGGTCGTGCCCCAGGCGAAGTTCGCCGTGCCCGCCCCAGGAGATCACCTCCGGATTTCCGTGCATCGGCGACTCCGGCAACTCTCCGCCCACCGGGGGCGCCGCGACGCGAACCGTGGATCCCGCGCGCGCCTCGGGCGCCGTCAGGAAAACCGCCGCGGCAAGAAGCAGAACCATCGGCGCCACGTGGATATTCATCGGCTGCCCGGCGCTCATCGAGACTCCACGAAATCGAGGAGCGCCGCGCGGTCGGCGGCCGGCATTGCCGCGAACGCGTCGCGCGCGCCCGCCGCCTCGCCGCCGTGCAGCCGGATCGCCTCCTCCACCGACCGCGCGCGTCCGTCGTGCAGCAGGAAGAGTTTCCCGTTCAGGAACTCGCGCGCGATGCGAAGCCCCCAGAGCGGCGCCGTGCGCCACTCGCGGCCGTCCGCGCTCCCATCGGGCCGGTTGTCGGCCAAACCGTCGCCGAGGTCGTGAAGGAGAAGGTCAGAAAAGAGCGCGACGTCCCGATCGGCGAGCACCTCGATCTCGTGCGTCCCGGTGCGGAGCGACGGCATGTGGCACGACACGCACCTGGCCGCCGCGAAGAGCGCGGCGCCCTGTTCCCGGCGAGGCGTCGATTCCCCGGGCGAGGGAGGCGCCAGCATCCGCATGTACTGCACGACGTCGTTCACCGCTTGCCCGCCCACCTCGGGATCCGGAGCGCCATCCAGTCCCGGCACGACGACGCTCGAGAGCGGGTTGGTGTTCTCGACCGAGCGGAACGACGACGTGATCCCCATGTCCTGGTGGTATGCGTCGACCGTTTGCTGGAGGAGCGAAGAGACCTGCGCCTTTCGTCCGAACCGCCCCACGCGTGGCCCCGGCCCTCCGCCCGGCTCGGTCGCCGGCACGAACGTCGGCGGGGTGACCCAGTTGGCGCGGCCCGAAATGCCGTCGCCGTCCCCGTCGCCCGGGTCCTCGTGGGCGAGGATGGCGGAGTCGGCGATCGCCTCGATCAGCCCCACGCCGAAGACGGGCGGCGGCAGGCGGTGCGAGACCTCGACGCCCACCGGCAGGCGCTCCGGCTCGGCGCCCGGAATCGCCTTGTCCTGGATCTGGGGCCCTCCTTCGGCCAGAGCGATGTCGCCGCCGCGGCTGAACCGCGTCAGCGTGTTGCTCGGAATGCCGCGGCCGTCGCCGCTGTGGCAGGAAGCGCACGACACGTTGTTGAAGATGGGGCCGAGCCCCTCCGAGATCGAGAACGCGCGGCGAAACTGCGTCTGTCCGTCCTGGAAGTCGCCGAGCTCGCCGTTGCTCAATCCGTCCAGCGGCTGATCGAAGCGCGTTCCGATCGGCGGCTTGGTGGTGAGGAGATCGCCGCAGCCGAGCGGCAACGCGGCGAGCGCGCAAATCGCGAGCGTGGCCGGGTCGAGCCAGGCGGCGCGTCGCGCGCGGCGCGCTGATTGCACGGCGCGCGGCGGCTCCTCGGCGCGAGGCGCGAAACGACCATCGTCTTGCGGGACGTGCCCGTAGGACATGACACCCTCGTTGTTTGGTTGGAGAGAAGCAATGATCGTTCTCAAGGCTGCAAGCGCCGGGCCAACCCCGGGCTCGGATCTTGCTTTATCGCGAGTCATGCGCCGCGCCGTCGGGGAGGCGGCACGACAATCCAGGCAACGAGGGGAAGGAGTGCCACGCATGAAGATCAGGCTGAAGAGTCTTGTCGCTGCCGGCGCGATCGCCGCGGTTTCGCTCGTGTCCGGGGCCTTCGCGCACGCCGGCCAGGTGGGACGGGGGTCGGTGGAGTTCGCGCCGTCGGTATCGTTCATGCATCAGAATTTCAAGCGCGAGGGGTACGGCAACGTGGACCGGTTCACGCAGCTGAACGTGGCGCCCACGATCGGCTACTTCGTCTCGGACCGCTACGAGGTCACGGGGGGATTCCTCATCCGGCACGAGTCGGTCAACGGCGACAGCGATACGTCGCTCGGCGCGACGGCGGGAGTCCAGGTCAACTTCGCGCGCCAGGGAAGCGTCGTTCCCTTCGTGAGCGCCGGGTTCGGCGCCCTCTTCTACGACGGCTTCTCCATGAACGACACGGCCGTGCTGGCGCCGATGATCGCCGGCGGCGTCCGCGTCCCGGTCGGCGAGCGCGCCTCGGTCAACATGAGCCTCGGCTATCAGCACGAGGCCAACGCCAACGGCGAGTTCAACGCGAGCGCGAACCGGCTCGTGGCCGGCGTCGGCGTGTCGCTCTTTCCGTGGGGATCGAAGTAGGCGGGACTCGTTCGATACGAAATGAGCACGGGCCGCGGAGGAGTTCCTCCGCGGCCCGTCGCGTTTCTATCCGCCGCGCGGCACTTAGTAGAGGCCGGGGGCGAGACGCGGTGTCCGCTTCATGTACTCGCGGTAGTCGTCGCCGAACTCCTGCGTCATGAAGGCCTCTTCCACGTCCATCCGGCGCTTGAACATCCAGAAGACGACCGGCAGGAGGAGAAGGGCGATCGAGCTGCGGAAGATCCCCGCGAAGCCGATGTCCATGAGGATGATCCCGACATAGGAAGGATGGCGGACGAATCCGTAGAGCCCGCTCGTCTCGAGCGAGTGCCCTTCCTGGCGCGCCACCACCGACGTGAAGCGCTTTCCGAGAACCATCATCGGCCACACGCGAAGCGCGGCGCCACAGGCCAGGAACGCGAGACCCACCCAGCGAAGCGCGTCGCCCCCCGGAAGGACCCCGATACTCCGCGCGTCCATGTACGGCATGACCCACGCCGTGAAGAGCGAGTGGAACATGAGGAGCGGGAAGAAGGGCTTCCAGTCGGCCTGGTGCTTCTCCCCGCGGCTCCGGCCGGAGGTGGAGAAGGTCATGACCGGGAGCATGAGGAAGTGGATGATCACGACGCCGATGCGGGTCGGATGCGAGAAGAAGCCGGCGTAGCTCCCCCACGCCATCACCATGAGGAAGAGGAAGAGCACGACGTTCAGCGGGATGCCGATCAGCTGCTTGATCGAGGTGGACTGGGACACGATCCCTCCTGGTTTCGCGCATGGGTACCGCGGCATATCCAGGAAATATCGGCATCGCCGGCGCGATCGAAAGGGATTGACGGCCCAATCTTAACGAAGCTGCAAGCAGCTGCATCGCAATTGTTTGCGCGTGTCTCCTCACGTACCACTGCGCCCAAGCGCCAAGCGGCCGCCCGGCGCCACCCTCACTCTCCCGGCATCTCGCGAGCCGCCTCGGGCGTCCCGACGGCCGGCCAAACCCCCGCCGCCGCGGCCAGGTCGCGCTCGCCGATTCCCGCGCCCTTCTCCGGCGGGCGCCGATAGATGACCCCCAGCGCGAACCGCTCCTGCCGGACGATCTCCATCGCGTTCGATAGGTCGGTGGGGTCGTGGTCGGCCGGGAGCATGTCGCAACGCTGGTAGATCGTCTCGGCGTACGACGGTCCCTGGTACGTCACGCAGCCCGCCAGGACGTGCAGGAAGGAGAATCCCGGGTACTCGATGGCCGCCCGGAACATCTCGCGAACATGCGGAAGGTTTCCCGCGTGCGTGCGCGCGACGAAACCGCAGCCGCTGCTCAGCACCAGGAGCAGTGGATTGAGCGGACGCTCCTCGACGCCGGCCAGCCCGCGGTCGCGCTTGAACTCCTCGGAGGAGGTGGGCGACGCCTGTCCCTTCGTCAGTCCGTAGATGCCGTTGTCGAGCACGGCGTACGTGAGATCGACATTACGCCGGATGGCGTGCGGGATGTGCCCGAGCCCGATCGAGAAGCCGTCCCCGTCCCCGCCCACGACGATCGTGGTGATCTCGGGGCGCGCGAACTTCAGCCCGCTCGCGATCGGAAGGGCGCGACCGTGGATCGAGTTGAACGCGTAGGAGCGCGTGTACCCCGGCAGGCGGCTCGAGCAGCCGATGCCGGAGATGACCGCCAGACGTTCCGGCGCGATTTCCAGATCGGCGAGCGCCAAGGTGAGTCCCTTCAGGACGCCGAAGTCGCCGCACCCGGTGCACCACACCGGCTCCAGCGTGGAGCGGAAGTCTTTCGCCTTCATGCCGTCGCCTCCGTCAGATAGCGGTCGAGTTCGGCCGCGGTCATCGGCGTGCCGCCGCTCCGCGTCACGCGGCGCACCCCGCGCAGGTCGGTGAGACTGGAAAGATAGCGGTGGAACTGGCCCTGGAAATTCATCTCGACCACGGCCATCGACTCGAGCCCGCGGCGCCACGTCTCGAACGCCTCCAGCGGGAACGGGTGGATGATCTCCGGGAGAAAGACGCGATAGTCGGGGTGCGCCGCGGTCCACTCGCGCAAAAGCCCGTACTCGCTCCCCCATGCCACGATCCCGCGCGGGGCTCCGTCCTTCCCCAGCGTGCGAAACCAGTCGCGCGTCTCGCTCGCGATCCCCTCCAGCTTCCGGAAACGCTTCTGGTTCATCCGGTGGTGCGTCGTCGTGTCGGCCGTGGGGAATCCCTCCTGATTGTGCTCGATGCCGGCGGCCAGATAGGTGCCGCCCGGGTCGCCCGGCACGCGGAAGGCGTTCACGCCATCCGCCGCCGTGAGGTCGAAGCGGGCGGGGCCGCTCGCCTCCGTCCAGCGCTCTCGCTGCGGGGCCGGCCGCTGCGTCGTTTCGGCGTCGCGGATCTGCCGCCGCTGCGCGATGTAGGCGTCGGAGAGAACGAGCACCGGCAACTGGTAACGCTCCGCGAGGAGCATGGCGCGGTACATGATGTCGCGCCCATGCACGACGTCGAAGACGCCGAGCACCGCGCGTGGAAAGTCGCCGTGTCCTCCGTAGACCGCGTGATTGAGATCCGACTGCTCGGTGCGCGACGGCATTCCGGTCGCCGGGCCTGCCCGCTGGCAGTCGACGATGATCGCCGGCAGTTCCGCCATGCTCGACAGCCCGATCATCTCGGTCATGAGCGAGAGCCCCGGCCCGCTGGTCGCCGTCATCGACGGCACGCCGCCGAAGGAGGCGCCGAGCACCATTCCCATGGCGGCGATTTCGTCCTCCGCCTGGACGACCCGGCCGCCCGCGGCGGGCAGCTCCTCGATGAGCGTCTCCATCACCTCCGACGAGGGGGTGATCGGATAACCCGCGAAGAATTTCAGCCCCGCGGCGATGGCGCCCCGGGCGATCGCTTCGTTCCCGGTCTCGGCGAAGAGGCCGGTTCCCTTCCCGAGGGGCGCGGGCCGCGCGGGAAACTTCTCCACCGCCAACCCGGTGGCCAGCGACTCCAGATTTGCCTGCAGCCGTTCGCGGCGGTGGCCGAAGCGGCGCCGCAGGGCGTCTTCGGCGAGCGTCTGCGGCCATCCGAGCACGCGGCATAGGAGCCCCAGCCCGAGCATGTTCTTCGGCGGCCCCTCCACCTCGATGCCATCCTCGAATCGCGCGAAGGGGAAGCGGAATGGCGGCTCCACCGTGCGGCCCAGCCACTCCGGTGGATCCCCCCCTTCCTCCCGGTCCATCACCACGACGCTTCCCGAATGAAGATGGAGCGCTCCCTGGAAGCGCTTCAGGTCGCGCAGTCGGAAGCAGAGGAGGAGGTCCACCTGATCCCCCTCGTACAGCACCTCGCTGTCGGCGAGCCGGACGATCGCCGCCGATTCGCCTCCACGGATCTGCGGCCCGTACGACTGGACCATCATCCCGTAGAGCCCCTGGCGCGCGGCCATGCCGAGCACCAGATCTCCCAGGAGGGCGACCCCGTCGCCGCCGCTTCCGACGAGCGCGAGGACGAGGGAATGCGGGGTCCCGGCCCCGGGGCCGGAATGCGCGGGAGCGGCGGGTGCGGGCGCGGACGCCGGCGGTTTCATCGGTTCATACCTCCGCGGGCTGTTCGACGGGCTCGGGGCGCGGGCGCTGTCCGATACGATGCAGGATCGTGCTCGGGCAGATGTCCACGCACGCTTCATTGCAAGATGGCCCGTACGCGAGACAAACGTCGTGGTGAATGATGATCGTCCGGCCATCCCACTCGATGGCACCGGCCGGACACACGGAAACGCACTTTCGGCAGAGCGTGCAGCCGACCATGCAGGTCGAGCGCACCACCGCCTGCTTGTCCTTCGCGACGCACGATAGCTCGATCCGCCGGTCGCGAGGATAGATCTGGAAGAGTTCCTTGGGGCAGACCGGAACGCAGACGGCGCAGCCGGTGCACTTGTCGTAGTCGACCGCGGCGATCCCGCCGTCGGTCAGGTAGAGCGCATCGAAGGGGCAGGCTCGGACGCAGTCGCCCAGCCCCAGGCAGCCGTTCTTGCACGCCTTCGGTCCTCCGAAGACTAGCGACGCGGCGGCGCAGGTGTCGAGCCCGACGTAACGCGACTCCTCGCGTGCGAAGGCGCTCGTGCCGTGGCAGCGCATGACGACGATGCGGTCGGCCACGGTACCCACTTCTTTCCCCGACAGGCGCGCCACCGCCTCCGCCACCGCGGCGCGCCCGGGGATGCAGAGGTTCGGGGAGACGTCCATCCGCTCCACCACCGCCTCGGCATAGGCCTGGCATCCCGCAAAGCCGCAGGCGCCGCAGTTCGCCGACGGGAGCGTCTCGCGCACCCGGTCGACGATCGGATTGCTCGGCACGTGGAAGCGGCGCGCCACGACCGCGAGCGAGACGCCGAAGACGACGCCGATCGACGTGAAGACTCCGAGTCCGTAGAGCGCGGTCTGGATCGGCGTGCCGGTCATGAGATCACCGTAGGAACGAAAGCCCCGAGAAGCCCATGAACGCCAGGGCGAAGAGCCCCGCCAGCGTGAAGGCGATCGGGAGTCCCTGGAAGGCGACGGGGACGCGGGCCAGTTCCAGTTTCTCCCGCGCGCACGACATCAAGAAAAGCGCGATGGCGAACCCGATACCCGAGCCCAGCGCCAGCGCGAACGACTCCGCCGGCCCCGAGTCGGCCGCGGCGTTCAGCAGCGGCACCGCCAGGATGATGCAGTTCGTCGTGATCAGCATCAGGTAGACGCCCCACTTCTGGTGGAGCGAGCGATGGGTCTTCTTCAAGATCGTATCGAGCGCCTGCACCAGGAACGCCACGACGCCGATGAAGATGAGTATCTGGAGGAAGCGAATCTGGAGCGGCACCATCACCAGCGAGAAGAGCGCCCACGAGATCATGGCGCTCAGGATCATCACGATGCTGAACGTGATCCCCATCCCGACGGCCGTGTCGCGCTTCTTCGAAACGCCGAAGAAGATGCAGAGCCCCAGGTAGCGCGTGAAGACGAAGTTGTTGATGAGCGCCGAGGAGAGGACCACCGTCAGAAGAAGCGCCCAGGGCGCCGGACGAACGGCTCGCGACGCGGCGGGATCGCGCATCTCGATCCGGTAGGCCGCCGAGGGATCGAGCCGCTCGCCGACGGTCAGGAGAATCTTGTTCCCCGGCTCCGCCACGACGTCGCGGATGTCGATCGGGACGTCGGGCGCGCGGTCGTCGGTCAGGCGGAAGTTCGCCCGGTCGAGCGCGGACACGGGGCCGGCGAGCTGGAGGCGGAGATGGTCGGGCGCGAGGATCCGGGCGCCGCGAATGAAGCCGCCGTCCGCGTCCGCGGCCGGGGCCGCGGAGGTCGCGGATGCCGCGGTGGCGGCCGAGGCCACTCCCGCGACGAGGAGCACGATGCCGGCGAGGACGACGATCCAGAGCGAGAAGCGCTGCGAGAGACGTCGCAGCCGCCGCGTCCCCCGTGGCCGATCAACCGTGGCCATGGCCGCCTCCTCCCCCGCTTGCCCGCGCCTTGCCGCCGTTTCGCCACCGCTCGATCATGTTGAAGAACGCCATCAGGAGCCCGATGGAGAAGAACCCGCCCGCCGGGAGCGCGAAGAAGAGCAGCGGCTTCTCCGGCACCACGGCGTAGCCGAGAATCGCGCCGCTCCCCAGGAGTTCGCGGAAGACCCCGATCACGATCAGGGCGAAGAGGAATCCGAGCCCCATGCCGAGGCCATCCCAGAAGGTCGGGATGAGCGGCATGCGCGAGGCGAAGACCTCCAGCCGCGAAATGATGATCGCGAACGCGACGATCAGCTTCACGTAGAGCCCCACCTGCGCGTAGAGCGAAGGGAAGAAGCCGGCGAGGACCATGTCGATCGCGCTCACCCAGACCGCGATGATGATCGTGTAGACCGGAATCCGCACGCGCGGATGGATACCCCTCCGCGTGAGCGCCACCGTGACGCTGGAGAGGACCTGCACCAGGAGCACGGCGACGCCGAGCATGATGCCGTTCGCCACGGTCGTCGTGACCGCGACCGCCGGACAGAGCGAGAGCGCCAGCCGGAAGACCGGGTTCTCTCCGAAGATACCGTTCATCAAGAGCGTTCGGGCGCTGGGGGGCCGCTCCCGAAGCAGGATCGGCTGGCTCATGGCGCCATCTTCGTCGGGACCGGCACCAGGAGCCGCGGGCCGATCAGTTCCCAGCGGCGGCGGAAGTGGAGAATCGTGGCGCGCACGCCGTCGGTGAGCGCCCGGCTCGAGATTGTGGCGCCGGTGACCGCGTAGATCGGCTTCTCCGCCTCGCGCTTCTCCAGCGCGCCGAAGCGCGACGTCCAGTCGCCGGCCGCGGCGCCGGGACGCGCGCGGAGTGCCCCGCGCCAGTCCTCGGGCATCGGGTCGCGCGTCACGTCCAGCCGCGGGACGGCCGCGAGATCGCGCCCGACGTACTGCCCCTGGAACCACGGCGTGGCGACTTCGGCGCCGAGCCCGGGATCCTCCTCGTGTTCCACCACCCGCACCCCCGCGATCCTCCAGTCGGCGCTCAGTGCGACGAAGAAGCGAATCCGGTTCTTGTACCCGCGCGACTCGCCCTCGGCCACGAACCCGGCCGGCGCGCCCTCGCGCGTCGCGATGAAGAGGCGTCCCAACGAGTGCAGGTCGCGCGCCGCTTCCGCTTCCGCCGCGGTGCCGGCGAGCGCGCCATCGCGGAGCAGCGTGCCGTCGAGCGCGAAGACCAGTTCGCGGCCCGCCGCGGCCTCCACGGCGGGCACCTGGTAGACGACCGCGTCGCGCGCGGGGCTCAGGAACTGCCTCACCTCGAGAACTTGCGCGCCTTCCTCCAGACCCAGGAGTTCCGCCACCGCCCGCTGCTCGCCGCGCACGCGCGCCTCCTCGGCGTAGCGCTCCGTGGCGATGAAGATGCCACCCAGGATTGCCGCGCCGATGGCGCAGGTGGCGGTCATCGAGGCGACGATGCGCCAGAGCTCACCGCTCCCACCAGCCGCGGCCCCCGCGGCCCCCGCAGCGCCCGCAGCGCCCGCCGCGCCCGGCACGACGGTCGGATTCACATCGCTCATGATGGCGCTCCCGCGAAGACCGGACGGCGCGGCCGGAACCAGAGATTGAGCGCCGGGACCATGGTGTTCGCGATCAAGATGGCGTAGCAGATTCCCTCGGGATAACCGCCGTAGAGCCGGATCACTCCAGTGAGCGCTCCGATCAGGAGCCCGAAGACGATCTGGCCGTTCCGCGTGCTGGGCGACGTCACGTAGTCGGTCGCCATGAAGAGCGCTCCGAGCCAGAGCCCACCCGACAGGAGGTGAAGCCCCAGGTGACCCGACGCGCCGGTGGTCAGCACGACGCCCGCGACGACGGCCAGCGGGATCGTCGGCGAGATGATCCGCCGCGCCAGGAGGAAGACGCCCCCCGCGAGAAGAAGGAGCACCGAGACCTCGCCGATCGATCCGGGCCTCAGCCCGATCAGGAGATTCACGGTCGGCGATCCCGGCCCGCCCATGACGCCCATGGCCGCCTCGATCCCCCGCTCGCGCAGCGCGCCGAGCGGCGTCGCCGTGGTCATGGCGTCCACCCCGCCGAACCATGGCGCGGCGCTGAACCATCCCGACGTCATCGCCAGCGGGAAGGTGGCCATCAGGAAGGCGCGCCCCACGAGCGCCGGATTGAACAGGTTGTAACCGAGGCCGCCGAAGATCGCCTTCGCGAAGACGATGGCGAAAATGCCGCCGAGAAACGCGGCCCACGCGGGAAGGAGCGGCGGGAGCGTCATCGCCAACAAGAGACCCGTGCAGAAGGCGCTCCCGTCCCGGAGCGAGGTGCGGCTCTTCAGGAGCCGGTTGGTCGCCCACTCCGAGCCCAGCGCGCCGGCGATCGAGCCGGCGAGGACCGCGAGCGCGGGCCATCCGAAGACCACGACGCCCCAGAGCGCCGCCGGCGCGAGCGCGGCGTTCACGGTCCACATGATCTTCGACGTCGTCTCCGAGGAATGGACGTGCGGTCCCGGCTCGATGACGAAGGTCGGTTCGCTCCGGCCTGCTCCCGTCGCGGTCGCGGTCTCGTCGCTCATACCTTCACCTTCACTTCGATCGCGCGGCGCAAGGCCGACTTCGCCACCTGCATGAACTGAAGCAGCGGGCGCCCCGAGGGACAGACGTACGTGCAGCAGCCGCATTCGTAACAATCGAGCGGCCCGTAGGGATCGGTGTCGAGGACCCTTCCCGCCTCCACGCGGATCGAGACCTGATCGGGCTCCAGGCCGAGCGGACAGGAGTCGAGGCAGCGGCCGCATTGGATGCAGGGGCCGAATCCATCCTCCATCGGGCCGCGCCCGGTGAGGAGCAGAAGTCCGTTCATCCCCTTGATGACCGGCAGGTCGAGCCGCGGCAGGGCGCGCCCCATCATCGGTCCCCCGGCGATGAGGCGCGTCGTGTCGGGGCGCATGCCGCCGCAGGCGTCCACCAGCGCCTGGAGGAGCGTGCCGATCGGCACGCGGAGATTCTTGGGCTGGAGCACGCCCGGGCCGCTCACGGTCACGATCCGGTCGAGGAGCGGGCGGCGGTACCGGATGGCGTGATGGACCGCCTGCGCCGTCGCGACGTTCTGAACGAGCACGCCCACCGCCGACGGGAGCGAGCGCGGCGGAATCACGCGGCCGGTGAGCGCGGTGACCAGCTGGCGCTCGGCTCCCTGCGGATAGCGCACCTCGCACGGCACGGCCTCGAAGGTCTGCTCGCCGAGCGGAACATCCCGCGCGGCCGTGCGAAGCGCCTCGACGGCGGGCATCTTGTCGGCCTCGATGCCGACGAGAACCCGCTTCACGCCGAGGAGCCGCGCCATGGCCAGCGCTCCCTCCACGATCGCGCCGGGTTCCTCGAGCATCAGGCGGTGATCGGAAGTCAGGTAGGGCTCGCACTCGGCGCCGTTCAGAATGAACGTGTCGACGCGAGCGCCGGGAGGAAGCGTCAGCTTGCGGTAGGTCGGGAAGGCGGCTCCGCCCAGGCCGACGATGCCGGCCTCGCGGATCCGTCCGAGCATCTCCTCGCGCGCCAGGGAGCGCCAGCCGGGATCCTCGGGGAACTCCTGCTCCTCCTCGCCGTCCCGCGCGATGATGATCGAGTCGACCGAGACGAGCGTCGGATGAGGCCGCTTGTCGATCGGCTTCACTTTTCCGCTGATCGTGGCGTGCAGCGGCGCGCCGGTCGCTCCGCCGTCCGCGATCTTCTGCCCGCGGACCACGCGGTCGCCCTTCTTCACGAGGGGCACGGCCGGTTCGCCCAGGTGCTGCACCAGCGGGAGCCAGACCTCCGGAGGGAGCGGCGAGATCGCCTCGACCGCCAGGAGCGCCGTGTCGCGTTTGTGCGTGCTCGGGTGGACGCCGCCGCGCCCGAAGGTCTTCAGCTCGATCCGCTCGGTCGCCATCGTCACCCGATGAAGTGGGCCTCCAGGGCGCCCGGGAATCCGCCGAAGCGGCCGGGACCGAGGAGGAACGCCACGGTGGAGCCGCGATCGGAATCGACGCCGGTCCGCGCGCGAACGGTCGCGCTCAGCGGCCCGTCCGCGGGACGACCGCGACGCGCGTCGAGGAGATGGCCGACGAACGCGGAGCCGAGACGATGCGACTGCTCGGCGTTTCCACTCGTCGCGATCGCCTCGTCCCGAAGCGTGAAGCGGCGGTCGACGGCGCCGGTCGCGGGATGCGCGACGCCGATGCTCCAACCGGCCGAGCCCTCGTCGGGAACGCCGAGCGCGTAGACGTTTCCGCCCACGTCGACGAGTCCCGAGGAAATCCCCTCCGCGCGAAGCGCGTCGATGGCCCGGTCGAGCGCCCACCCCTTCCCGATCGATCCGAGATCGAGCGAGGCGCCGCGGCGAGAGAGCGCGAGCGTTCCCGCGGCCCGGTCTAGCGAGACGAGCTCATGCCCCGTCACGCGGAGCGCCGCCGCGATCTCCCGATCGCTTGGATAGCGCGTCCGCCTGGAATTGTAGAAGCCGTAGAGCCGCATGAGCGGTAGGATGGTCGGATCGTAGAGTCCGGCCGTGCGCCTTGCGCCGTCCAGGGCTCGCTCCACGACGTCGAGAACGTCGGCGTCGACCGCGACGGCCCGTTCGCCCGCGGCGGCGTTCACCCGCGAGAGCTGGCTGTCGGTCCGGTGGATGCTCATCTGCCGGTCCACGTGGGAAATCGCGCCGAAGGCCCGCTCGATGCCGCGGGCGGCCCGCGCCTCGTCCCCGTCGACCGCGACGACACGGACCCAGGTGCCCAGCGCCGGGCGCGCCGTTTCGAGCCGGGCGGGCCGGCCTCGTCCCGAAGGGAGCGCGCGTCCCGCGAAAGGAAGCAGGCCCGCTCCCGCGAGCAGTCCCAACCGAATCAGGAAACGTCGTCTGGCAGCGCTTGGTTCGGACGGCGAAGAGGCAGGTGATTCGACGATATGGTCCGGCTTTGGCTCGGACATGACGCGCTCCGATTCGAGTCCGAATGGGAGAGGATGGCACCATCGATCCTGGACGGCGCGCGCCTCCCTAGATCCCCTGCGAAATAAGGTACGGCCGCCCCCACCCGGAGACGCATGGCGCATTGGGTCCATCCCTGTTGGTACCTAAGTACCCGGACCCGCCGAAGCCCCATTGTGGCAAAGTCTTGGCGGGAATTCACCCAAGGAGGTTATCGATGCCCACTATGCCCCTGTTCATCGTCGACCAGGATCTCTGCACCGAGTGCGGCGACTGCATCAAACTCCTCCCCCAGGCCTTCCGAAAGGTCGAGGACGAGGAGGTCGCCGAGGTCTATTCCGAGCTGGACGAGACGCACCGCCCAAGGCTGGAGAAGATCATGGCCGAATGTCCCGGCCACGCGATTCTCTGGAAGAAGAAGTAGGCCCACCATGAAAGCGCCCGCGCAGGCCATGGATCTGCAGGATATCATTCGAACCTCCGTTCTCGAGGTTCGGGGGGATGGCAAGGCTGGGGGGGGGCTAGTCCTCGCCTTCCAGAGCCTCGCCAGCCTCATGCTTCGCGACGACGACATGCACGTGCAGGAGTGGCCCTTCTTCTCCAGCGCGCGCCGTGGGGCAAACATCCGCTCGTTCCTCCGGATCAGCCGGCGGCCGATTCAGGCCGCCTGCGAGGTGACTCGTCCCCGCATGGCGGTCCTGATGGACGAGGGAGCGGCCCGCTCCGTCGACTTCGCACAGGGAGTCCCGCCGGGCGGGACGTTCGTCTTCAACACGCGCCATACTCCCGAGGAGTGCGCCCGGCACTACCACCTTTCCGGGCGTGTGGTGACGGTGCCCGGCGACGACATCGGCACGAAGCACCTGAAGCACGCCATCGGAAACGTCTCGCTCTACATCGCGGCGGCGCGCGCCATCGGCGGATTCGGCGTCGAGCAGATGGTCGACGCCTTCCTGGAAACACTGAAGAAGCGCCGCATCCCCGCAGCGATCCTCGAGCGGAACCGCGCCGCCCTCCTCGCGTCGGCGGAATCGATTCGCGAGGGAATCTTCGACGAGGCCGGCCCCGACGATCATCCGCTTCAAGAGTGGTCCGGGTACGGAGACCTTCCCGTCGGCGCCCAGACGCCGCTTCGCCTCTCGCAGTCGAATCGCACGGCCGACTACGCGCCGAGCGGGTTCCGGCTCCGCTTCGAGGATCCGGCCACCGCCTGCACCGGCTGCGCGCACTGCATCACGAATTGTCCCGAAGGGATCATCCGCTTCGTGCCCGACACCGAGCGCGGCCTCCTGGTCACCGGCGTCGACATCGGCACGTTCTGCAAGCTCTGCGGCGAGTGCATCGCCGTTTGTCCGGAGCATCTCTTCAAGGAAGTTCCGTTCGAGGATCGCTGGGAGGAGGTGCTGTCGTCGTGAAAGAATCGATCGTTCCGGCCGCGCCGATGGCGCACCACACCACGCCGTCCGGTGAGATCTATCCGGGCGCGTTGAATCTGGAGCCGGTGCGCGCGGCGCACCAGGTTCTCCACGAGACTCGCGACACGATCACGGCCGACGGCAACACGGCGGCGGCCCTCGCCACGCTCCAGATGTGGCGCTGCATTCTCTTCGCCGGATTTCCCATCACCCCGTCCACGAAGTACATCGAGACGGTGGCGGCGCACATCTCGCAGCAGGTGGGCGGCAAGAAGCGGGTGAAGCTGATGGAGGCGGAGCACGCCGTGGCCGACTACCTGGTCGGCGCCGCGGCGGCCTGCCGCGACCTCATCTTCCCCACGGCGACGAGCAGCGTCGGCCTCGACCACATGACCGAGACCACTCGTTCCCTGGGAGCGAGCGGCCTCGGCAACGTGCTTCTGATCGACGTCTATCGCGCGACCGCGAACTTCCCGCTCTGCATCGAGGGCGACCCCTCCGACACGCTGGCGCACCGCGACGACGGCTTCATCCAGATTGCCTGCCGCGGCAAGCAGCAGATCTACGACACCGTGATCCAATCCCCTTGTCTCGGGATGCATCACGACGTGATGACACCCGTGATGCCGGGCTACTACGGCATCAAGGACAGCCACCGGAACGCGCGCCTCGTCGTGGAGCCGGACCGGGAGATCCATGCCTTCCAGGACCGCTGGATCAAACCATGCCCGTTCCCCGGACTGGTGAACGGCGACACGGCGTTCGGCAATTGCGTCACGTCCCGGCACTTCCAGGGCTTCAAGGTGTCGCAGAAGCGGCGAATGGATCGGGTCCTCGACGTCCTCCCGCAGATCAGCGCCGATTTCGAGCGGCAGTTCGGCCGACCCGGTCTCGCCTTCTTCGACGCGGTCGGTTTCGGAGACGACGGCGCGGCCGACTTCGCGGTGGTGAGCCTCGGCCCCGACTTCGGAACCTTCGAGGCGGTGCGCGAGGAGTACGCCAAGCGCACCCGGCTCAAGGTCGCCGGTATCGCCATGCGGCTCCTGACCCCCTTCCCGCGCGACGCGGTCCGCAAGCGGCTGGAGCGGACGAAGGCGGTGCTGGTCGTGAATCAGGCGCACCATCAGGGGCGCGGACATCTCACCCTCGACGTCGCCGACGCGCTGGCCGACCTCACCACGCCGCCGCGCATCGTGAGCGTCTTCGCCGGCATCGGGGGCGCCGACGTCTCCGAGATCACGTGGGAGCAGATGCTCGACCACGGGCGCGGGGCGCTGGAGGGCCGCGCCTTGCCGCCCTGGGCAGTCTTCCACGAAGGGAGGCAGCTATGAGCGGCTACAAGGAGATCGCGCTGCGGGACTCCTGCTTCCGTCCCGGCTCCACGCTTTGCCCCGGCTGCATGGAATCGATCGCGCTCCAGAACGTCGGGCGCGTCTCGGACAACGGTACCAAGACGATCTTCACGATCGGAACCTCGTGCGCGGAGGTCTCGAGCCTGGCGTTCCCGAACGTCGTGGCGTGGGGGCGCGGCGAAGGCTCCCCCGACGACTTCGCCAAATCGTTCTCCATCATCCACAACGTCTTCGAATCGGCGCCGACCCTGGCCGAGGCGGCGCGCGATGTTTCCGACATGCTCCTCGAGCACGGCGCGCTGGAGCGTCCGATCCAGGTGATCGCCGCGAGCGGCGACGGCGGCGCGCTCTCCATCGGGCTCCGCTCGCTCCTCCACACGATCTACCGGCAGTCGCGCATCACGATGATCGTCTTGGTGAACGAGATCTTCGCGAACACCGGCTTCCAGTACTCGCCCGCCACGACTCCCTTCGCCGAGACGAGCACGACGCCGGTCGGCGCCGCGCAGATGGGCAATCCGCGCCTGCCGCTCGACTACATCCATCTCTCCATCGCCGCCGGCGCCGGATTGGTGGCGCAGGTGAGTCCGGCGCATGGGAAACTCTTTGTGAAGACGATCGAGAGGGCGCTGGCGTGTCCCACCACGGCGGTTGTCTTCGTGCCGGCGCCCTGCATCAGCGGCTGGAAGTTCGACGATGGGGAGACCGTCCACCTCGCGGAGCTCGGCGCGCAGTGCGGCACCTACCCGGCCTTCGTCTGGGAGCAGGGTAAGGGCGGCTCGGTGAAGGATTGCGCGCTCGAAGCGGCGGAACGGCCGGCGGTCGAGGAGTTCCTCGGCCTGCAGCGCCGGTTCCACCACATGGTGCAGAAGGATCCGCAGAGCGGGAAGTTCGCCGCGCGCCCCGGCCGCGAGGCCGACGTCGAGCGGCTGAAGGCATGGACGCAGTCGAACGTGGAGCGGCTCTACCGGCTGGCGGAGTTGCGCTAGATCGTACTCGGACCGCACGCGGACCGTACGCGGACCGTACGCGGACCGTACGCGGACCGTACGCGGACCGTACGCGGACCGCTGCGGTGGGGGCGGTCCGAGCAAGCTTCCTTCGGTCGCTGTCCTCGCCGGCTGCGCCGGCTGCGGAGGCTCCCTTCGGAACTTCCTCGGGCCGCCCCTTCAACATTTGCTCACGCTGGCCAAGCTCCGCGCCATCGGCGAATCTTGGCAGAGCTGGAATTCGCCGGATTCTGGCGCTAGAGTCGCGGCGTCGTCCCGGCGTCACCCGCTGACGCGCATGGTCGCACGCGAGACCAGGAGCCTTCCGATGAGCGCCGAACGTCCTCCCATGAACCGCCGCCATTTCATCCACGTTCTCGCCGCCAGCGGCGCCGCCATGATCGCGACCGCGCTTCCCGGCGCGAACGCGGCAGCCGCGCCGAAGGCCGTCGCTCCCAAACCGCGGAAGCCGCTACTCCCGACGATTCAGCGTGAGCTCCGCGCTCAGGAGCGCGCGATCGCCGACATGCTGAAGGTCGTGCGCGGCTACGAACTCCCGACGGGGAGCGCTCCCGCCGTCACCTTCCGCGCCATGCGCGCGCGCCGTGGAGCCCGCTGATGCTCCGCGACGACATCTTCTTCCTCCCGGCGTCCGAACTCGGCCGCGAGATCCGGGCGCGGCGCCTCTCTCCGGTGGAACTCACCGAGGGGTACCTGGCGCGGATCCGCCGCCACGCGCCAGCGCTGAACGCCTTCGCCACCGTGACGCCGGAACTGGCGATGGAGCAGGCGCGTCTGGCCGAGCGGGAAATCTCCCGCGGGATGATCCGTGGTCCGCTCCATGGCGTCCCCTACGGAGCGAAGGATCTCCTCGCCACCGTGGGCACCCCGACCACGTGGGGAGCGCGCCCCACGCGGGACCAGCGCTTCGACCGCGACGCGACTGTCGTGAGGCGTCTCCGGGAATCGGGAGCGATCCTCCTCGGAAAACTCTCCATGGTGGAATTCGCGGGCTGCCTCGGCTACCGCTACGCCGACGCCTCGCTCCAGGGCCCCGGCAGAAATCCATGGGACCCGGAGCGATGGACCGGCGGATCGTCGTCGGGATCGGGCGCGGCGGTCGCGGCGGGATTGGTGGGGTTCGCGATCGGCACCGAGACGTGGGGCTCCATCCTCTGCCCCTCGGCCTTCTGCGGCATCACAGGGCTACGCCCGACCTACGGCCGCGTGAGCCGCGCCGGCGGCATGGTCGGCTCCTGGACGCTCGACAAGATCGGGCCGCTGGCGCGCAGCGCGGAGGACTGCCGCCTGATTCTCCAATCGATCGCCGGCCCCGACCCCGACGATCCGAGCGCGGCCGACGAGCCGGTCCGCCTCGATCCGGCGCGACGCGACCTGAAACGGCTTCGCGCCGCCGTCATCCCCTCCGATTTCGCGACGACGAAGGGGGCGGAGCCGGAAGTGGGCGAGGCGTTCCGGAAGGCCGTGGAGACGCTCCAGGCCCTGGGGCTCTCCCTGGAGGAGACCTCGCTTCCCGACTTCCCTGCCTCCGAGACGACCACCACCCTCCTCTACGCGGAAGCGATCTCGGCCTTCGAGCGATTCTTCCGGGACGGCAGCGTGACTCAACTGATCGACGTCTACGCGCCGCACCAGGAACGCGTCACGCGTGCGCTCACCGGCGCCGACTACGTGAAGGCGTTGAGGATGCGGCGCGTGATGCAGGAGAAGATGGCCGATTTCTACGGCCGCTACGACGTGATCGTGGCGCCGAATTTCCTCTCGGTGGCCCCGCCGATCGCGAAAGACTTCTTCGAGACGCTCCCCTACCCCGACCCCGTCGGCGCGTTCGGCAATGGCTGCGGGCTTCCGGCCATCGCGCTTCCGTGCGGTTTCGGAAGGAACCACATGCCGGCTGGATTCCAGATCATGGGGTCGGCGTGGGACGAGGGGCTCTTGCTCGATCTGGGAGAGGCCTACCAGCGGCGGACCGACTTCCACGCGCAGGCGCCGCCCGCCTACGCGTCGTAGCGCTCGCGGAGAATCGCCACGTGATGGCGTTCGTGCCCGGCGATGATCCACGCCAGCGCGCGCACGGTGACCGGGTTGTCGGCGGCCACGCCCCGCCGCGACATCGCCCGATCGTCCAATCCTTCCAGGAGCCGGAGCGTCGCCTCCCGCACCGCGCGGAACTCCTCGGCCAGGCTCCGCAGCGTCCGCGCCCCGAACGCGCCGGCCGGGACGTACGAATTCTCGTTGAAACTCGCGAGCGGCGTCTCGTCGCCGCGCGAGAACCGCAAGAGTCGATAGGCGAAGACCCGCTCGGTATCGGCCATGTGCCCCACCACTTCCTTCACGCTCCACTTCCCCTCGGCGTAGCGGTGCTCCTCCTTGCCGGCGGGGACGCCTGCTAGAAGCCCGGCGGTTTCCGCCATCTGCGTCCGGAGCGTCTCCACGATGGATCCGTCGGGGACCAGGGAGGTGTACTTCCCGTAGTAGGGGGCGTGTTCGGTCGCGGCCGGGCGCGCCGATTTCGAAGTGGCGTTCGGTAGAGCGGCGGACATGCGGTGGTCACTCCTTCCGGTTCGTTCGAGCCGTCCGGCAACGATTTACCGGCACTCTTACGATTCTCTCACCTACCGACGGCGATTCCGAGTATCATGCGCCTCCATGCCTTTCGCAGCCTTAGGTCTTCCACCTGCAGTCGTCAAAGGGGTCCGCGCGGCCGGTTACGTCGAGCCGACGCCGATCCAGTCGAAAGCCATTCCCCTGATCCTCACCGGCGTCGACATCATCGGCGCCGCGCAAACGGGCACGGGGAAGACGGCCGCCTTCATCCTTCCGATTCTCGCTCGTCTCCTCGGCGGCCCCAAGCGGCTTCGCGCACTCGTCCTGACACCGACGCGTGAACTCGCGGCCCAAGTGGAGACGAACGCGCGCGACTACTCGCGATTCACGGATCTCCGCGTCGGCGTCGTCTTCGGCGGCGTGCCCCTTCCTCCCCAGCAGAAGATGCTGAAGACGCAGGGACTCGACCTTCTGGTGGCCACGCCGGGACGCCTCCTCGACCTGCACGGTCGGATGTCGCTCCGGCTCGACGACATCAGCATCCTGGTCCTGGACGAAGCCGACCGCATGGTCGACATGGGCTTCGCCCCCGACCTGAAGCGCATTCTCCGTCTCATGCCGACCGATCGGCAGACGATGATGTTCTCCGCGACCATGCCGCCCGAGTTGAACAAGGTGGCGAAGGAAGCGATGAAGATTCCGGCGCGCATCGACTTGGCGCCCCAAGGCCGTCCCGCCGCCGGCATCACGCAGGCGGTCTACCCGGTTCCGAAGCATCGGAAGACCGATCTGCTCGAGGCGA
Organism: Candidatus Eiseniibacteriota bacterium; assembly: GCA_038060295.1. Taxonomy (GTDB): domain Bacteria; phylum Eisenbacteria; class RBG-16-71-46; order SZUA-252; family SZUA-252; genus SZUA-252. The sequence goes on from JBBTHR010000091.1 coordinate 43,079, forward strand.
TGCTCCGTCGCACCGAGGTCGGAAGCGTCATCGTCTTCGCGCGGACGAAGCATGGCGCCGACCGTCTGGCCCGGGCGCTTCAGCGCCGCGGACTCTCGGTGGCGACGCTGCACGGCAATCGGTCGCAGGGACAGCGGGAACGCGCGCTCGGCGATCTCCGGCGCGGACGGGTGCAAATCCTGGTCGCCACCGACATCGCGTCGCGCGGGATCGACGTGAAGGACATCACGCACATCATCAACTACGACGTACCGCACACGCCCGAGGATTACGTTCACCGGATCGGCCGCACCGGCCGCGTCGACGCCTCGGGAGACGCCTTCACGCTGATGTCTCCCGATGAGAAGAAGGGCGTCGTGGCGATCGAGCGGTTCATGGGAACGACGATTCTCCGCGTGATGGTTCCCGACTTCGACTACGACGCGCGCGGCACCGCCGAGCCGTCCGGCTCGCACTTCGCACCCCGCTACGAGTCGGGATCGGGCTCTGGCCCGCGCCACCGCCCCACGTCGCGCGGCTCCTCATCGGGCGTCAGCGGACCGTCCTCTCCCGCCAAGGCGGCGGACGACGGTCGCGGAGGCCGCCGGCCCCGGAAGGCGCTCCCCTTCGAGCGTCGTCCGCGCCGCCCACGCTAGCCGCCACCGTACCCCGCAGCACCCCGTCGACCCTCCGCGCGATCTGCTAGACTCCGCCCTCCCATGAGCCAGAACCAGCGACAGATCGAGATCATCGGCTGCCCCGTCGACCTCGGCGCGGGACGCCGCGGCGTCGATATGGGCCCCTCGGCCATCCGTGTCGCAGACCTCGAGCGACACCTGGAGCGGCTGGGCCACAAGGTCACCGACCACGGCGACATCGACGTGATGATTCCCGAGACGCTGGAGGTCGGCCCGAGCACCATCCGCTACAAACCGGCGATCCTCCGCGCCTGCGACGAGCTTCGCCTGGAAGTGGAGCGGAGCCTGGCGGAGGGGCGGACACCGATCGTCCTCGGCGGAGACCACAGCCTCGGCATCGGATCGGTCTCGGGATCGAGCAATCACTATCACCGGCTCGGAAAACAGATCGGGCTCATCTGGTTCGACGCTCATGGCGACTTCAACACGCCGGAGACGACGCCGTCGGGAAACGTTCACGGCATGTCGCTCGCCGTGCTCCACGGTCTCGGCGATCCCGATTTCGTGAACCTGGGCGGCCGCGCTCCGAAGATGGATCCGCGGCACACCGTGCTCATCGGCGTGCGCGACCTGGACCCCGGCGAGCGCGACCTCCTGCGCCGGTCGGGCATCACCGCCTTCACGATCCGCGAGATCGACGAGCGCGGGATGCGTGACATCGTGAACGAATCGATCCGAGTCGCCGGCACCGGCACGGCCGGGATCCACCTCTCGTTCGATCTCGACGTCGTCGACCCCGAGGACGCGCCCGGCACCGGGACCCCGGTGGACGGCGGCATCTCCTACCGCGAAGCGCACCTCGCCATGGAGATGATCGGCGACCTGGCCGACATCGTCTCGGTCGATCTGGTCGAGGTGAATCCGCTTCTCGACCACCGGAACGCCACCGGCATTCTCGCCGTCGAGATGGCCGAGAGCCTCTTCGGAAAGAGAATCCTCTGATGGATGCCTCGACCCGTTTCGATGCCGCCGTGCTGGATGCCCGCCGCCGCCGCGCCGCCGAGGCGCTCGATCTTCACGACGAGATTCTCCTGATCGCCGCGGGAGAGCCCGTCGGCCTTCCCGGCGGCATGGATCAAACCTTCCCCTTCGTCTCGCACGCCGAGTATTTCTGGCTGACCGACCGCGAGGAGCCGGGCGCGGTGCTGGCGTACGACCCCAAGGACGGCTGGGTCGACTTCGTTCCGGAAGTGACGGAGCGGGAACGAGTCTGGGAAGGAAGGGACGTCAACGAGCCGGGCACGGTTCCGACGCGCGATCTGCCGGGCTGGCTGGCGGCGCGGCGGGGACGGGCGATCGTTCCGCTCGGTTGCGAGCTACCGGGCGTGCGAGGCGACGCGCTCCGCGCGGCCGAGGCGCGCGAGCGGTTCACGCACGCGCGGCGCCCGAAGGACGAAGCCGAGATCGCGCGCATGCGCGAGGCCATCCGCGCGACGGAGGCCGGGTATGCCCGGCTGCGCGAGGTGATCCAGCCCGGCGCCACCGAGCGCGCGATCCAGATCGAATTGGAGTGCGCCTTCTTCCGCGCGGGAGCCGATCGCGCCTGCTACGGCAGCATCGTCGGCGCCGGAACGAACGCGGCGGTCTTTCACTTCACGCCGGGTCGACGCGCGGCGCGGGCGGGCGAGTTGGTCCTCGTCGACGCCGGCGCGGAGGTTCGCCGCTACGGCTGCGACGTCACGCGCACCTATCCCGCGTCGGGAACCTTCTCCACGATTCAGCGCGAGCTCTTCGAGGTGGTCCGGCGGGCGGAGGAGCGCGCCGTCGCGGCGTGCGTCCCCGGCGCCGAGACCGTGGACGTTCACCTCGGCTCCTGCCGCGATCTGGTGGAGGGGCTGGTGGCGCTCGATCTGCTCCGGGGTTCGGTCGACTCGCTCATCGAGCGGGAAGCGCACCTGCTCTTCTATCCGCACGGAATCGGGCACATGGTCGGGCTCGGGGTCCGCGACGCGAGCGGTCCGTTGCCGGGGCGCCCCAAGCGGACCGAGCCGGCGCGGAAGAACCAGCGCACCGACTTCCCGCTCCAGCCCGGCTACACGATGACGATCGAGCCGGGAATCTACTTCATCCCGGCGATCCTTCACGATCCCGACCGGCGCAAGCGCTACCCCGATTGCGTGAACTGGGACAAGGCTGTGTCGCTCATCCCGCTCGGCGGAATCCGGATCGAGGACGACGTCCTCGTGACCAAAGCCGGACCGGAGAACCTAACCGCGGCGATTCCGAAGGAATTCGCGGTCTAGGACGTAGGGCCCTACGGCTCTCCCATCGGGGCGCCGTATTCCAGCCCGCCCGCCAGCAGTTCGCGCTGCAGCTCGAGCACGCGCGGCATGTGCGGACCGATCGTCTTGAAGAAGTCGGCCTGCATCGCGATTTCCCGCTTCCACTCCTCCACGCGCACCGCCGTGGCCTCGCGGAAGGCGTCGCTGGCGATGTCCATGCCGGAGAGGTCGAGATCCCCCTCGCGCGGCACCCAGCCGACCGGCGTCTCGCGACCGCCGACCTGCCCCATGGCGCGGTCGACGATCCACTTGAGGACGCGCATGTTCTCGCCGTAACCCGGCCAGACGAACTTGCCGTCCCCTCCCTTGCGGAACCAGTTCACCATGAAGATCTTCGGCGGATGCGGAATCTGCGCGCGCATCTCCAGCCAGTGGTTGAAGTAGTCGCCCATGTTGTAGCCGCAGAACGGGAGCATGGCCATCGGATCGCGACGGACCACCCCCACCTGCCCCGTCGCCGCCGCCGTCGTCTCCGAGCCCATGGTGGCGCCCATGTAGACGCCGTGGACCCAGTTGAACG
>JBBTHR010000092.1:0-10543 GCA_038060295.1 Candidatus Eiseniibacteriota bacterium
TGTTCCTCGGATCAATCGAGCCGTGGGGGGGGGACGCCGGGTAGGGTACGAATCCACCTCTGAAAGTGTCAAGAAAAAAGCCCGGGATCGAGCGTAGGGAACAGGGGATGCGCCGCTTCCGCCTCCGCGATCGGACGCTCCTCGCACTCCCCCCGCTCCAGCATTCCCGCCAGCCGGTCGAAGGTCTCCAAGTGCCGCTCCGTCCGTCGAATGGCGTAGGGGACCAGGGTGCCGGTCTTCATGATGAAGGCCCAGTCGCTTCCCTGCGCCAGGAGTAACTCCCGGCCCGCCTGACGAAGCGCCCTTCCCCTAAGAGGATCGCTCCCCTCCCCCCGGCGCGCCAGGGTGTGCATCCGTTCCGAGGCCCGAAGCAGATGCCGATAGATCCAGTCGTTCTCCGGATCGAGCCAGAATCCGGCGTACCCGCCGGCGCCCCAGCTCGATACGTGGAGCGCCCCCTCGGAGGCCCGTGGAAGGCGGGCGGCCGCGGCGCCGGCGTCGAGCGCCTCGAGCGACGGCTCCGCCTCGGCACAGTCGAGAACGGCGTCAAGCCAGGCGGGGCCCTCGTACCACCAGTGACCGAAGAGTTCCGCGTCGTAGGGAGCGAGCAGGAACGCGGGCTGCCCGATGGCCGCCGAGGCCTCGCGGGCCTGGGCCGCGCGCGCGCGGACGAAATGAGCGGCGTGCGCCTGGACACGCTCCGCCGCGACGGCGGGCCGATACGGCTCCCGGTGCTCGCGCTGTCGGTCGGTGATCCGGTAGTACTTGAGCCCCAGATGGGTCCGCGTCCCTCCCGAGGGAAGAAAAGGGCGGACCTCGTCGAGCGGGAGGTCGAACCCCTGGTCGCGGTAATACTCCCGGTACCAGACGTCGCCCGGGTATCCCTCGGTCGCGCTCCAGACCTGCCGCGACGACTCCTCGTCCCTGCCGAGCGCCAGGACGCCCGAACGAGTCCGAAGCGGCGCGTAGGTCCCCGGAATCGGGCGCGGGCAGGCATGCCGGATTCCATGGCTGTCGACGACGAAGTAGCGTATCCCGAACTCGGCCAGAACCTCCTCGACCCCGGGCGCGTAGCCGCACTCGGGGAGCCACATCCCTTCCGGCGGATGTCCGATCGCGCGCTCGAACTCGCGCGCGGCGGCGCCGATCTGCGCTCGCCAGGCGGGGCGGCCGAGATCCATGAGCGGAAGAAAACCGTGCGTGGCGCCGCAGGTGACGAGCCGGACGACGCCCGCGTCTTCCACGGCGCGAAACGCGCCCGCCAGATCGCGCCCATAGCGCCCCTCGTAGTCGGAGAGCGCCGCGGCGAACCGGTCGCGGTAGAGCCGCGCCAGCGGACCGAGCGCCGCGTCTCCGCGGTAGCGCGCGACGTCGCGCTCCGCCAACTCGAGGAGCCGCCCCAGCCGGTGCGCGTAGCGATCGCGGAGGAGCGGATCGCCCCAGAGCGCCAGGAGCGTCGGCGAGAGCGAGATGGTGATCGTCCCCTTCGCGCCGCGCGCCGCGCGCCCCTCCAGCATCGAGAGGAGAGGGAGGTAGCATTCCGTGTTCGCCTCCACCAGCCAGCGCTCTTCCAGGCAGTCCTCGTACTCGGGATGCCGGACGTAGGGAAGATGGGCGTGGAGGAAGACCGAGAGATAGCCGGCCACGGTACCGCCGGCCGCGTCGCCGCGAGGAGCACTCATCGCGGCGTCTCCCGCTCCGCCGGGGGCGGCAGGTAGCGCGCCGCCGAGCTGGGAGCGGGGGCGCGCTCGGCCAGGGCGCGAGCCCACTGCCGGGCGACCCACGCCTCTCCCTCGGCGGCGAGCGGCCAGGGTGCGACCTCGTCGCACGGGCCGTCGGGCGGCGTCGCGGCCCATCGCGAGGTGAGAAGCGGCGCGAACCCGGAGGGCAGATCGAGGCCGATGATCGCGCGGCAGCGCCCCGCTCTCGCGGGAATGGCGAGATACCACCCCTCTCCCCCCAGAGCGTCGGGGATATCCGCGGTGGCGATCGTCTCCGGCGACAGATCCGCCTCGCGCGCCCGCTCGATCCGAACTTGATACCGAATCGGCGCGCCGGCCTCTCTGGCCCGGACCGCGGCGCCCGAGGCCGTCGCCTGGCTGAGTTCCCAGATGGCGAGCACGCGCCGTGGATCGCGGACGAGAAGGTGAAGCCGATCCTCGCCGTAACGCCGTCCGTGGAGCGATGCCGGCGTCCAGGCCGCGGACGCGCCGATCGGTCCCGGGGGCGCGAGCCGTTCCGTGGAACTCATCGTGCCGCGCTCATCGCAGGTAGACGAGCCGCCGCCTCACGCGCTCGCCTCCCGAATCGACCGTCACGAAATAGACTCCGCTCGGAGCGCTCTCGCCGCCGCGCAGCCGTCCGTCCCAGATCCACGACGCGCCGGAGTCCCCTCCGGGAATTCTCCACTCGCGGGCCAGGGCGCCGGCAGGCGTCCAGACGCGGACGAGCGCTCCCTCGGCGCTCGCGCCGATCAGCGCGAATCGAATCGGACCGCGGCCGGGGCTCGGCCCTAGAAGGAGGCGGAGCGGGGCCGGCGCGCCCGAACCGGGAGGATCGACGGCGCCCGCGGAGCCCGAGACGGTCACGGCGGTCGTCGCGTTGAAGGCGGCGGCGCGTCCGTTCGTGTTGTGGGCCTGCCATTCGATCGTGTGATTCCCGATCGGGAGCGGATCGAGCGTCACCTCGACCGACTCCTCCCCCTCGTCGAAGATTCCGTCCAGGGGCGGAAGCGAGTTCCACGCTCCTCCGTTCACGCGATAGAAGACCGAGTCGATGGTGGACACCGAGATGGAATCTCCGCTGTAGAAGCGATACGGGTTTCGATTCGGGAGCGCGGTTTCGCCCGCCCTGCCGCGAAGCCAGAGCGGGTACCCCGCGACGACCCGGAATCGCGACGAATCGGGAACGACGGCCGGCCTCGTTTCGTAGAGATCGGGCGTCGCGCTCTGGTCGAGATCGACCCAGCCTACCTGCTCCGCCGTGAATTGGCAAAGCGCGTTCGGCCAGTTTCCGCGCATGAGGCAATCGACGTGGGGCACGCAATAGCCCGGATACGGGATGTCGCTGTTCCAATTTGGCCGCTCGAAGTAGCCGGTCGTGAGGGTGCACGACCACCAGGCGTTGTTCGCCGGGTATTCGTCGAGCGCCCAGAAAAGGTGCGTCAGCTCGTGTTCCATGTAGAAATCGAGCGTCGCGCTGGTCGAGCGAGCGTTGTTGACCGGGATCACGAACCACGGACCTCCCAGGCGCGCGTGCGCGACGACGCCGTCCGGGAACGTCCCCGTGGAGCTCGAGTCGTTCTGCACGGCGATCACGAGCCCGCCCCACTGCGTGCCGAGCCTCGAGCGGACTCCGTTCGCGACCTCCTGCGTCATCGCGAAGGCGTCGCCGCGGTAGCCGACCAGGGGCCGGAGCATGTCCTCGATCCAGAGTTCCTCCTGCGACACCGGCCGGCTGATCGGCTCGTAGCGCGTCGGGAGCGACGGATGGATCTCGAGGTGGAAGGAGAGCGGGATGTTCCGCGCCGCCGCGAAATTGCTCCACGCCAGGAACCCGCGGACCGCGGAGCGGACAACCGAATCGCGAAGCGCGGGCGTCCAATCGTATCGATCGAGGTCCACGGTCCCGTCGCTCTCGGGGAAGTAGAAGCCGAGCCCGACGCGGCCGACCATGAACTCGCTGAGGTCCTCCCAGCGCGTTCCATAGAAGAGTCCGGCAGGAGGCGGCATCGTGCCGCCGGCCCGAAGCGCCTCGCGCGCCGGCGCGGAGTCCCGGGTGCCGCGGAGCGGCGGCAGGACGTCGCCGAGACCGCCGAAGGGGTCTCCCGCCGCCCCCCCGTCGGGAGCGGCGCCGCCCACGAGCGACGCGGCCGCGCGCGACCCCTCGGCGCGAAGGGTGAAGCCCGCGGGGAGCGGCCCGGCTCGCCGCGTGGCGCGAACGACGTGGACGCGGGGCGGGATCGAGACCGCGACGTCGTATCCCGCCTCGCGAAGCGAGCGCTCGGCGTCCCCCGCGCTCTCGCCTTGGGGGCTCTCCACGAGACGCGTGCCGATCGGGAGCGGCATCGCTCGAAGCGCCTCCACCCAGCGAGTCGCCGCATCTCCCACCGTCTCGGCGGCGCGCGCCGGCACCGCGAAGAGGGCAAGCGCCGCGAGCGCGAAGCCGCACCGGCGGAGCCGCCGCCGGATGTTCCTCACGCTAGCGGAGCCGAACGACTCGAAGCGCATGGCGCTCCCCTCCTCCCTCGACGGAGATCCAGTAGACGCCGCTCGGAACCGCCCGGCCCGCGCCGTCCCGCCCGTCCCACAGGACGGTGGTGGCCGACGCGATCATCGGGCCATCGTGAAGCAGCCGGACCGGAACGCCGAGCGCGTTGTAGACGGTCACGCGAACGCTTCCGGAGAGTCCTTCCGGCACGTCGAGCGGTACGCCGAGTCCGGCGAGGAACGGATTGGGGCGCGCGCGGCCGACGCGGAAGGCCGTCGGAGGCGGCGCCGGGACCGGCGGCGGCTCCTCGGGCGGCCCCTCGGCCGCGGTCGTCGTGAAGCGGAGCACGCGTCCCAGCACATCGGTCCCGCTCGAGATCGAGCGCCCGTCGGTCCAGATCGTCAGGACGTTTCCCGCCCCGTCCACGCCGACGGTCGGCTCCAGCTGATCGGCGCTCAGAAGATCCTGATCGACATGGAGCGCCGGGCCGTCGAGGGTCACGCCGTTCTCGATCCGCTGAATCCAGACGCTCCAGTCCCCGAAGGGTCGTGAAGCCCAGCTCACGACGCTGAGCGATCCGTCCACCGAGAGACAGGGAGAGGCCTGCGACACGCCCACCCCCTGCGGCGGCAGGAGCTCCAGCGGAGGGCCGAGCGGCGTCGCGCTCGTTCCGTCCGGGGCGAAAGCGCGCTGATAGACCTGTCCCTCCCCCGTGACGCCGTCCCCGAGCCAGACGACCTCGACGCGGCCTCCGGAGGAGACATCGACGCCCGGGGCCGCTTTCGTCCCCGGGACGGCGGGGGCGACCGCCAGCGGCGATCCCGCGGCGTACAGATCGGCGTCGAGCTTCGCGAGCCAGAGCCGCTGATCGGCCGTGGCTCCCTCGGCGTAGAGAAGCCAGTATCCCCCGCCGGGTGCGGCCACCAGATCGAAATCGAAGACCGGATCGGCCGGTTCCAACGTGAGCACCGAGTGGTTTCCTCCGACGCGGGCGCCGTCCAGGCCGAGACGTTGCGCGTAGAGGCGGACCGTCCCTTCGCGCGAGTCGAGCCAGGCGACACCGAATCCATCGACAGCGCCGGCCGCGCGGGGAAGGGCTTGCGAACTCGGGAGTTGATCGCCGATCCAGAACGCCGACCCGATCCCCCCACCCTGCACCGGGAGAAGTAGTCCGCGGATATCCCCCGCGTCGGAGAAGCGCGTCACCTGGACCGCCGCCAGGGCTGGGCCGGAGACCGCGACGGCGCTCGACGCCTCGACGGGCCGCTCCGTGAAGGTGTCGTCCCACAGGAGCTGGTTCGGGCCGTCGCGCGCCCCCGCGGCGGTGATCCACTGTCCGTAGAGGTCGCTCCCCCCGCCGCGGAGGTCGATCCACGTGGCGAAGTAGTTCCCTCGCCCCTTCCCCAGCCGCGCGCGCCGCTGGTCGTATGGCGCCGCGTCGTCGTTGAGCTGCGTGTCGGCGCCGCGGCGACTCCCGTCGGGCCGAATGGGGACCGCGAAGATGTCGGAGGAGCCGCGGCGCAGGTCCTCCCAGACGACGATGGACGCCTCGACGCCGTCCCAGACGGCCCCGGGGTTTCCCTGCCGGCCCAGCGTGGTCGCGTTCACGCGGAAATTCGCGCTGGGAGGATCGCCGTTCCATGGAACGCGCGCGCCTTCCACGTTGGAGTCGAGCCCTAGCCCGCCGCGAAGATCCTCCCAGAAGATCATCGCGCCGCCGGGCGCGTCGCAGGCGCGGACGAACCGCTGATCGTTCCCCACCGCGTCGTCGTTCACGAGCACGTTCGGCCCGATCGGCGCGCCGTCCGGGCCGTAGCGCTGCGCCCAGACGTCGCCCGAATCGCCGGAACGGCGGCGGTCGAGCCACGCCACGACCAAGCCGTCGGCGGTCGCCGCGACCGCGGGCGAGCCGGCATTCTGAACGCCGGCGGCGTCGTTGATCTTGAAGTTGCCTCCGATCGCCGCGCCCAACGCATCGAGCCATTGGCCGTAGATGTCGAACGTCGCGCCGAAGACGCTGCCGTTTCGCCCGTCGACCCAGACGGCCAGCGTGGCGCCGCCGGGAAGTGCCGCGCACGCCGGATCGCCCTGGTAGCTCCCGGCCACGACGGGATCCTGCGAGACCCTCAGATTCCCGCCGATCGGAGCCCCCGACGCGGTCCTGTAGGAACCGAAGACCTCGCCTTTCCCGTCGCGCCCGTCGCTCCAGACGACGAAGTACCGATCCGATCCGATGGCGATGACGCGCGGCGCGAACTGTTCCTCGGTTGCGATGTCGTCGCTCACGCGCAGATTCGGCGTGACCGGAATTCCGAGCGAGTCGAGGGTCACCCCGTAGATGTCGCGATTGCCGAGACGAGAGTCGACCCAGACGCAGAAGAACGTTCCCGAGGAGCTCCCCGCGATGTCGGGATTCGCCTGCACCTGGCCCGCCGGGTCGTCGTTGAGGCGCCGGTTCAGCGTCGTACCGAGAGCGAAGGCGTTTCGGATGGTGAGGGCGTAGATGTCGTAGTCCTCGAACGACCCGCTCCCGTTCCGCCCATCCTGCCAGGCGACCACGACGGTCCCGGTGGCGCCGTGGGCGACGGCGGGCTCCCACTGGTTGCGGCTCACGCGATCGTCGTTGAGGAGGAACTCGTCCTGGGCGCGCGCGGGGGCGGCTAGCAAAGAGAAGGCGCCCGCGACGACCGCCGCGAGGAGCGCGGTCAGCGCGAGAATGCGGGAGACGGATGCGGCAGGGGTCGCGAGACCGCCGGTCCGTGCATGCAAGCAAGTGACCTCAACCCGGCGAGGCTCGAGTGCGACGGCGCTCAGAGGGAGAGCGCGGGGATCGTCACCTCGGGATGGCTGGCGAGCACTTCGGACACCTCGCGCGCGATCGCCTGGAGTCGCTCGCGGCTCTTCGCTTCGAACCGGACGACCAGGACGGGCTGCGTGTTGGAGGCGCGGATGAGACCCCACCCATCGCCGAACTGGACTCGCACACCGTCCACGTCCACCACGCTGTATCGCGCGCGGAAATGCTCGCGTACGGACTCCACGATAGCAAACTTCGAGGCGTCGGTACAATCAAACCGCAGCTCCGGCGTCGAGACGTAGCGGGCCTGCGGCAGTTCGTCCACCAGCGCCGAGAGGGGCCGGGAGCCGGCCGCGACGATCCGAAGAAGCCGACCGGCGGCGTAGAGGGCGTCGTCGTAGCCCGGGAATTCGTCGGCGAAGAACATGTGCCCGGACATCTCCCCGCCCAGCGGTGCCTTCGTCTCCCTCATCTTCGCCTTGATGAGGGAGTGGCCCGCCTTCCACATGATGGGCTTCCCTCCCTTGGCCTCGATCCACTCGATGAGCCCCTGCGAGCATTTCACCTCGAAGATGATGGGGCTCCCCGGCCGGCGCGAGAGGACGTAGGCGGCGTAGAGCGCCAGTACCTGATCGCCGTAGAGGAGGCGGCCCTTCTCGTCGACCGCCCCGACCCGGTCGGCATCCCCGTCGAAACCGATACCCAGATCGGAGCCGTTCGCCTTCACGCGCGCCATGAGCGCCTCCATCAGTTTCGGCACCGTGGGGTCGGGAAGATGGTTGGGGAAACTTCCGTCCGGCACGTCGAAGATCGCGTCCACGTCGCAGCCGAGCATGCGAAGGAATTTCGGCCCGAGGATGCTGGCCGCGCCGTTCCCCGGATCGACCGTCACTTTGAGAGGCCGGTCGAGCCGGATGCGCGAGGCAAGGTCGGCGAGATAGGGCTCGTCCACGTTGGCGGTCTCCAGCGTTCCCCGCATGGCGAGAACGCCTGCCCGCTCGGCCCGGCCCCGCAATTCCAGGACGTCGGGACCGTGCAGCGAGGAGACTCCCTCGGAGAGCTTGAGCCCGTTGTACTCGATCGGATTGTGGCTCCCGGTCACCATGACACCGGCGTCGGCCTTCAGCCGGAGGACCGCGAAGTAGAGGGCGGGAGTCGGCACCTCGCCGACGTCGATCACGCGCATCCCCTGGTCCAGGAGCCCCTCCACGAGCGCGGCGCGGATGCGGGGCGAGGAGAGCCGCACGTCGCGGCCCACGGCGACGCACGCCAGCCCCTTCTCGCGCATCCGGTCTCCGAACGCGCGCCCGATCGCGCGAACGACGCCGTCGGTGAGGTCGGTGTCGGCGATGCCGCGGATGTCGTACTCGCGGAAGATGGCGGGGTTCACGCGGGCTCCTTTCGGCGCAGGTAGGCGTCGATGAACGGCTGGATCTCCCCGTCCATGACGGACTGCACGTCGGTCGCGACGACGTCGGTTCGGTGGTCCTTCACCTGGGTGTAGGGCTGGAAGACATACGAGCGAATCTGGTTTCCCCAGGAGATGTCCTTCTTGCCGCCGCCGATCTGGTTGTGCTTCGCGCGATCCTCGTCCAGCCGCAGGGCGTAGAGGCGGGCCATGAGAACCTTCATGGCAGAGTCGCGGTTTCGATGCTGGGAGCGCTCGTTCTGGCACTGGACGACGAGTCCGCTCGGAAGATGCGTGATGCGTACGGCCGATTCGGTCTTGTTCACGTGCTGCCCCCCCGCGCCGCCGGCGCGGTAGGTGTCGATTCGGATGTCGGCGTCCTTGATCTCGATCGGCGCGTCCTCGCCGACCTGTGGATAGACGAAGACCGAGGCGAACGAGGTATGGCGGCGCTTCTGCGCGTCGAAGGGCGAGATCCGCACGAGCCGGTGGATGCCGTGCTCCGCTTTCAAGAAGCCGTAGGCGTATTCGCCGTCGACCTGGATGGTGGCGTCCTTGATGCCGGCCTCTTCCCCGGCCTGCAGGTCGAGAATGCCGACGGCGTAGCCGCTCCGCTCGGCGTAGCGCGTGTACATGCGATAGAGCATCTGGGCCCAGTCCTGCGACTCGGTCCCGCCCGCACCCGGGTGGATCGTGACGATCGCCCCGTGGGCGTCGCTCTCCTCGGCCAGCAGACTCTTCAGTTCGAGTTGCTGGATTCGAGGCAGGAGGAGTTCCGACTGCCGGTCGAGGTCGGTGGCCACCGATTCGTCCGGCTCTGCCTCGAGAAGTTCGATCAGGCCGTCGGCCTCCGAGACTTCCCGGTCCAGTCCCCGATAGGTGTCGAGGACGCGCTTGATCGATTTGAGTTCGATGAGGGTCTTCTGCGCGCGCTCCGGCACGTCCCAGAATCCCGGAGCGGCTAGTTGCTCCTCCAGCTCACGTACCCGAACTTCGCGATGAGCCACGTCAAAGATAGCTCCCGAGTTGTGCCAGAATCTGGCGTCCCTCTTCGAGCCGCTTCCGTGTGGCGAGCAAATCCATCGGGTCCTCCCGGTGACGTCGAAGCCGCTCCGCTCCGCTACGGGAGCGCGGCGATTTCCTTCCAGACGGCTTCAGCCTGGCGGCCGAGCGCCGCGAGGTCGCCGTCGTTGTGAATGATCCAGTGCCGCTTCGGGTTCCGCACCGGCGGCAGCCGCTGGCCGCGGATCCGCTCGAGGGCCTGCGCCGCGTCGAAACCGCGAGCCGCGACGATCCGCGCCGCCCGCGCCGACTCGCCCGCGCGCACCTCCACCACCCCATCGAGCTCCGGTTCGAGCCCCCACGTCGTCAGCATCGCCGCGTCGAGGAGGAGCGGCCCGGTCGGGACGGCATGGAGCGCCTCGCGCACCCGCTCGAGAAGCCGCGGCTGCACGATCGCGTTCAGCCGCTCCATCGCCACGGCCTCCCGGAACACGATCCGTCCGAGCGCGGCCCGGTCGATCGCCCCGTCGCCGGCGCGAACCGCGGCGCCGAACGCCTCCACCAGCGCCGCGACGATCTTGGGCTCGCGCAGCACTTCCCAGCCGAGCGCGTCGCCGTCGACCAGCGCCGCACCCCACTCCCGGAACCACCTCGATACCGTCGACTTGCCCGAAGCCATCAGCCCGAAGACGCCTACGCGCGGCATGGTCGCACCCTATCGGGGTTCTGGCTTCTGCGTCAAGGGCCGGGCCGCGGGGACGGGGCGCGCGGGGGATGGAATCTCCGGTCGCTGTGACAGGCGGCTTCGCCGCCTGCAGGCTCCCTCCGACTCCATCCCCCGCGCGCCCCTCTCACCGATCATGGCGCTGGACGGAGGAACAAGACCTCGAGGGCAGGGTCGTGGAGCGGTTCGAGGTCGGTGTATGCTCGGGTTCTACTGGCGGTGCGGCTTCGAACCGACCTCAGCCGGATTGGTGAACCTGACAGGTGGCCGGCTGGTCGGGCAGCGCCCGCCAAACTGACCCACTACCAAGAGCAGAGCCGGTGATGGTTGGCTGCCGGGGCGAATCCGTAATCGAGGTCCACGGTGGGAAGGGGTCGAGGCGGGCGAGGAATCGGAGAGAGCC
>JBBTHR010000093.1:0-5682 GCA_038060295.1 Candidatus Eiseniibacteriota bacterium
AGTTCCGTCCGCGCGACGATGGTCTCCGCCGTCACCACGTCGCCGACCTTCACGAGCACGGTGCCGGCGAGGGGGAGCTTGCGCTCCCGATGGACTGCGGCGAACGCGGTTACCTTCAGTCCTGGCGTATACGAGTGGGCCACGTCAGCTCCTCACGACGGCCGGATAGGCAGCCAGCGCGTCGTTCCATTCGTTCAATTTGGCGATCCGGCGCGTGCGATCCTCGGGAAGCGCGAAGGGCCGCCGTCCGCGACAGTCGAAAATAACCCCGACCACGCCGCCGCGGAGATTCACGGTCCGTTCTTTCCCCTTCCCTTCGCCTACGTCGAAGCCCTTCTCCGGGCGGAGCGTCGCCTTCGCGAACTCGCCCTCGCCGAGCGGCAGGAGCCGCAGCGTTCCGTAGGGAACGGAGAGTTCCTCGCGCTTCCCTCCCGGCATCTCGAGCGAGACCTTGAGCGCCGTCTGCCCTTCCTTGCCGGGACCGACCGGCGCCACGCTGGAGCCGAAGCGGATGAGGCAATCCTTCTCGAAGACCTGGCGCGCCGCGGTCGGGTGGACCGTGGAGAGCACGCCGAGCTGCGGCATCATGAAGATCGAGTCCACCGCGAGTTCGGTCACGTGTTCCGGCAGGAACGCGTCGAGCATCATGAGCGCCGATTGCGCGCGCCGCGGCGCGTGCGAGAGCACGCCGCCGCTCCCGACCAGGAGGTCGAGGTGATCGAGGCGCACCAACGACTCGCCGCTGGCCGACTGCTCGAACGTGTCGGAAATCGTTCGTTCCTGTTGTACGCCCTTCAAGCCGACGGCGAGCGTCTTGTGCTGCTCGAACGCCAACCGCAGCGCTTCGCGCGCGATCGCCTGCTCGATGACCAGCTCCTCCAGCGTCTGGGGAATGGTCGTGGGGCGGATCATCTTGTTCTTGATTCGGTTCCGGAGATCCGGCTCGCTGATCTCGAACGGCACCCACCGGAGGATGTTCGGAAGACCCGCCTCCGCGAGCACGTTCGAGACCGAGTAGCTCATGCCGAGATTAGCGCTCACCGTCCGGTTGAACACGGTCTGGAAGACCGAGAAGACGTCCGTCGTGGCGCCACCGATGTCGACGCCGACGACGTTGATCTTCTCCTCGCGCGCGATCGTCTCCATGATGAGCCCGACGGCGCCGGGCGTCGGCATGATCGGCACCGGCGACCACGTCATCAGCTTCTTGTAGCCGGGCGCGTGGGCCATGACATGTTCCATGAAGAGGTCGTGGATCTTGTCGCGGGCCGGGGTCAGGTTCTCGCGCTCCAGGACCGGCCGGAGGTTATCCGTGATCACGAGCGCCGTCTTCTTTCCCAGGCGGTCTTCGACGATGGCGGCCGCGTCCTTGTTCCCCGCGTAGATGACCGGCAGCTCGTAGCCCGCGCCGAGGCGCGCCTTCGGATCGGCCGCGGCCAGGAGCTCCGCCATCTCCACCACGTGGGACGTCGTGCCGCCGTCGATGCCGCCGGAAAGGAGGATCATGTCGGGGCGGAGCTGGCGGATCCGCTTGATCTTCTCGTGAGGTAGCCGTCCGTCGTTGCTCGCGATGACGTCCATCACGATGGCGCCGGCGCCGAGCGCGGCGCGCTGGGCGCTCTCCCCCGTCATGCTCTTCACGACGCCCGAGACCATCATCTGCAGTCCGCCGCCGGCGCTCGACGTGGAGATGTAGAGATCGACACCGTCGTTTCCCTGCTGCGGCGTGATGATCGTCTCGCCGTCCAGGATCTTCCGGCCGGCCAGCTCCTCGACTTCCATGATCGCGTTCAGGACTCCGCGCGTCACGTCCTCGAAGGGCGCTTCGACGGTGGTCGGCGCCTCGCCGCGCACGATCAGGCGGTACTCGTCGCCCCGGCGCTCGATGAGGATCGCCTTCGTCGTCGTACTCCCGCAGTCGGTCGCGAGAATCGACTTCAAATCATCCGGTTTCCGGTCACTCACGGTGGATCCTTTCGATCGGTTCCGGCCTTGCGGGCCTCCCGGCGCCGCTCCTTGGCCTCGCGCTCTTCACGGCGTACGTCGTCTTCCTTCGCCTCGATGCGTACGAGGAGCGCCTCGAGACTCTCCCGGCGCTCGAGGAGCGCGGCCACGCGGTCGTAGTCCGGAACGCTGAAAAACGCCCGGACCATCGGTTCGAAAAAGTGAAGCGCCTGGCTCCCCAGGAACGAGAGCGGTTTCACGCTCTCCAAGAAAAGGATCGCGGGGACGGTCATCCGGTTTCGCACCGTCAGGTCGGCCAGGCGAGCGAGCAAGGCCTCTTCCTCGGCCGTGTACGAATCGGCCGCCGCGCCGCCCGAGTCGGGCCCCGGGAAGCCCGGCGCCTGCCCTGGCGCGTCAGCCGCCGGCGCGGGGGCCGGCGAGCTTCGCTTCCACGAACGCCACCACTTGATCGCGATTTCCTCCGGTCAGCAGGCGAACTCCCCGATACGCGTCGAGCCACTGTTTCCGCTCGAACGGGCTCAGAAAGACGCCGGTTTCATCCACCGTCATCCGGCGCATCTCACCCCAGGGTCGGACGCGTGTGACGCCGAGCGACCGCACCTCGAGCGATTCCTCCGTCAGCCGGTAGGCGGTCGGCAGGAGCCAGGACGACACAGAAAGGAGTACGAACAAAGGCCCCGCGAAGGCGAGTACGGTGTCACCCGTTCCCTGCCTTACCAGGACGCCGAGAATGATGGCGGAAACGACGAGGACCGCCGCCGCGAAGGGGCGCTCCCGCGCCGGCCACGCGCTCCACGCGAGCCCGGCCGCCGGAGCCGCCTTAGGCGCCTCCAAGCCCGGCCTCGAGATCTTGCCACGAGAGAACCAGGTTGCGCGCCGCGCGCGCCTCGTCCAGACGGCGAACCGGCGTCTTGGTGGGAGCGCGACGCACGGTCTCCGGATCCTCGATCGATTCCCGATCGATCGCGAGCATCGCCTCGGCGAACGCGTCGAGCGCCGACTTCGTCTCGGTCTCGGTCGGCTCGATCATCAACGCCTCTTCCACGATCAGCGGGAAATAGGTCGTGGGGGCGTGGACTCCGAAATCGAGCAGCCGCTTCGCCACGTCGAGGGCCTTCACCCCGCGCGCCTTCTGCCGGGTCGCCGAGAGGACGAATTCGTGCATGCAGTATCCCTCGTGCGACGGGGCGTAGGCGTCCTTCAGCCGCGCCTTGAGATAGTTCGCGTTGAGAATCGACTCCCGGCTCACCTCGGCGACGCCCGACGCCCCGAGCGCGCGGAGATACGCGAGGGCCCGGACGAGAATGCCGAAATTGCCGTAGTACGAGTGAACGCGGCCGATGGAGCGCGGCCGGTCGTAGTCCCAGCGGTATCCCGAGCCGGCCGACACCAGCACCGGCGCCGGCAGGTAGGGCTCGAGGTCGGGGCGCACGCAGAGCACGCCGCCACCGGGGCCGCCTCCGCCGTGAGGCGTCGAGAAGGTCTTGTGGAGATTGATGTGGGCGAAATCGAATCCCATGGCGCCCGGACTCGCCAGGCCCACCATGGCGTTCAGGTTGGCGCCGTCGAGATAGAGGAACGCGCCGGCGTCGTGAATCCAGCGGGCGATCGTCCCCACTTCCCGCTCGAAGATCCCGAGCGTATTGGGGTTCGTGAGCATCATCGCCGCGGTTCTCGGCGAGATCGCCTTCTTCAGCGCTCCCATGTCGACGAGCCCGTCGGGCCCCGAGGGAACCGTCACGACCTTGTAGCCGACCTGCGCCACGGTGGACGGATTCGTTCCATGGGCCGAATCGGGGACGATCACCTCTTCCCGGGCGTCGCCGCGGGCCGTGTGGTACGCGCGCACCATGAGAATCGCGGTCAACTCGCACTGCGCTCCCGCCACCGGCTGCGTCGTGATGCCCGGCATCCCCATGATCGCGCGGAGCCAGTCGTGCAACTCCCCGATCACCGCCAGCGCGCCGGGAACCGTCTCGTCGGGCTGAAACGGATGGATCCCCGCGAAGCCCGGGAGCCGCGCCATCTCGTCGTTCAGCTTCGGGTTGTACTTCATCGTGCACGAGCCGAGCGGATAGAGCGCCTTGTCGATGTGATGGTTCAGCGTGGAGAGATTCACGAAGTGGCGCACCGCGGCCGGCTCGGAGATCTCCGGAAGCGCGGGCGCCCCGGCCCGGAGCGCCGCGTGCGGAAGGAGCGCCGCGGCGCCGCGTTCCGGAATGTCGAGCGGCTGAAGACGCGGTCCCCGGTGCCCGGCGACCGACAGTTCTCGCAGGGTCGCCTCCACGATCGAGGGATCGTTCATCGCGGACATGCGGCCTCCTCGGCGGGGGCTGCCACGCGGCTTCCGACCCACGCTGCCAGCGTGGAGGCGTAGCGGTCCATTTCCTCGCGAGTCCTCTTCTCGGTCACCGCGACCAGGAGATCGTTCGGCCGACCGCGGTCGAAGCGCGAGAGTGGAACGCCGGCCAGAAGATTCGAGCCGAGCGCGTGCTCCACGAACGAAGCGGCCGGTCCCGGCAGGTGGAGAACAAATTCACGGAAGAACGACGCTCCGTGAGCGATCGACACGCCCGGCACGCGGGCGACCCGCTCGGCCAGGTAGTGCGTCCGCTCCAGGCACTGAAGCGCGACGTCGCGCATTCCCTGCGCCCCCAGGAGCGCCAGGTGAATCGTGTTCGCCAGGGCCATGAGCCCCTGATTCGTGCAGATGTTGGAGGTCGCGCGCTCGCGGCGAATGTGCTGCTCGCGCGTCTGGAGCGTGAGGACGAATCCGCGCCGGCCGTCCAGATCGACGGTGGCGCCGGAAAGGCGTCCCGGGAGCCGGCGCACATCCGATTTCCGGATCGCGAAGAACCCGACGAGCGGGCCGCCGTACGACATCGACACGCCGAGCGGCTGCCCCTCTCCGACGACGATGTCGGCGCCCTGCGCTCCCGGAGGAGTCAGCACCGATAGCGCGATCGGATCGGCCACCGCCACCGAGTAGGCTCCGGCGGCGTGCGCGGCTTCGGTGAGCGCGGCCCCGTCCTCGACGATTCCCTCGAAATTCGGCTGGGCCCAGAGGAACGCCGCCGCGTCCGCGCCCATCGCCGCCTTCGCGGCGGCCAAGTCGGTGCCACCGCCCGTGAGCGGCGTCTCCACGATTTCGAAATTGCCGGCCGAAGCGTACGTCGCGAGGACCTGCCGATGATGCGGGTGGAGTCCCGCCGAGACGACCACGCGCCGGCGGCTCTTCGCCCCGGCGGCCACGTGCGCGGCCTCGGCCGCGGCGGTCCCGGCGTCGTACATGGAGGCGTTCGCCACCTCCATACCGGTCAATTCCCGGATCATCGACTGGTACTCGAAGATCACCTGAAGCGTCCCCTGCGCGACCTCGGGCTGATAGGGCGTGTAGGCGGTCGCGTACTCGGAGCGCGAGGTCAGGGCGCGCACCGCGGCGGGGATGAAGTGGTCGTAGATGCCGGCGCCGAGGAAGCAGGCGTAGCGGCCGGAGTCGGCGTTTCGGGCGGCGTCCGCCTCGAAACGCTTCGAGATCTCGTACTCGGCCAGCGGCGGCGGAAGCGGAAGCGCTCCGGTCACGCGAAACTCCGCGGGAATGGCGCCCCAGAGGTCCTCGATCGTGGCGGCGCCGATCCGCTCGAGCATCGCCCGGCGTTCGGCGTCGCTTCGGCCGACGAAACTCATGCGTGCGCCCCCAGCAGCTTCTCGTAGTCG
>JBBTHR010000094.1:0-11158 GCA_038060295.1 Candidatus Eiseniibacteriota bacterium
AGGGCGGGATCGTCACGAACCCCAACTGCTCGACCATCGTCCTCGCGATGGCGCTCGCGCCGCTCCATCGCGCTTTCGGCGTGGAGCAGGTGATCGTGACGACCTTTCAGGCCGCCAGCGGCGCCGGCTATCCGGGCGTCCCCGCTCTCGACATCCTCGGCAACGTGGTGCCCTACATCGCGGGCGAGGAAGGGAAGATGGAGAGCGAGACGCACAAGATTCTCGGGCACCTGGGAAAGAAGGAGATCGAGCCGGCGGAGTTCGCCCTGAGTGCCGCCTGCCATCGCGTCGCCGTCCTCGACGGCCACCTGATCGCGGTGAGCGTGAAGTTCAGCCGCCGTCCCACGCGAAAGACGCTCCTCGCCACGATCGCCGCCTTCCGCCCCCTCGCGAAGCTGTCGCTTCCGAGCGCGCCGGAGCAGCCGATTCTCTACCGGGAGGAAGACGACCGGCCGCAGCCGCGGCTCGACGCCGATCGCGACGGGGGAATGGGGATCACGATGGGCCGGCTTCGCCCCTGCAGCGTGCTCGACTGGAAGTTCGACGCGCTGGGACACAACGTGGTGCGCGGCGCCGCGGGCGCGGCGATCCTGAACGCGGAGATCCTCGAGCGCGAAGGGCGTCTCTAGCCCCCGAATGTCCCGAGGCCGCGACATCGTCTTCGTTCGCCACGGCGAGACCGACTGGAACCGCGAGAAGCGGCTCCAGGGTTCGACCGGCGCGTCGATCAACGACGCGGGGCGCGAGCAGGCGAAGGGGCTGGCGCGGCTGCTCTGGGAGGTGCCGCTCCAGGCGATCTACTCGAGCGAGCTGCCGCGCGCGCTGGAGACGGCGTCGTACGTCGCGGGGCCGCACAACCTCAACATCACGACCGAGGCGCGCCTGAACGAGATTCATCACGGCGAGTGGGAAGGGATGCTGGAGGCCGATCTCCCCGATCCGGAGCGCTACCGCCGCTGGCGGGAGGACCCGAGTTCGGTCGATCTGCCCGGCATCGAGCCGCTCCAGTCGGTCCACGATCGCGCGGTCGGCGTGATGAAGGATATCCTGGCCCGCCACCCTGAGGAGGGGAAGGGACTCATCGCGGTCGTCTCTCACCAGCTGGTGCTGGCGCTTCTCAAGTGTTATGTGCTCGATCGCCCGTGGAGTCAGATGCGAAAGCACGCGCTGAGCGTCGCTTCCTACGAGGTGATCACGGTCGGCGAGGGATTCACGCCCCGTCCCTGACCGAAACCGAGGGGCGATTCCGGGGTTACTAGAACGATGATTCTCACGCGACCCACATCCATCACGCGCACCGAACTTCCCTCGTTAACGCATGGCCTCCATGGGGTTGCGGCGCTCGCTATCGTAGCCGTGCTCTTCCTGCCGGCCGCGCCGGCGCGCGCCACCCAGTTCCGCCAGGTCCTGGCCGACACCGTCCGCGAGAGCGATCCGACCCCGTCGCCGGACGGCAAGTGGGTCGCCATCACCATGGCGAAGGGCGGAACCCTCACCGACATCTGGGTCATGCCGATCGGTGGCGGCGAGGCGCGCCAGGTCACCGACGAGCCCGATTCGGCCCGCGCCATGACCCCGACCTGGGCACCGGACTCCAAGTCGCTCCTCTACATCTCGACGCGCGACCGTCAGTACAGCGTCTACTCGATTCCCCTCGAGGGAGGCGAGGCGAAGAAACTGACGCGCGCCGCGGGGAGCAGCCGCTTCGCGTCGTATTCTCCGGACGGATCGCTGATCGCGTTCCCCTCGAACCGCCTCGATTCGGGCTCGCTCTACGGCTACAACCTCTATCTGATGGGACCCGACGGCGAGTCGAGCGACCATGAGGCGCGGCAGATCACCAAGATGAACGGAAGCCCGGGGCACCCCACCTGGTCCCCCGACGGCAAGTGGATCGCCTTCGTCTCGAAGGACGTCGATACCACCAAGGTCGTGAACATCGGGTCGGGAATGCAGTCGACGCGGAGCGCCATCTTCTCGTTGTTCCGAGTCTTCAAGGTATCGGTCGACGGCGGGAAGCCGATCCAGCTCTCGGGGCTTCGGCCGTCGGAGGAGAAGGACGAGGACGTCTGGCCGACCTGGTCGCCCGACGGAAAGTGGATCGCCGTCGCGAAGCGGGTCAACAACAAGAACGATGTCTGGCTGGTGGACGCGGAAGGAAAGAGGCCGCCGGTTCAGATCACGACGACGGGGAACTCCTCCAAGCCGACGTGGTCGGCCGACGGCAAGGAAATCTGGTACACGCTCTTCGACAAGGGGAACGAGGACGTCTGGGTGGCGAGCGATCTGACGATCCCGCCGCCTCCCGCACCGAGGCCGGCGAAGAAGCCGCCGACCTTCAAGCCGGTCCCCGCGACGAAGGGGACCGCCACGAAGCCGGCGGCTCCCAAGACAAAGCGCTAGGGCGCTACTTCGGTTTCGACGGTCCCTTCGGACCCACCTGCCGCTTCATCCGGGACGCCACGGTGTCGATCTTGACGCCGAGCTCCTTCGCGATCGCCTCCCAGGTCTTGCCGTCACGTCGCATCGCCACCACCGCATCGGGGGCGACGCCCGGCTTTCGGCTCGCCCGCGCGAATCCGTAGACCATCGCCACCTCGCCGTAGCCGAGTCCCCACGCCGCTCGCTGCGCGCGGAGCGAGTCGGGACTCGTGCGGAACTGGCCGGCCAGCCGCGCTGCCACGACCGCCTCCCCCTCGGGGGTGGCCGATTCCCGATTGAGCCGCGCGACCATCCGCTGAATCCGGGTGAGGGCCGTCTCCTTGCTCGAGACCGGACCGCCGACGGTCGTCACGTTGGTCGCCGGCGCGTCCGCGGCCTCCGCCGGGGAGGGCAGGAGGAGCGCCGCGGGTGTCCCCGCCGTCGCGGCGAGAAAGGCGAAGAGGGCGAGAAGGGACGTGCGTGCCGAGGGGAGATGGGGGTGGCGAGCGCGAGTCATGCCTGGTCCTCCTCCTTGAGAGACGGACGCGAGCGGGGGGCCCGCATCCGTGACATCGTGAGTTCGGGGTCGCCGTGACCCGCGCGTAGTCTAGCGCAGGAAGGTGATCTTGCGCGTGGCGACTCCGTCGGCCGTCTGAACGCGGAAGAAGTAGACGCCCGTCGCCGCGTGACCTCCGGCATCGTCGCGGCCGTCCCAGCGTGCGCTCTGCTCGCCCGCCGGAGCGTCCCGGTTCTCGAGCGTCCGCACCAGCGCGCCGCGCACGTCGAAGACGCGAACGCGCACCCGGCCGGGGCGCTCGTTACGATACGAGATCAAAGCCTCGCCGCGCGCGGGATTGCGCGAGAGGAGCCGCGCCGCGATCTCCCCCTTCGCCGGCGCCTGGCCGCCGGACGGCGTTCGAGTCCGGAGCGCGGCGTCGAGCTGGATGAGCCCGGCGGCGTACAGGAGGTCGATCCCCGGCAGGCGGTCGGGAGGCCGGACTGCCGTCTCTCGAAGCGTCTGCTCGATGGCGCCCTGGGAGTTGTAGCCCTTCGCCAGGAGGAGCGCCACCGCGCCCG
This sequence comes from Candidatus Eiseniibacteriota bacterium, assembly GCA_038060295.1. Taxonomy (GTDB): domain Bacteria; phylum Eisenbacteria; class RBG-16-71-46; order SZUA-252; family SZUA-252; genus SZUA-252. The sequence goes on from JBBTHR010000094.1 coordinate 3,499, forward strand.
TCACGTGCGGCGCCGCGCCCGAGGTGCCGAAGAAGGGGAAGGTGCCGAACGAGTCGGGCTTCGCCAGGGAGCCTTCGGAGCGGTGCGGCTTGATGGAGAGGACGAAGACGGCGTCCTGCACGTGGTCGCCGTTCAGGTCCTGGAAATCGCCGCCGGGCGCCATGAGATCGAGGTTTCGCCCGTACGAGGAGTAGGAAGCGCGCCGACCGTCGGGGTCGGTGGCGCCGACCGCGATCACGCCGGGGTAGCCCGCGGGGAGGCTGACTTCCCCCGCGTCGAAGTTGCCCGAGGAAGCGACCACGATGACGCCGCGGCGCTGCGCGTGGTTCACCGCGTCGCGCAGCGGCCGGAACATCTCCTGGACCGCCCGCTCCGTGTAGCCGAGGAATTGGAACGTGCTCATCGGCGGGAAGCCGAGCGACAGGTTCATGATGTCGGCGCCGTGGTCGGCCGCGAACCGGATGCCGCCGGTGATGAACGACATGTCGGAGTCGTTCCGATAGTCGATCACCTTGACCGGCATGATCGTCACGCCGAAGGCGATTCCCGCGCTGCCGGCGATGTTGTTCGGGGCCCCCGCGACGATCGTCGCGACCGTCGTCCCGTGCCCGCTGTCGTCGTTCGCGAAGGGGTCGTCGTGGATGAAGTCCCAGCCCGGAACGAAGGGTCCCGGCAGGTCGGGCGAGCGCTGGTACATCGTCGTCCCGGGCCAGATCCCGGCGCGCTCGTAGTCGGGAATCGCGCGCTCCTCGTAGGCGACGCCCGTGTCGATGATCGCCACCACGATGCTCGGGTCTCCCGTCTGGATGTCCCACGCGTCGTAGGCGTGGACGCTGCGGAGATTCCAGGCGAGGTCCATGGTCGTGGACGTGATCAGCGAGTCGTTCGGCACGAAGAAGGCGCGGGCGCGGAGATTCGGAATCGCGTACTCGACGTCGGGACGCTGCCGGAAGCGGGCGGCCGCGCGTTCCACCGTGTCGCCGGCGCCGAGCCGGAGCTTCACCAGGCCGGTCGCCGTGACGTCGCTCATCACCTCCGCCCCCTCCTCCCGCGCGAGGTGCGCGCGATCGGAATTCGCGGCCGTGGCGCGGAACTGCACCAGGAGCTGTCCGGGGACGAAGAGCGGCTCGACGGCCTGCGGTGCGGGGGCCGCTTGGGCCGGCGCGGCGGCGAGCGCGGCGCTGGAGGCGAGGAAGGCAACGAGCAGCAGCGCGAGTGGAACGAGGAAATGGCGGCGCCGGCGCCGCGACGGCACGAGGGTGCAGGTCATGGATGCTCCGATCCGATCCGGTCCGTTGGGGAATTCAGCCCTAAGTTTACCACACGACGAGGGGTTACGGGGGTCCCCCTCGGGGCTCCCCGGCTACCCGCGCCCGGCGATTCCGGAGATGAGGTCCTCCCAGGCGTGCGCGATCACACCGGGAACGAGGCTGCGGGTGGCGTAGGCGGACAGGGAAAAGCAGAGCCCCACGACCATGATGAGCGCGGCCGAGGCGACTCCCTGGTAGAGGTGCCCCGCGCCGAAGACGAAGGCGGAGAGGGCGATGCCGGCCAGATGATTCCGCGTCCAGGCCGTGAACTGCCGCTGCAGGTAGCCGCGGAAGACGATCTCCTCCACGAAGCCCGCCGTCACGGCCACCGACGTCCAGATTGCCAGCTCGAGCGGCCCGCGGGGAGCGATCATCTCGACGACCCGGCGCACCTGGGCTGGATCCCGCATCCCGGTCGCGTCGATCGCCGTGGCGACGCCCATGAACGTGGCGATCCAGCAGGCCGCGGCCAGCAGGGAGCAGCGCCAGACTCCGTTCCATCCCTTCCAGCGATACGAGAGGATGGCGCCGATCGAGACGCCGCGAAGGCGGAATCCCCAGGTGGCGATTCCGAAGAGGATCCACTGGAAGGCGAGCACGGTGAGATAGATCACGGGACGCGAGGCGCTCGGAACCGAGCCCTCCCCGGGCGCCGAGGAGGCGCTCAGCCAGGTGAATCCGGCGAGGTACGCGAGGAGGAAGGCCGTGTGCCACGCGGGCGCGACGGCCGCGACCGAGCGGGGGTGAGCCGGTGGAGTCGTCGAACGAGCCGGCGATCCGCCGTCCGCGGCCAGCCCGCCGTCATCCAGGGGGGATTGCTGGTCGGAACCGTTCACGATACAGGGGCCGCGGACTAGGCGATCCGCGCGCCCGACTCCCGGTCGAAGAGGAGCGAGTGCGCGGGATCGAGCGTGACGCCGATCGACGCGCCTGCCTCCGGGGGAATCGAAGCGGGGGCGATCCGCGCGATCATCGCGCCCCAGGCGCCGCGGAGGTGGACCAGCGTCTCGCCCCCGAGGCGCTCGACTCGCTCGACCGCTGCCTGGCTGGCGGCGCCGGACGGAACAAGTCCGACGTGCTCCGGACGGACGCCGAGCGAGACGGGGCGGATAGCCCCCGCCGCGCCCGGAGCAGCCGGAGCCCCCGCCGCGCCCGTGGCCGAGCGCCCGTTCAACGCGAGATGAAGCCCCGGCGCGTGGAACGCCACGCCCCCCTGTTCCACGCGCAGTTCACCCTCGACCACGTTCATCGCCGGCTCCCCCACGAAGCGCGCCACGAACAGGTCGCTCGGCTCGCGATAGATCGCCTCGGGCGTCGCCACCTGCCGGAGCTTCCCGGCGCACAGGACCGCCACGCGGTCGCCCAGGGAGAGCGCCTCCTTCTGATCGTGCGTCACGTAGACCGACGTGGTCCGCGTGTGGGCGTGGAGGCGCGCCAGCTCCTCGCGCAACTCCTGGCGCAGCTGGGCGTCGAGCGATGAGAGCGGTTCGTCGAAGAGGAAGATCTTCGGCCGCCGCACCAGCGCCCGTCCCAGCGCCACGCGCTGGCGCTCGCCGCCGGAGAGTTCGCGCGGCTTCTTCGCGAGGTAGCGCGTGAGGCCCAGCATCTTCGCCGCCTCCGCCACGCGCCGTCCGATCTCCTCCTCCGGCGTGCGGCGCGCGCGAAGCCCCAGGCTCATGTTCTCGGCGACCGTCATGTGGGGATAGAGCGCCAGCCCCTGGAAGACCATTGCCACGTCTCGATCCTTCGGTTCGGCGTCGGTGACGTCCCGCCCGTCGAGGAGCACCGTGCCGGAGGTCGGCGTCTCCAGTCCCGCGATCATGCGAAGGAGCGACGACTTTCCGCAGCCGGAAGGGCCGAGGAGCGCCAGGAACGCGCCGTCGGGAAGATCGAGCGAGATCCCGTCGACGGCACGAGTGCCGTTCGGATAGGTGAGCGTGAGGTCGCGAAGCGAGAGGGAGGCCATGGCTCCTATTTCTTCCGGACGAAGATCGCGGCGATCATCGACACGAGGAGTCCCGTCACCGACGTTCCGAACAGGCCCGCGAGCGAATTCTGGAGCGGGTCGTACATCGACTCGTTCTTCTTCAGCTCCACCGCGATTTCCTCGGGACTCTTGCCGGCCTTGGTCAGGATCTCCGCCCCCGCGACGCGCAACTCGTCGAAGTAGGTCGGGAAGACGGCGGTCGTGAGAAGATACGAGCCCGCGAAGATGATGGCCCCGGCGATCAGCGAGATCGCGATTCCGTTCAGCACCTGCTTCGCGTAGGGCGCCTCCGCGGCGGTCTGCTTCAGCGCCATCACGATGACCGTGATCTGGATCGGGATCACGAGAAAGAAAACCGCCATCAGCGCCGGATCCTTGTGCCACCCGGCGGCGATGACCACGACGGTCCAGATCTCGACGAGGATTCCGAGGATGATGCCGGCCTTGATGGTGGTGCGCATGGGCGCCCCCTGGGTTGATGCCTCGGCTTCAGTCATGGCCTGACGGAGTCGGCGAGCGCCGTTAGGTGCCGGATTCGCCACGCGCGGTCCTTGCCTTGCTCCACGATCGCGGCGAAACGCCCGTACCTCGTCTTCGCCACACCCGCCTCGGTGAAATCCTCCTCGAACGCGCCGCTCTGGAACGCGGTGGCGCCCGCGACGCTCAAATCATGCTGGTCGATTCGAAGCGCCGTGGCGTCGACTCCGGAATAGAGACTTCCGAGGCACTCCTCGATCGCGGCGCGCCCGCGTTTCGTCGGGACGCCCGGTAGCGCAAGCGTCGCGTCGTCCACGAAGAGAAGCGCGAATCCGCCGGCGTCGTGCGCGTCGGAGGCGAAGGCGTAACGCGTCCAGAGCGTGTCGAGCGAGGCTTTCACCTCCAGTGTTCGCACGGGCGAGGAGGTCGTCTGCGTCGTGCACGCCGGCACCAGCGCGAGAAGGAAGAGGGCTACGGCTAGAAAGCGCATCATGCATCCCTCCGATCAGGAAACGACGACCGCCATCGCGAGTCCGTCCCAGCCCTTCGCGCCGACGGTTTGGAGCGCCGTGGCGCTCACGCGCGGCTCCGCGGCCATCATCTCGAGAACGCGCCGGGTTCCCTGGATCGCCGCATCCGCGCTCCCCGCGTCGACCACGGAACCCTCGCGGACCACATTATCCACGAGGATCAGGCTGCCGGGGCGGGTGAGCTTCAGGGCCCAGGAGAAATAGTCGGGATTGCCCGGCTTGTCGGCGTCGATGAAGACGAGATCGAAGGGGCCGAGGCCCTCGGCGGCAATCTTCGGAAGCGTGTCGATGGCGCGGCCCACGCGGACATCGACGCGATCGGCGAGCCCGGCGCCGGCGATGTTCGCCCGCGCGACCTCGGCGTGCTTCGGGTCGAACTCCAGCGTGGCGAGGCGCCCGCCCGGCGGGAGTGCCCGCGCGAGCCAGATGGCGCTGTAGCCGCCCAGCGTCCCCACTTCCAGAATGGCGCGCGCGTTCAGGAGCCGGGCCAGCAGGTGGAGCAACTTTCCCTGCGTTGGGGAAACCTGGATCTCGGGGAGACCCGCGGCAGCGCTCGCCGCGAGGGCCGCCTGGAGCGCCGGGTCGTGGGGCGCGAAGAGATTCGAGAGGTAGCGATCGACGTCGGCGTGGGTGGCGGTGGTCATGGCTCCTCGATCCTCCGTGAGTGTTCGTTCAGACATCGATCGAGAACCCCACCAGGTCGGTTCGCAGCTTCCCATCCATCTTCTCCCAGAAGCGTCTCGCCCCCTCGTTGTCCTCCTGGACCAGGGCCAGGCAGCGCTCGATCCCCGCGGCCTTCAGTCCGGCGAGGCAGCGGCGCACGAGATCCTTGGCGAGGCCCTGGTTTCGGTAGTCGGGCCCCACGGCCAAGCGATAGATGTAGCCGCGCCGGCCATCGTGACCGCAAAGAACCGAGGCCACGATCGCGCCCATGTCCACCGCGACCAGCGAGAGCCCGGGGTTTCGGTCCAGGAAGTGAACCACAGATTCCCGCTTATCGCCCGGGCCTACTCCCAGCCCCTCCGTCGAAGCCCAGAGACGACGGACTCCTTCGAAATCGGCCGCCTGAAACGTACGAATCTTCATGAAACCTCCTTTTCAGTCCATCGGACTCCCGGGGCCGACCGGGAGATCGCTACGGAAGAAAGTGCTTCGACTCGAGCAGCGCGCGAAGTTTGGCGGAGTCCTCGCGGAACACGTCGGGATCGTACTTGGCCTCGCTCGTGTAGAACTGCGCGAGCGACGTGATGCCGAGCGCCTCGATCTTCGCCTTCAGCTCCGGGTAGGCCATGTAGCGCGCCCAGCCGCGCACCTCGCGCTGGGCGTAGGTCGCCTCCAGTTCCTCCTCCGTCGGCCGGCGATACGTCTCGTCGTGCAGGAAGGCTGCCAGCGGAAGGCGGTCTCGCTTGGGCGGATCTTCGTTCGGGTAACCGACGACGATCGTCGTGACCGGGAGGCAGGTGTCGGGGAGTTCAAGATATGCCGCGATCTCCCCCATGGAGTGAAGGGTCGTCCCCATGTAGCAGATGCCGAGCCCCCTCGCCTCGAAGCCGAGGCAGACGTTCTGCGCCACGATCATCGCGTCGAATGCGGCGACGTGATAGCCGATCAGGTTGTTGAAGTTGTCGCGCGCGCCACGCCGGCGGAGCCACTCCCGCGTGCGGAACCAATCGGCGCAGAAGGTCACGACCAGCGGCGCCTGCAGCACCATCTCCTGTCCGAAGTGCATCTCGTAGAGCTTTCGCTTCCGCTCGGGGTCGCGGGTGAAGACGATCGAAATGCTATTCAGGTTGCCCGACGAAGAAGCGCCGGCGATCGCCTCGCCGCATACCTCCTCGACGAGCGCGGGGTCGATCGGGTCCGGCTTGTAGTCGCGGATCGAGCGGTGGGCGTTCAGGAGAGCCGTAAGGCCCGTCGTGGATGGCACGTGTTGGATCTCCTACGAAGTGGGTGTGGAGGAGCGGCGCCCGCGCCAGAGGAGTACTACCGGCAGCGCGAACGCCATGCTCCCGGCGAGCGAGAGGATGAGGAACCAGCCCCACGAAAGCCGGCCGACCCCCCACTTGCCGAGGAGATAGGCGAGCGCGCCGAGCACCAGGAGCGCCTCCACCAGGAACGCGAGCGAGATCGGATTGGTGAGAGCCGCCTTCAGGCTGCCGGGTTGAGCGAGAAGTCCGTAGAAGAAGGCGCCGTTCACGGCGACGAAACCGAAGACGGCCAGCGCCGCGAGCCAGAATCGTTCGGTGGGGGAGTAGACGGTGTGGGGCATAGGACCTCTCCTCTCGGCTATCGCGTTGGCGGCGTGTTTCCGTCGAGTCCGCTCCGGGTCTTCCCGACCCAGTCCGGCGCGGAATCGACGGTCTGCCGCAGAATGAGATTAAGTTGCGCGGCGTGGTGTTGGACGTGGCGCATGTTGTAGAGATGGAGCTCCATCACCGACATGTCGCGGCGCTCGAAGCGGCAGGCGCGGGCCGCCGTCTCGTCCGTGAGCGCGGCGAGCGCTGCACGGCACTTCTCTCGGCCGTGCGCGAGGTAGGCGAGGAGTTCGTCTTTCGAATAGACGCGATCGGGAAGCACTCCCTCCGGGTCGAGCTCGCTCAGCGTGAACGGCGCGGGCGGCATAAATCCCTCGGAGGAGCCGGAGAGGTAGTAGTCGAGAAAGAAGAGCGTGTGATAGGCGACGTACCAGAACTCCGGCGGCTTCGTACGGTCGCCCCAGACCTCATCGGGCGCCGCGCGCATGGCGTTCTCGAGCATGTCGATCGCCGCGCCGAATTGACTCCAGACGATTCGTGTCAAGGGCGCCGCGCCTGCCGCACTTCGTTCATGAAGCCACGAACTCAGCCAGCACCTGCGGCACCAGCGTGCACTTGCCGACCTTGCGCGGGCCAGCGACGACGTGCAGAAAGCGGCGAGGCTCGCCCAAGCGAGCGGCCAGCACAGCGGCGTACTCACCTTGAAAGGAGGGCTCTGGCGAGACACTCATCGTAAGGAGCATTTTTACTCAATACGATGAGCATATGCAAAGGTCATGCGACCGCCCACTGGATCGTGAACAACCGCTCCGTCTCGGTCCTCTGCGCCAGCCGGCGCTGCTGTTTTTCCAGTTTCTGCAGTTGCTGGTGAATCTCGCGTTGCTCTTCGAGGGTGACCGCCGGGCGCGCCTGCCGCCGTAGCTCCTTGATCTGCCAGCGGATCCCGGCAAAATCTGTAGCTGCATTTTTGGCGAAGCAGTCTATGGTAACGGGATCGAGCGGCCCTCTTAGTAAGGGCGACCCGCGAGGCGGGGCGCTGACGCCGCCACTGCCAACCCGCCGTAGATCGCCTGGGGCAAGGATGAAGCAAATGGCACAAAA
>JBBTHR010000095.1:0-8119 GCA_038060295.1 Candidatus Eiseniibacteriota bacterium
GCTGGCACACGACGATCTTCCCGCCCTACTTCGTGGCGGGCGCCATCTTCTCCGGATTCGCCATGGTGGTGACGCTGCTCGTGATCCTCCGGAAGGTCTTCAAGATGGAGGACTACGTCACGCTCCACCATCTGGAGAACATGAACAAGATCATCCTCGTCACGAGCATGATGGTCGGTTACGCCTACATGACGGAGTTCTTCGTCGCCCTCTACAGCGGGAATCAGTTCGAACGATTCACGTTCATGAACCGAGCGGGCGGTCCCTACTGGTGGGCCTACTGGACGATGGTCACCTGCAACGTCGTCGTGCCGCAGCTCTTCTGGTTCAAGCGGTTCCGCCGGAGCCTGGCGGTCATGTTCGTCGTGGCGCTCCTGGTGAACGTGGGGATGTGGTTCGAGCGCTTCACCATCATCATCACGTCGCTCCATCGCGACTTCCTGCCTTCCACCTGGGGCTACTACCGCCCGACGGTGTTCGATTGGAGCGTCCTGGCGGGATCGTTCGGATGGTTCTTCATGTGGTTTCTCCTCTTCTGCCGCTTCTTCCCGGCGATCTCGATCGCCGAGGTGAAGGGGGTGCTCTGGACGGCGAAGCAGAACGCCAAGCTCGCGCCGAAGGAAGCCGCCCATGGCTAATCCGTTCGCGAAGAAACCGCCCCTGCGCGGCGTCCTGGCTCTCTACGAGGATCCGGACACGCTGCTTCTCGCGGCGGCCAAGGTGCGCGAGCACGGCTTCGCCAACGCGGATGCCTACACGCCCTATGCGGTGCACGGTCTGAGCGAGGCGCTCGGCATCCGGAAGTCGTGGATTCCTTTCGTGACGCTCGTCATGGGGTTGGGCGGGGCGGGGCTCGGGATGCTGTTTCAGATCTGGACCTCGGCGTACGACTGGCCGATCAATATCGGCGGCAAGCCGATGATCTCGCTGCCGGCGTTCATTCCGGTCACCTTCGAAATGGGAGTTCTCCTCGGCGGCACGATGACCCTGGCGGCGCTCCTCGTCGCGTGCGGGCTGCCCGATTTCAGCACGCCGGTCCTCGACCGCGACCTGACCCACGACCGCTTCGCCATCTTCATCCCGGAGTCGGGCCGCGAGTGGAACGAGGCCCGGACGCTCGAATTCATGCAGACCACGAAACCGGTCGAGCTGAGAGTGGTCCGTGCGTAGCCCCTGGCGCCTCGCGCGCGTCGTCCTGACCGGTCCGCTCCTCGCCGCGATCCTGGCGGCGGGCTGCTCCACCAAGAAGAAGCCGACGCTCGAGTACATGCCCGACATGTCGTACGGGCCGCGCGTCGGCGCGCAGTTCGAGGATCCGCTCCGGCCCGGCGAGACCTCCATGCGGATGCCGGTGGCGGGTACCGTGCCGCGCGACTACACGCCGTATCGCTACGCGCAGGCCGACACGGCGCAGGCGCAGGCCGAACTCTCGAACCCGCTTCCGCGCACCGCCGAGGTCCTGGGCCGCGGGCAGCGGGTCTACATGACCTACTGCGTCGTCTGCCACGGCGAGAAGGGCGACGGGCAGGGCTACATCGTTCCGAAGTTTCCGATGCCTCCGTCGCTCTACTCCGACAAAGTCCGGAACTGGAACGACGGGCGGATTTTCCACGTCATCAGCCGGGGGCAGAATTTGATGCCCTCGTACGCGTCCCAGATCCTCCCCGAGGATCGGTGGGCCGCCATCCACTTCGTCCGCGCGTTGCAGCGCGCGGCGCATCCGAACGCGCAGGACGTGACGCCATGAACCACGCGACCACCGCCCACGGCTCCACCGACGCGCTCCGCGCGCGCGTTGGGCCGATCGCCGCGCCGGTAGGCCTGAAGGCGATGTTCGGCCTGCTGATGGCCATCGGCGCCGCCGCGTTCCTGCTGGAGGTCCGCAGCGACCCGACTCGCGCCTACGCCGCTTTCCTGCTCGGCTACTTCTACACGCTGGGTCTGGCGCTCTTCGGGACGCTCTTCACGGCGATCCATTACCTCGTGGGGGCCACCTGGAGCGTGGTCGTCCGGCGCGTGGCGGAATCGTTCACGTCGTACCTGCCGGTCGCCTTCCTCCTCTTCTTCGTGCTCCTGCTCGGCGTCCCGCACCTCTACGTTTGGTCGAACCCGGGCGTGCCGGCGCACGGCGTGGACGCGGACCACCTGACGAAGGGGGGATGGCTCACCCCGTCGGCGTTCGCGATTCGGGCCGTCGTGGCGCTCACCGTCTGGTCGCTCTTCGGCTGGTTCTTCGTCCGGAACTCGACCAGGCAGGACCACACGCGCGATCCGCGCCTCACCCGATCGAGCGCGAAGGCCGCGGCCATCTTCGTGCCGGTCTTCGCCATCACGCTCACGGTGATCAGCTTCGACTTCCTCATGTCGCTCGAGCCGCTCTGGTTCAGCACCATGTTCGGCGTCTACTGCTTCGCCGGCCTCTGGCAGGCCGGCTTGGCCGCGCTGACGATCACGGTCGTGCTCCTTCGGCGCCAGGGGGCGCTCCAGGGAATCGTGAGCAAGATGCACTACCACGATCTCGGCAAGTACATGTTCGCCTTCTCGGTCTTCTGGATGTACATCGCGTTCTCCCAGTTCATGCTGATCTGGTACGCGAATCTTCCGGAGGAGATCGAGTGGTTCATCCCGCGCACCTACTCGGCCTGGGGCGGTCTCGGCATCGCGCTCATGGCGTTCAAGTTCGCCATTCCGTTCTTCGCCTTGATGCATCAGAAGGCGAAGGAGAGCGAGACGATGCTCCTGACGATCGCCGGCGGGATTCTCATCGGGCAGTGGATCGATCTCTACTGGGTGATTCTCCCGGCCTTCTCGCCCGAGCGCGTCGTGCTCGGCTGGCCCGAACTCGGCGTCAGCCTCGGCTTCTTCGGGCTCTTCGGCTGGACCGTCCTCGGATTCCTGGCGCGCCACCCGGTGGCGGCGCACGGGGATCCCTTCTTCGAGAAGAGCGTGAGGTTGCACGGATGAGTCACGCCCCCCAGCACGATCCGAACGACGACGACAGGATCTCCACGTATCTCGCCTGGTCGCAATTCGTCGTGACCGCGGTCGTCCTCGGCGCGATCGGCACGCTGGCCTACATGGCGGGCTTCACGTCGGGCAAGGGCGGGCACGCGCCGGCCGACGGCGCGGGAGCCCCGGTGGTCGCGGCGAGCGCGGACCTCGGCACGCTCATGACGGAGACACCGGAACTGGTGGGGCAGGGGAAATCGCTCTACGCCGTCAACTGCGTCGCCTGCCACGGCGCCGAGGGAGCCGGCGACGGAGCGGCGGCGGTGGCGCTGAATCCGAAGCCACGCAATTTCACCTCGGACCAGGGGTGGAAGTACGGCAGCGGCGTCGCGCGGATCGCACGGACCCTCACGGAGGGCTCGCCGGGAACCGCCATGACGGCGTATCAGGCCCTCCCGATGCCGGAGCGGATCGCGCTGGCCCACTACGTCCGATCGCTGCATCCGAACGCGGAGGACGACAAGCAGGCCGATCTCGACTGGCTCGGACTTGGAACGCCTGGCGCGGGCGCGGGTGGCGCTGCCGCCGCGGCGGCTCCCGTCGCCGGTCCGACGATTCCGATCGAGAAGGCGCTGGCACTCCTGACCGAACCGGCGCACGCGGCCGGCACGATCACGGCCCCGGCCGCCGAGGATACCGGCGAGGGAGCGCGCCTCTACGCCGCGCGCTGCGCCTCGTGCCACGGGGGCGGGGGCCAGGGCGGGATCCGGGTCCGCATGCTCGGTTCGTCCCCCTACGCGTACGTCGTCACCGAGAGCCTGGCCCGATCGCGCGGCGACTGGGCCGTCAATCCCGCCTCGTTCGACCGGCACGTGGCCCAGGGACTTTCCGGGGCGATGATGCCGGGGAACGGCGATCTCTCTCGCGCCTCGCTCCGCGAGCTTTATTCCTACACCCAGACCTTGCGCGCGCGGCAGGAAGCAGCCGGCCGCGGCAGGAGTTCCTGAGCCCCATGAAACGTTCCCGGCTCTCCCTTCGACTGATCGCCTCGGCCCTCGCCGTCGGCGCCGGACTCCTGGCCGCCGCAGCGGCGTCCGCCTGGATCCTCGATCCCGTGACGCCGGTGGCGCACGAGGTCCGCACACTTTTCTGGAACGCCGTCTGGATCACGGGGGGATTCTTCCTGCTCGCCGAGGGTCTCCTGCTCGTCGCCATCCTTCGCTTCCGCGCCCGTCCGGGCGTGCCCGCGGCCAGCTTCCACGACAACCTGCGGCTCGAGCTCGTCTGGACCGCCATTCCGGCGCTGGCGATGGTGATCCTCTCTGGTCCGACCTTCACGACGCTCAAGTACATGGAGACCGTTCCGAAGTCCGACCTCACGGTCGAGATCATCGGGCATCAGTGGTTCTGGGAATACCGATATCCGGCGTACGGCGTCGTCTTCGCGAACGAGCCGCTGGTCATCCCGCAGGGGAAGATCGTGGCGGCCGACGTGTCGTCGGTCGACGTCGTCCACTCGTGGTTCGTGGCCCAGTTCGGCGTGAAGATGGACGCGAACCCGGGTCGCGTGAATCACACCTGGTTCCAGGTCGAGCGGACGGGCACCTTCAACGGGCAATGCGCGGAGCTCTGCGGCGTCCTCCACGGCGACATGGCGATCGTCGTGAACGTGGTCACGCCGGAAGAGTTCGAGCGCTGGATCGAGCAGAAGAAGAAGGGAGCATAGGACGATGGAAGCGGGATCCCTGGCGGGCGGCCATCACGGCGCGGGCGCACCGGCCTCCGGCGTGAAGCCGGGCGGCGGATTGCTGAAGTGGCTCTTCACCACCGATCACAAGCTGATCGGCGTGATGTACATGTGGCTCGGCTTCTTCTTCTTCGCCATCGGCGGTATTTTCGCGCTTCTCCTGCGCACGCAGCTCTTCGCGCCGGGGCTCCAGGTCCTGGCTCCGCAGGTCTACAACCAGCTCATGTCGCTCCACGGAACGTTCATGATCTTCTTCTTCACCATTCCGCTCCTCTCGGGGCTGGGAAACTACATCGTCCCCATCCAGATCGGCGCCCGCGATATGGCGTTCCCGCGCCTGAACGCGGTCTCCTTCTGGCTCCTGATCCCGTCCGGTCTGATGATGCTGGCCAGCATGTTCGTGCAGGGAGGTACGGCCGCGGGAGGCTGGACGCAGTACCCGCCCCTTTCCTCGGTGCAGTACTCGCCGGGCCCGGGCGTGGACCTCTGGATCCTGGGGCTCCACCTCGCGGGACTCTCCACGATCCTGGGCGCCATCAACTTCGTCGTCACCGTCACCAATCTCCGCGCGCCCGGCATGACGATGTGGAAGATCCCGATGTTCTGCTGGGCGGTCTTCATCACGCAGTGCATCATCCTCGTCGCCACGCCGGTCCTGGCGGGCGCGTTGACGATGCTCCTGACCGACCGCCTCTTCGGCACGTCGTTCTTCGTGCCGGCGGCGGGCGGCGATCCGGTCCTCTGGCAGCACCTCTTCTGGTTCTATTCCCATCCCGCCGTCTACATCATGGTGCTGCCCGGCATGGGAGCGATCTCCCAGATCCTGCCGGTCTTCTCCTCGAAGCGGCTCTTCGGCTACAAGGGCCTCGTCTTCTCCACGGCGGGCATCGGGCTGATCGGCTTCCTGGTCTGGGGCCACCACATGTTCGCGACCGGCATCGACCCGCGTCTCCGGTTCTTCTTCTCCTTCGCGTCGATGGTCATCGCGGTGCCGACGGGGGTGAAGATCTGGTCGTGGATCGCGACGATCTGGGGCGGATCGATCCGGCTCCGCACGCCGATGCTCTACGCGCTCGGCTTCATCGCGCTCTTCGTCATCGGCGGGATCACGGGAGTCTGGCTGGCCCTCGTTCCGTTCGACGTGCAAGTGCACGACACCTACTTCGTGGTCGCGCACCTTCACTACGTCCTCTTCGGCGGCTCGCTCATGGCGATCTTCGCCGCCATCTACTACTGGTTCCCGAAGATCTCCGGACGGATGTATCACGAAGGCCTGGGCAAGGTGCACTTCTGGCTGACCTTCATCGGGATGAATATCACCTTCATGCCGATGCATTGGTTGGGCATGGTAGGGATGCCGCGCCGAATCTACACCTATCAGCCGCAATACACGGTGGGGAACCAGGTCGCGACCGTCGGCGCGTACATGCTCGGCGTCGCGATGACCATCTTCGTCCTGAACATGCTCTTCAGTCTCTGGAAGGGCCGCCGGGCGCCGGTCGATCCGTGGGAGCACATCGACGTCAACCGCACGCTCGAGTGGACGGTCAGTTCGCCGCCGCCGGCCGAGAACTTCGCGACGATTCCGATCGTTCGCTGACCGGGATGGCCGCCTTCGCGGGCGGCTCGCCCCGACCCATCGAGGAACGCTTCGCAGACGCGCATGAACGACCGCCGCTCGCCGCTCGCTTCGCTCCTGATCGCGACGCTCGTCCTGCTCTTCGTCCTGGTCGTCTGGGGCGGCGTGGTCCGTCTGAGCGGGTCGGGCCTGGCCATTCCGGATTGGCCGCTGGCGGAAGGGAAGCTCCTCCCGCGACCGCACCCCAACGTCCTGATCGAGTACACCCATCGCGCCCTCGCCGGCACGGTCGGCCTCCTGACGGTCGCGATCGCTTTCCTGATCTTCCGGAGTCCCGTCTGGCGTCCGCGGCTCGGTCTCTGGATGGGTGCGGCGCTGGCGGTGCTCGCGTTGCAGATCTTCATCGGCGGGCGGGTCGTGCTGGAGGAACTGCCGATCGATCGCGTGGTCACGCACCTCGTCCTGGCGTTTCTCTTCTTCGGACTCCTCCTCGCGATCACGCTTCGCGTCCAGGACGGCCCGGAGGGGCGGCCGCGTCGGGCTGAGGGTCTGGCGCGGGGCCTCGCCACGTGGGCCAGCGTGGCGTCGTGGCTCGTCCTGGGGCAGGTGGCGCTCGGGGGGTGGGTCTCCTCCTCGGGGGCGGCCCTGGCGTGTCCCGACTTTCCGACCTGCCACGGGTCGTGGCTTCCGAGGATGGAGGGGCTGATCGGGATTCACTACGCGCACCGTCTCGGCGCCTACGTCGTCACCCTTGTGGTCCTCGCGATGCTCGTCCGCTCGGCCAGCGTGCCGCTCCCGAGCAAGTCGCGCTGGATTCTCCGTTTCTCGGGTATACTCCTCGGAACTCAATTCGCCCTCGGGGTGGGGAACGTAATCCTGCGATTGCCGCTGCCGGTGAGCGCCGCCCACCTCGGAACCGCGCTGATTCTCTTCGGGAGCCTCCGCATCGCCGGCCATGAGCTTTCCCGTGCGTGATTACATCGAGCTGATGAAGCCGCGCATCGTCGCCCTCGTCATCGTGACGGCGGTGGCGGGCGTCGTGGTGGAGGGATCGCTCCTCCGCGATCCGTGGCGTCTGGCGCTCGTCCTCCTCGGGATCACGCTGACGGCCGGTTCGGCGAACGCCTTCAATCAGTACTTCGAACGCGATCTCGACGCGCGCATGGAGCGGACCCGCACGCGGCGCCCGCTCCCGCTCCACAGGCTGACCCCTCGCAATGCGCTCGTCTTCGCGATCGCCATCGGGGCCGGCGCCACGCTCCTGCTCGGCGCCGTCTCCAATCTTCTCGCGGCGTCGCTGGCGCTCGGCACGATCGTCTTCTACGGCTTCTTTTACACGCTCTGGCTGAAGCCGCGAACGGTCCACAACATCGTGATCGGCGGCGCCGCGGGCGCCATGGGTCCGGTGATCGCCTGGGCCGCGGCGGCGGGCACGCTGGCGCTGCCGCCGGTTCTCATGTTCCTCGTCATCTTCCTCTGGACGCCGCCCCACTTCTGGGCGCTGGCGGTCTGCGTGGGGGACGACTACCGGAAGGTCGGAATCCCGATGCTCCCGATCGTGAAGGGGCACGCCGAGACCTACCGGCAGATCGTCTGGTACAGCGTGGCGCTGGCGGCCCTCACCATCGCGATGCCGTTTCTGGGCGCGGGCGGTGCCGTCCTCGCGGCGATTGCCATCCCGCTCAGCGGCATCTTCGTCTGGAAGGCGCTCCAGGCCCGCCGCGCGGCCAGCGTGGAACGCGCCTGGGACGTCTTCGGCTACTCGATCGTCTACCTCTTCGCCCTCTTTCTCGGAATGATCGCCGACGCCATCTGGCACGTGCCGCTCGGCTCGTTCCTCTCGT
>JBBTHR010000096.1:0-7510 GCA_038060295.1 Candidatus Eiseniibacteriota bacterium
AGGCGATTCGACCGGTAGACTCGACCGGCGCTCCGGAAACGGGGCGCCGGTTTTCGTTTGGTGCGCCCGGCCGCCGCGCGCCGGTTCGCCGCGGGAGCGAATGGGGAGGGAGATGGCGGAATTCCACAAGGTGGCGAGGACGGACGAGGTCGTCGAGGGGAAAGGAACGATCGTCAGCGTGAACGAGCTGAAGATCGCCCTCTTCCGCTGCGGCGGCGCGGTCTACGCCATCCGGAACCGATGTCCCCACATGGGAGGCAATCTGGGAGAGGGCTCGCTGGACGGGGAAATCGTCCGCTGTCCGGATCACGGCTGGCCCATCAGCGTGAAGACCGGGCAGCATCCGCAGGCGCCGGTGGTCGCGGTGCGAACCTTTCCCGTGAAGGAAGAAGGAGGCGTGGTCTATGTCGAGGTCTGAGGCGGGGGAGGCGGACCCGGTGGCGGCGGCGCGCACGGTGGGAAGCGATCCGTTTCACGCGGACGCGGCGCGCCTTCGATTCGCGGCCCTTCGGGCGGCGGGAGCCCCGGTCTTCTTCGACAACGCCGCGGGGGCGCAGGTGCCCGACGAGGTCGTCGCGGCCGTTCGCGAGCACCTGGAGCGGCGAAACGTGCAGCGTGGCGGCCGCTACGACCGCTCGCGCGCCGTAGACGCCGTGATCCTCGCGACGCGCCGCCGGCTGGCGGCGTTCCTGAACGCGGCCGGGCCCGAGGAGATCTTCTTCGGACAGAACTCGACCTCCGTGATGCGGACCGTGGCCGAGGCCATTCGCCCGACACTGAAGCCCGGCGACCGGGTCGTCGTCACCGAGCTCGATCACGAGGCGAACATCGGCCCGTGGCTCAGGCTGGAGCGAAGCGGCGTGGAGCCACGCTGGTGGAAGACGCGGGGCGGCGCCGAGGCGCGCCTGGAACTCGACGACCTGGCGGCGATTCTCAGGGAAGGGCGCGTGCGCGTCGTGGCGCTTCCGCTCGCCTCGAACACGAGCGGACGCCTGGTCGACGTCGCCGCGGCCGCGCGGCTGGCGCGAGAGCATGGAGCCTGGACTTTCGTCGACGCCGTTCACTACGGGCCGCACGGTCCGATCGACGTGCGGGCGCTCGGCGCCGATTTCCTCGCCTTCTCCGGTTACAAGATCTTCGGCCCCCACATCGGATTCCTCTGGGGCCGGCGCGAGCTGTTGAACGCGCTGGAGCCGGCGCGGGAATTCTTCATCCCGGCGACGACGCCACACGCCTACGAGTCGGGGACGCAGAACTTCGAGGGGATGGCGGGGATGTCGGCGGTGATGCACTACCTCGCCACCGCGGAAGCATCGGCGGCGCCGGCGCTCCCCGCGCTCGAGGAGTGCGACGAGAAGGCGGCCGCGGCGCTCGGCGCGGCCCTCTCCCACACGATGTCGCGCCTCCGCTCCTACGAGACGGCGCTCGCGGCGCGGCTTCTCGAAGCGATGCTCGAGATCCCCGGCGTCACGATCCTGGGCGATGCCGATCCGTCGCGCGTGGCCGCCCGCGTTCCCACCGTATCCTTTACGGTGGACGGGAAGACGCCCGCCGCCATCGTCGATCATCTCGCCGCCCACGGGATTCAGTCTCGAGAGGGGCACATGTACGCGCCCCGTCTCCTGCGCGCCGCCGGATTCGATCCCGACGCCGGCGTGGCGCGCGTGAGCCTCTGCCACTACAACTCGGACGAGGAGATCGCGCGATTCGCTTCCGCCATGTCGCGACTGCCGCGCTAGGCCTTCTCGCGTTCGGGGGGCCGGCCTTTGCGGCATTCCTCGAGGGCCAGGTCGTGTCCGACGAACGATCGGCGCCCCTCCCTCACGCCTGGGTACGTGCCTCGACGGGAGGCGCAACGCTCACCGACTCCCGTGGAGCCTTTCGTCTCACCGGGCTTCCCGCAGGCCCCTGCACGCTCACGGTGGCGCTCGTGGGGTATCGGCCCGCGCGCACGCCCCTCCGCTTCGAATCGCGCGACGAGACGCTCGCCCTCGAGATCGTTCTGACGCCGATCGCGATCCCGGTCGGCGAGATTAGCGTCCAGGCCTCGCCCGCGCCACGGGATGGGGCCGTGCTCTCCCAGGAGCAGCTCGCGCGGATCCCCGGAACCGGCGATGACGTGATGCGAGCCGTCCAGACGCTTCCCGGCTTGGCCGCGCCGGAGGCATCAGCATCCTTCCTTCTGCGCGGCGGAGAAAGCGACGAGACGCTCGTGCGCTACGACGGGATCGATCTCCTCGAGGCGTATCACGTTCGGGAGTGGGGCGGCTCCTTCTCCATCGTGAGTCTCGAGACGACCGAACGAATCCGTCTCCTCCGCGGCGGGCTGCCCGCGCGATACGGAAGACACCTCTCGGGGGTACTCGAGGTCGAGGGCCCAGAGCGGCCGCCCGATCGAACGACCCTCGACGTGGGAATCGGATTCAGCCAGGTGCGCGCGGCGGCGCTCATTCCCGCCGCCGGAGGGTCAATCCTCGTCGCCGCGCGCGAAGGAGTCTTCGCGGCCGTCGCACGAAGCGTCGAGTTCGATCCCGATGCCAACGTGATTCCTGAGTTCCACGATCTGCTCGTGAGCGGGCGGCGGCCGCTCGGCGAACACGGTTGGCTCAACGTGATGGCCCTGGGGGTCGTCGACGACGTCTTCTACGACGAGACCTACCCGGGAAACGACATCCGGTCCCACGTGAAGAACTTCGTGGGAGGGGCCCGGTGGACCACTCGTCCCCCCTCCGGGGCTAGACACGAGGCGGTGCTCTCCGCCGACTACTTCGATCGACTCGAGCAGCTCGGGCGCACCGGCGCCGGCGACGCGCGGACGCGCGCCCTTCGAGGCCGGTGGATTACCCTGATCCCGGTGGGAACTGCCATGTCCGTCGAGGCGGGGATCCTGGCGGAATACGAGGAATCGTTCCTGAGGTTCGACACGATCGATGACCGGATCGTGAACGGCGCGTATCGCGAACAGATCGTCACTCGCCTGGTCGGCCGGGCTGCACGGCGCCGGGCGGAGTTTTCCCTCGCCTGGGACGCGAGATGGGGTGAGCGGATCTCCACCTCGGCCGGCGTGAACGCGTCGCGCGATGCGTACGGATGGGGCGTACGCCGCGACGGGGCGCCACCGCCCGCATGGGGTGGTGCCGCGCACCTCTCCCCACGATTCTCCGTGGCGGCCGCCCTGAGCCGCTCCATGACGATCCGCACGTCGTTCGGTATTCTCCGTCAGCCGACCTTTCTCAATCTCCTCGACGAGTCGCGGGCTGAAGCGCCCCTGGGGCGCGAGCGGTCGGCAAAGGAGGCGACCGCCGGCGTGGAGCTCCGACCGGGGAACATGCTCCTTCGCGTAGAGGGGTATCTTCGCCGGGACCTTGGCGTCGGGTTCCCTGTCCAGGATCTCAACTCTCACCCCGAGATCGGGGCTCCGCTGGACCGCGGCGATTCACGTGGACTCGAACTCTTCGCCCGCTCCCCGTCGTGGCGTCGCTCCGACGCGTCGCTCTCCTATGCCTGGAGCCGCGCCACTTGGCGCGCGCCCGGCGGAGACGTTTCCCGCAGTTTCGACCAGCCGCACGCGCTCACAGCCTCCCTGAACGTTCGTCCGCACCGAGCGTGGAACCTGAATGCGACTCTGCGCTATCACACTGGAAACGCGTACACACGCGGAATATGGACCACTCCCGACGGCGGGTACTTCTGGGACCTCGGCTACGGGCCGCTCATGGGTGAGCGCTTTCCCCGCTACACTCGGCTGGACATGCGCATCTCGCATCAGTTCTCATGGGGCGAGCGCGCCACGCTGTACGTCGAGGTCTTAAACGTGACCAATCGTGTCAATCCCTACGTCCGAAGCTGGCGATTCGAATCGGCGTCGGGTGGTCGGCAAACACCCGAATATTTTTACGTCGACCTGATCCCATTCCTTCCATTCGCCGGCCTCGAGGTCCGCTTCTAGCATGGGCACCGCGTCCTTCCTGCAGGACCTCGTCATCACGCTGACGGCGGCACTGCTCGTGCTCCTGCCGAGCCGCCGGCTGCGCCTGCCGTCGGCCGTGGGCTTCATGCTCACGGGGATCCTGATCGGCCCCGGCGGATTCCGGCTGGTGAGCGATCCGCATCACGTCGAAATCCTGGCCGACATCGGTGTCGCGGTCCTCCTCTTCATGATCGGCCTGGAATTCTCCCTGGCCCGGCTGAAGGAGATCCGGCGAGCATTCCTCCTGGCGGGCCCGTTACAGGTAGTGGGGACCATCGCGGCCATCGCCGCGCTCCTCCTCGCCCTGCCGGTCGGCGCGACGCTCCCGAAGGCGGTCTTCGCCGGAATGCTCATCGCGCTCTCCTCCACGGCCATGATTCTCCGCCTCCTCGCCGAGCGCGGAGAGACGCACGCGCCGCAGGGACGGCTCCTCCTGGGGATCCTCCTCTTCCAGGACGTCGCCATCGTGCCGATGCTCATCGCGGCGCCGATCTTGGCGGGGACGAGCCGGCTGGCGTTGGGGCCGGGGCTCCTCCTGGGCGTGGCCGCGATCGTCGCCCTCTTCCTCCTCGCGCGCTACGGCATGCCGCGGCTGGTGAACGCGGTGATCCGAAGCGGCGTGCGGGAGCTCTACGTGATGATGGCGGTCGCGGTCTGCCTGGGCGCTTCGCTCATCACGGGAGCGCTCGGACTCTCGCCGGCCCTCGGTGCCTTCCTGGGCGGCCTCCTCGTCAGCGAGTCGGAATACTCGCACCAGGTCGTCGCGGAGATCCTTCCGTTCCGCGACCTCTTCAGCAGCGTCTTCTTCATCTCGATCGGGATGCTCCTCGTCCCGGCGGCGCTCCTGTCGATGGCGGGT
Organism: Candidatus Eiseniibacteriota bacterium; assembly: GCA_038060295.1. Classification (GTDB taxonomy): domain Bacteria; phylum Eisenbacteria; class RBG-16-71-46; order SZUA-252; family SZUA-252; genus SZUA-252. The sequence continues at coordinate 4,830 of JBBTHR010000096.1, forward strand.
CCGGTCGGCGGCTGGCTGGTCCTCTCCATGGCGGTGAAGGCCCTCGTCGCGGGGGGAATCATCCGGCTCCTCGGCTTCCCGCTCCGGATCGCCGTGGTCGTGGGAATCTCCCTGGCGCAGGTGGGAGAGTTCTCGTTCGTCCTCGCGCGGATCGGGCTGGATCAGGGGCTCCTCTCCGCGGCGCAGAGCCAGCAGTTCATCGCCGTCGCGGTCATCTCGCTCATCCTGACGCCGTTTCTCCTGAGAGGAGCGGCCTGGGCCGGCGCGCACACGGGAACGCACGTACATCTCCCTCCCGCGGGGGTCTCCGCGGAGCGGCACGTCTCCGGCGCGGCGATTCCGGCGCCCGATGCGGGCGCGGCCGGGTTGGCGGTGGCGAAGGGGGCCGGCGCGGGGCCGCCGCTCCGCGACCACGTCATCGTCGCCGGCTACGGCGTGAACGGCCGCAACGTCGCCCGCGTCCTGCGCGAGGTCGGCGTTCCCTACGTCGTCCTCGAACTCGACACCGCCATCATCCGCCGCGCGCGGGAAGCCGGGGAGAGAGTCCACTTCGGCGACGTCTCGCGTCCCGAGGGGCTCCGCGATTGCGGTCTCGATCGCGCGTCGGTGGTGGTCCTGGCCATCTCCGATCCGGCGGCCACACGGTTCGCCGTACACCAGGCCCGCCAGAACAATCCCCGCGTCTACATCATCGCGCGCACGCGGCTCGTCGCGGAGGTGAAGGAACTCTACCGGCTCGGCGCGGACGAGGTGATCCCCGAGGAATTCGAGACCTCGATCGCGATCCTGGCGCGCGTGCTCCGGCGCTTCCACGTTCCCGCGAACGTCGTCCGGCTCCAAGAGCAGGCGCTGCGGCAGGAGGGATACTCGTTCTTACGCGGAGGCGACATCACGGGGTCGCTCATGACGTCGGTCACGCGGATGATCGCCGGCGCCACGACCGATACCTACTATCTGGATCCCGGATCGCCGGCGGTGGGGAAGACCCTCGCGGAACTCGATCTTCGCGGCCGGACGCGGGCGCTCGTCATCGCCGCGGTGCGGGACGGCAAGCACACGCTCGGTCCCGAGGCCGATTTCGTCTTTCAGGCGGGAGACATTCTCGTCCTGGTGGGGGATCACCAGTCGCTCGACGCGGCGTACGGCGTGCTGGGGGGCTAGGCACCCGGCAGGATCCCCATCCAGTCCCGCATCAGGAACTGCATGCGGGCGATGAGGAGCGAAATGCGCGCCATCACGGTGTAGCCGAACGACGCGCCGAAGGCGACCATCAGGAACCAGATTCCCGTGCGCGCGCTGAAACCATGGAGCCCCTTGTGGGGCGCGGAGAAGAAGAAGTAGGCGAGAACGCTGAGGAACCCAAGCAGGATCAGGCCGGAATTGACGGCGCCCCAGCCGGGCTGAAACGGTTTCACCGCGTCGGCCAGCTGCGCGAAGATCTGCGCTTGGAGATACGACGGCACGGCGATCCCCGAGTAGATTCCCACGTAGAACGCGAGCGACCAGCGCGCCAGGCCCGAGGTGCGCTCCCAGGCCCGCCCGAGAATCAGGATCCCCAGCACGAGCGGGACGAAGGGGAGGAGTTCCCCGTGCCCTATCTTCTCGATCACGTTCGGCCGGAACACATTCTGGTACTGCACGGCGAGAAGGTAGCCGGCGGAGGCTCCGACGAAGAGGTGCTCCGCGAATCGGTAGAACGGATTGTCGCGGTAGAGGAACGAGAAGACGCAGAGCGTCAGGAGCGCCGCGACCCAGGTGCCGACGTCGTGGCTCACGCGCCGCCTCCGATTCGTCGCTTCAGCCCGCCCGTCGCGAAGAGCGCCACGTTCCCGAGCAGAACGAGAATCACGACGATCACGTGGACGAGGCTCTGGGCGTCCATCCCTCGGCGCGCGTCCCCAACGATCCCCATGAGCCGCTCATATTCGGCAGCCCCCTTCATGCCGCCGATGAGACCGAGGAGCTGGCGCGACGAGAGATAGGGATAGTAGTCGGTCGCCATGACAGCGGTGGCGCCGAGGATCATCGGACGGTGATAGCGGCTCGCGCCGATGCGGATGTAGTAGTCGGCGATGGCCGATCCGGAGAGGTTGATCAGGAGCGGAAAATCGGCGTACGAGTTCACCCGTTGCATCAGGGGGATGGAATCGGTGCGGACGCCATAGAAGTCGCGGGGAAAGAGTCCGCGGATGTTCTCTCCCAGCCCCAGGATGACGGCCTGATTCCCCGATTTGTACCCGAGGAAGACATAGTCCTCGTACCGCTTTTTCCCCTCGGCGGCCGTGGCCACCGCGAGCGCCTGCTCCACCAGACGCGGTCCCGCGGGATAGAGCGTCAGAATGACGGGTCTCAGATTCCGGCGGAAGCAGTGGCGGAGCACCGCGATCGACATTGGCTGAAGCTCGGCCATGATGTCGGGCTCGTAGTCGATCGACATGAGGACGATCGATCCCTCAGGCACGGCTTCGATCGCGTCGTAGGCAGCCTGCACGCGCGGCGACGGTGTCACCGGAAGGTTCACCGGGAAGAGGAGCGGAAGCACCGTCCCCAGTCCGACCAGGACGAAGATCCAGCGGCGATCGATGCCGAGGACCCGCTGCCAGACGCCGTTCGGGGTGGCGGCCACGGCTCAGGACCTCCCCAGGTAGGAGCGGTCGATGCCGAGAATGATCTTGAGCGCG
>JBBTHR010000097.1:0-9244 GCA_038060295.1 Candidatus Eiseniibacteriota bacterium
GTTCGGGCCCTTGGAGCGCGTCGGCGCGACGGACGGCGTCGGGGCTCCCTTCGTCGGCCTCGCCATGCCCTCGGCGGCCTGGCGATGACGCCAGACGCTCGGCAGCGCGACCGCCAGCAATAGGAGAAGCACCGCGCCAAGCGCGGCCATCCTCCCCCCCCATTTATCCCACATAGCGCCCATCTCGATTATGGATCGGAACCTAGGGGGGCTTGCTTAACGCGATTTTGGAGTTCGCGGAGGAGACGGGGAGAATGGGGATTGAGGCGTATCGTATTGTCGGGCAGCCGCTTAGAAGGCGCTACTCATCCCCCTGCCAGCGCCGCTCCCGCTTCGCGGCGCCGCGGCGCTTCTTGGACTCGATCCGAGCGTGGCGGGAGGAGGCCGTGGGCGCGGTGGGACGGCGGGCGCGCCGGGGTGTCAGTGCCGCCGCGATCAGGGCCCGCAGGCGCTCCACCGCCGCGTCCCGATTCCGGGCCTGGGACCGGAATCGCTGCGAGACGACGCGGAGCGTGCCGTCCGCGGCGATCCGCTTCCCCAGCGCCGCGCGGATCGCCGCCTTCCGCGCGGCGGAGTACGGCGATCCCTCCAGGTCCCAGACCGCCTCGACTCGCGTCTCGACCTTGTTCACGTTCTGCCCGCCGGGCCCGCCCGCGCGGGACGTGCGAAAGCGGATCTCGCGGAGCGGGATGAAGCGCGTGTCGCCGCGCATCTCAGGCCAGGAGCGCCGGCAGCTCGCGCTGGATCGGCTCGGTCGTGACCATGGCGCGTCCGGCGTCGAGGAGGAGATTCACCTCGCTCCGAACTCCGAACTCCTGGAGATAGATTCCGGGCTCCACCGAGACGAGCGTTCCGTCGAGCAGGCGGCGCTCGTCGCGCGTCTCGAGATTGTCGAGATGAACGCCGTTCGCGTGGACCTCCTCCCCGATCGAGTGGCCGGTGCGGTGGAGGAAGCGGTCGCCGTAGCCGCGCGCGCGAACGACGGCGCGCGCCGCGTCGTCCACGTCGCAGCCGCGGATGGATCGTCCCGCTGCGAGCGCTTCCTCCACGGCGCGGATGGCCGCGTCCCGCGCGTCGCGCACGATCTCGAAGATTTCCCGATGCAGGGCGGGCGCGCTCGGGCCGACGAAGGCGACCTGGGTGTAGTCGGCATGGACCGAGCCGGGACGCCTCGCCTTGCACCACGCGTCGATCAGGAGAAAGTCCCCTTCCCGGATTGGGACGTCGGTCGCGGGCTGCGTGTCGAAGTGGGGGTCTCCCGAGTGCTCGTTCACCGCCACTGTGGGAGGATCCGCCGAGGCTAGTCCCTCGGCGTCGACCTTTTCCAGAATCCAGCGCTGCAACGCCGTCTCCGTGAGTGGTGTTCCCGCGCGGACGGCGTCTCGCACGCGCGCGAACGCGGCGCCGAAGATCGCGTGAAGCCGCCGCCCCGTCTCCACGTGATCGAGGCGCGCCTCCGGCGAGAGAACTCCGCCGAACCGCTGCGCGAGGTTGGCCGACGAGATGACCGGCGCGCCGGCCGCCCGGACCAGTTCGACCGTCCCGGCGTCCACGCGGGAGAGATAGGGAAGCCGCGCCAGCGGCGAATACTCCATGGCGATGGAGGGGGCGAATCCACCCGAGGTGCCGATCGTGGCGACGACCGATCCGACGGCGTCGGCGATCGCCCGGTCGAGTTCGCCCCAGGCCAGGTAGACCGTCGTCTCGCCGGGAAGCAGATCGAGCGCGCGCGGCTCGATCCGATGCACGATGCGCCGCGGCGTTCCCCGCGCCGGGATCAGATAGAACCATCGGCGCGAGTTCTTACCCCGGTTCGGAATCCGATCGAGCCCCAGGACGGAAGAAGCGATCGGGTTCGAGCCGTGAAAGTCGTAGAGGAGCCACGCGCCGATCTCCTCCTCGCGGAGCGCCTGCTGAATGGCCGTCACGCGGGCGGCGAGCGTTTCCGCGACGGCAGCGGCGGCCGCGGCGGCTCCCGGCGCGGGCGAGGGCGGTGGCGCGGGCGCCGGGGTCATCGTCGCTCTCCGTCGCCATGGAACCGGCCGGCGATCACCGCGCGCAGCTCCGGAATTCCCTCGCGGGTCACGGCCGAGACGAAGACCGCCCCGGGGTGCCGGGCGCGGAGCCCCAGGAGCGTGATCTCGTCGTGGAGCGCATCGATCTTGTTGAAGACGAGAAGGCGGGGGCAATGGAGTGCGCCCAGTTCCTCCAGCACGCTGTTCACGGCCTCGATGTGGGCGCCGGGATCGGGCTCCGTCGCGTCCACGATGTGGAGGAGGAGGTCGGCCTCCGTCACCTCTTCCAGCGTCGCGCGGAACGAGGCGACGAGATGCGCCGGCAGTTTCCGAATGAACCCGACGGTGTCGGTGAGAAGGAGTTGAACCTTTCCTTCCGACGCGATGACGCGCGTCGTCGGATCGAGCGTGGCGAAGAGCTGGTTCTCGACGTAGACCTTGGCGTGCGCGAGCGCGTTGAAGAGGGTCGACTTCCCGGCGTTCGTGTAGCCGACCAGCGAGACTTTGAAGCAGTCCTTTCGCGCCTTCCGCTGGACCCTCCGCTCGCGGACGACCCCTTCCAGGTCGCGCTTCAGGCGCGCAATCCGCTCACGGATCTTCCGGCGATCGACCTCCAGCTGCGTCTCACCGGGACCGCGCGCTCCGATCCCTCCGACCTGGCGCCCCAGATGCGCCCACATGCGCGTGAGGCGTGGGAGTAGGTATTCGAGCTGCGCCAGCTCCACCTGGAGCCGCGCCTCCCGCGTGCGGGCGCGGCGCGCGAAGATGTCGAGAATGAGCGCGCTCCGGTCGACGACGCGCATTCCTGTCTCCTTCTCCAGATTTCGCTGCTGCCCCGGCGAGAGATCGTCGTCGATCAGTAGGAGCCCCGCGCTTTCTTCGCCCGCGAGTTCCTGGATCTCCTCGACCTTCCCTTTGCTGAGGAAGGTCGAGGCGCGGACCGGGCCGCGGCGCTGCACGACCTGCCCGCGGACCTTGGCCCCCGCCGTCTCGGCCAGGAGTTTCAGCTCCGCGAGCGTGATCGAGGGCTCTCCGCCGCGCGTGGAGCGGCCGGCCAGGATGGCTCGATCGGGATGCCCCGCCGGCTTCGCAGCGTCCGTGAGCCGCGCGGGGTCCGTGACGGCGCCCGCCTCGTGGCTATGACGCGAACGCGATTTCGAGCTCGTACGGGATGTTGTCCGCGAGGTTCTCAAATGTTCCATCCGGTCGGGCGTAGATGACGTCCTCGAGGCGGACGCCCATGCCGCGGGAGGGATAGTAAAGACCCGGTTCGATCGTGAAGAGCGAGCCGGGCTCGAGCCGGTCGGGATTGTTCGGCGGGCCGCCCAGGTTCGGACGTTCGTGCACCTCGAGCCCGATGCCGTGGCCCAGGCCGTGCACGTATCCTTCCTCCAGGCGGTCGTCCTGCCGGATGGTCCGGTGGCCGTGCTTCTCGAAGAAATCGCAGACGCGGTCCTGGTACGAGCGGCCCCGCGCCAGCGGCTCGAGCGCGTCGATCGCATCGCGAAGGGAGCCGTGGACGCACGCGTGGAGCGCGCGCAGTTCGTCGGACGCGCGTCCCACGCAATACGTGCGCGTCACGTCGAAGTAGTAGCCGCCGCCGGCCTGAACGGGGAAGAGGTCGATCACGATCGGCGCCCCTTCCTCCAGCACGTCGGCGTCGTTGCCGGTGTTGTGCGGCACGCCCGCGTCGCGCCCCTGGGCGACGATGTTTCCGTGCGGCTCGTCGAGCCCCGCGTCGAAGAAGACGCGGCGGATGTCGCGGCGCAGCCGCCCGACCGTCACCCACCCCTCGGCGTCGCGAAGTCGCTTCCCCTCCAGACGGCCGCCGCCGATTACCTCGCGCACACGCGCGTAGGCCTTGGCGCAACCGGCGCCCACCTTCCGCACCTCGGCCAGTTCCGCCTCGTCCTTCGTCAGGCGCGCCTGGAGAAATAGATCGGGATCGTCATCCTCCACCAGCTCGAGATCGGGGCGCCTTTCCCGAAGCCGGCGAAGGATGTGATAGAAACGCCCCACCGGTCCGGTTCCGTCCACGAGCAGGCGGCCGCTCACGCCGAGATCCCGGAGGATCTCGTCCAGGAATCGCGCGTAGGCGGCCCCCGCGGACCCCTCTTCCTCCACGATCTTCCGGTAGCCGCGATCGCCGTAGGTGCTGAGTTCGAAGCCGGTGGAGGCGGCGCCGTCGCGCTCCATCGATCCGTGGACCAGGTGAGGCCGGCTTCCCCGGCGCCAGACGACGACCCCGGTCGTGAGATGGGCACCCGGTCCGACGAGATAGCCGAACGTCGGGTTCGGGGTCTCGGTCTTCAGGACGACCGCGGCCGCGCAGCCGCGCGCCGTCAGCAGCGTCTCGATGTCAGTGCGCATGATCGACTCCGGAAGCGGCGGTCGCCCGCAGCGGGGTGGTGGGCCTCATGTGCGGAAGAGGACCTGCTCGTTCGAGAAGAGCCGCACGGCGATGACCACCATGAGCGCGGCCAGGAGGCTGCTCGACCCGATGGCGGCGAACGCGTGCGACGCCTGCACCGTGTCGGTCAGGATTTCCCTCTGTAATAGTGCGGTGTTCAGGATCGGGATGAAGAACTGCTTCATCGGAATCGACTCCGACTGCGTGAAGGAGCTGAGTCCCAGGAAGACCGACGCCATGTAGACGTACGTGGCGTAGGTTTGCCCCTCCCGCATGCTCCGCGCGAAGCAGCCGATGGCGACGAGGGTGGCGCTCAGGAAGATGGCCGCCGGCAGCAGGGTGAGGAAGAGAAGGACCATCTTCTCCGGACTGACCGACAGCTCCAGCGCCTGGTTTTGCATGATTGCAACGCGGCTGGCCAGGACGCCGAACGAGAGCCAGAGCCCGAAGAGGCCCGTCACCGCGCCGGTGAGCGAAGCGGCCAAAACCGCCATCACCTTTCCGATCACCAATTCCGCGCGCGTCGCCGCGCTGGCGAGGAGTGTCTCGAGCGTGCTTCGCTCCTTCTCCCCCGTCGTCGCGTCGACCGCGGTCTGCATGGAGCCCGCGGCCACCATGAAGATCAGGAGATAGGGAATCATGAGCGCGGCCACGTACCGGCCCAGCTCCTTCTTGGAGGAGATGTCTTTCCGCTCCACCGTCAGGGCCGGGGGTCGGTCGACGTCGGCGCCGCGACTCCTCGCCCATTCCAGGGTCAACGCCTGGCGAACGTCGTCCAGGGCCGGCTTCAGCCGCTCCGCGGTTTCGGATGACTTGTTGTCGGCGTTCTTGTAGCGGAGTTCCACCTTCACGCTGTCCCCGCGCGCGATCATCCCCATGAGATCAGGTGGAAGCACCAGGAGCGCCTGGACGTTCGCGTCGTCGTACGACGCCGGCTCGTCCTCCATCGGTACGACCGTGACGCCTTCCACGGCGCCGATCTTCTCCGCGGCAATCGGAAGCTGCGCCGTTCCGACGATTCCGACCCGGACGGAGAAGGTCTTCGCCTCCTCGTCGTTCTTCGCGTGGATGTAGCCCACGAGCATGATGAGCGCCGGGTAGAGGAGAAACGGCAAGACGAAGATCGCGAAGATCGTCCGCCCGTCCCGGAGCGTGTCGATCAGTTCCTTGCGGAAGACGGCCATCGTCTTAGCGGTCATCGATCTCTCCCTTCACCGCCTCGATGAAGACGTCCTCGAGGTTCCCCAAGCCGTTCCCCACGCCGAGCGCCGCCAACGTTCCCTGCTTCAAGATCGAGCCCTTTTCGATGATGGCGATCTCGTCGCAGATCCGCTCGGCCTCCGCCATGATGTGCGTGGAGAAGATGATTGTCCGCCCCTTCTTCTTCAGTTCCAGCACCAGCGCCAGCACTTCGCGCGCGCCGAAGACGTCGAGACCCGACGTCGGCTCGTCGAAGATCAGGACTTCGGGATCGTGGACGACGACCCGCGCGATGGAGAGACGCTGCTTCATGCCGGTCGACATCTTCCCCACGCGCTTGTCGAGGAGATCGGTGAGCGCGAACGGTCCCGCCAGCGCCTCGATGCGCGCCGGAATCGCCGAGGGCTCCATCCCCGCGAGCGTTCCGAAGTAGGTCAGGAGCTCGCGCCCCGTGAGGCGGTCGTAGAGCTTCGTGTCGCCGGAGAGATACCCGATGCGCCGGCGCACCTCCGCCGGCTTCTGGACGATGTCGAATCCCGCGACCTTCGCGGTTCCCGACGTCGGGGAGAGAATCGTCGCGAGCATACGAAGCGTGGTGGTCTTCCCCGCACCGTTTCGACCGAGAAGTCCGAAGACCTTTCCCGGCTGGCAAGTGAAGGAGACATCCTTCACCGCGGGGATATCCCCTTTCTTTCGGTCGTGAAACGTCTTTCGCAGTCCCTGGACTTCGATCAAGGAAACTCCTTCGTTTTGTTGGGTGCCGTGGCCGGATTCGGTTCAGGGCCAAGAGCGCTGAGTCTAGAAATACGGCGCTGGGGTGTCAACGCGGGCCGGAATCTCGGCTTGAAGCCTGGCGTCTAAATGGTTACCTTCATGGAACAGTGTGCAGGGGCGCGCCGTTAACTGATACTGCTGTAACTACTTGCGAAGGAGTCCACACCAATGTCCCAGGCCGTTCTCGAAATCACCGACAGCACGTTCGACACCGAGGTGCTGCAATCGCAAGTCCCCGTGCTGGTTGACTTCTGGGCCACCTGGTGCGGCCCCTGCAAGATGATCGCCCCCGTGCTGGAGGAAGTGGCGAAGCAGTACGAGGGAAAGGTCAAGGTCGCCAAGGTGGACGTGGACAACAACGTGCGCATCGCGACCAAGTACGATATTCGGAGCATTCCGACCCTCTACATCTTCAAGGACGGAAAGGTCGTGCAGACAATCGTCGGCGCCGTGCCGAAGAGTCGGCTGACGACCGCGCTGGACGGAGTGCTCGCCTAGCGCCGAGGGCGCGGAAGTTGAAACGACGAAGGGCCGGACGTGGAGACGCGTCCGGCCCTTCGTGCGTTTTCGCCGTTATCCCCGCTCGAGTTCCTGGTGCGCGGTGACGTGCGGAATCTGCCTCGCCGCCTCGGGCGTGAACTGGAGTAGGACGCGCAGCGCGGAATCATGAGCCGCCGGATCCCCATGGCCCACGATGTAGAGCCGCGCGACGAGATCCCGCCATCGCAGGAGTTCGCGACGCAGCCCGCGGCTGGCGTTCACTCGAACGGTCAGGTCGGCCAGCGCGAGGACCCGCGCGTAGGCGTTTCTTCTCCGCTCTCCGTCACCGATACCCAGGAGCTTGGACCCTCGATGCATCTCATTGCCGATCATGATGATCTGCTGATCGAGCGTGAATTGGCTCCAGCGTTCCGGGGATAGCGAGGCGTGCTGCGTCATGTCAGAGGGCCTCTCCTCGTCCGATCAGGCGGTGGGTAAGTTCTCGGACGCGATCACGTGTCTCGGCACTGGCAATCTCCATCCTGGGATGGACTATAACAGGATTCCACATGCGACGCTCCGCCGGGACCTAGACCGCCGACTCTCTGCAGATCGGCCTGCAGGCGCAGATGGAGCACTTGCGGGCGTCGGGGCGAGCGTCGAATGCCTCGGCTCGGATGGCGGCGGCGATCTCCTCGATCTTGGCGTGCGCCTTGGCGATCCGTTCCTCGTCGCACGGAGATACGCCGGTGATCCCGGTGAGGACGTAGCGGAGTTCCAGACGGTCGGGGAGCCGCCCCGTGAGTTCCCGGTACGCGAGCGCGTAGACCGAGAGCTGCAGGCTCTTCTTCGAGTCTTCGTCCGCCTTCTCCTCGTCGTCTTTCTCCGAGGTCTTGTAGTCGATGAGCGTCACGCCGTCCGGGCCCTCGTCCACACGGTCCAGGCTCCCGGTGATGACCACGCCTTCCAGTTTCACGCGGAAGTGACGTTCCACCGCGCTCGCGGTCGGGCCCGACTCGATCTCGCGGGCGCGGAACTCTCGTAGCGCCTCCACGCCCTGGGCGAAGCGCTGCCGCTCGTGCTCCTCGTTCCGGTAGCCCTCGCTCCGCCAGACGGAGCGGAAGACGTCGATCAGCTCCGCCTCCGAGATCACCTCGCCGTCGAGGCGCTTCTTCTGCGCGAAGGCCACGGCTTGGTGCACCGCGTTTCCGAAGTTCACGCGGTGGTCGGCGGTCAGGATCGGATTCACGGCGAGCGCGTGGAGGAGCCGGTACTTGTACGGACAGGTTTCGTAGTCTTCCAGCCGCTTGTACGAGAGTTGAAGCGGCTCGCGCGGCGTGGGGCGCTCCTGTGCGATCGGCGCTCGCTCCGCGGGCCTCTGATCGGCGATCTCGTCCATCGCTCGGCGCCGCGCGCGGGCCGGCGGCGTCTTCCCGATGTCGAACGCTTCCGCCAGGAAGAGGCTCGCCTTTCGCTTCTGTTTCCCGCCGTAGTCGCGCGCGTAGGTCGTGACCAGTTCCTCGCGCGCCCGCGTGAACGCGACGTAGCAGAGCCGGCGCTCCTCCTCGCGGTGCGCCACGGAAGAATCCTCGTCGTCACGCTCGCGCGGGAGTTCGATCCCCCGCGCCCGGTTCGCCGTCGGGAAGCGGTGCGTCGCCATCTGGACGAGGTAGACAACCGGGAATTCGAGCCCCTTCGCGCGATGGATCGTGAGTACCTGGACCACGTCGGACGTCTCGTCGAGATCGGCCACCGCGGGGTCCTCGCCGAACTCCTGCACCGCCTCGAAATGGCGCAGGAAAAGCGCCACGCGGTCGGCCAACGCCACCTTCTCGAAGGAGCGGATCAGCGCGAAGAACTTCACGATGTTCCGCGCCTTCGCCTCGTCCTCGAACGTGCGCGCCGCCATTAAATCTTTAAGGATCCCGCGGCGCTCGAGGTAGTGGTAGAGCACTTCCCCCGTCTTCCGGCCGCGCGCGAACTCCTGAAGCGCGTCGACATCCTCCAGGAGCCGCGCCAGCCGCTCGCGCCCGTCGTCCGAGAGCTCCAGCGCATCCCGCCCCGCCACGGCGCGGCGGAAAAGTGCCCGAAGCGGCACGGGCTGGCGTGCGAGGGCGTGCATCAGTTTCGTCAGATCGTCCTCGGGTACGCCGTACGCCTCGGACGCCAGGAGGTAGAGGAACTCCGGCCTCGAGTCCTGGAAGAGCGATTGGAGGAGGGAGACGAGCTCCTTGATCTCGGGACGCTGGAAGAGCCCCCGGCTCCCCGAGAAGTAGTAGGGTATGCCGCGCTCGTCGAGCGCGCGCAGGAACGGCTCCGCGTGCTTGTTGTTTCGAACCAGGATCGCCACGTCGCGCGGGCGGCG
>JBBTHR010000098.1:0-15480 GCA_038060295.1 Candidatus Eiseniibacteriota bacterium
GCGGGCTGCAGGCTTCCTCCGGGTCTTCGCCTCCCCCTGGCGCTGGCCATTCGCGCTGCGGTCCCTGCCGCCATCGTCGTCGCTACCGCGCTCACGGCGCCGCCGGCGCTCGGCCAGGACGATGCGGTTACCCGCACGCTCCGCCGCGTCCTGACGGCGCGGGAGGCGACCGCCACGGTGACCCTGGAGCGGAGCGATCCGTTCGGAGGTCCGCCCGAGCGGGAGCGGGGGCGCGTCTGGTACATCCCCGGCCGCGGGCTTCGATATCGCGCGGACGGGACGCAGGGACTTCAGCTCGCGCTCGACCGCGCGGCCGATCGGATGCTTCTCTACCGCCCCGCGGAGCCGAAGCTCTACCAAGCCCCCTGGGCCAAGGCCCCCTCGAAGCTTCGCCGCCTCGTGGCGGAGCCGGAGCGTGTGCTTCACGGTTCCCTGGGCGCGGAGGCGGAGCGGCGCCAGGTTCGCGGTGCGTCGCGGGCGGGGTGGAAGCTTCGCCCGGCGTCGCTCGGCGATTCGCTCGCCCGCGTGTCGGTCTGGATCTCGCTCGATCCGAAATCGGGCTTGCCGCGTTTCGTGTCGCTCGGCTCCGATGTCGATACGCTGCTGGTCGAGTTCAACTCCTGGTCGTTTCCGAACCGCGCGCGCCCCGGAGATCTGGAGGTGCGTGTTCCTGCCGGCACGCCGGAGGCCCCGCTCGATCCCCGCGAACTTCTCGACCCGAAGGACGAAGCGGGAAGCGGGGAAAGACGTTGACGCCCCGACGCGTGGTCGTGCTACGGTCGCCGACGTGACGACGGACGGTCCTCGGCATTTCGACCACGACTTCATCGGGAGCGGCACGGCATGAAGATCGGCCTCTTCCAGTTCGCTCCCGTCCGCGGCCGCCCCGACACGAACGCGGCGACGCTGGAGTCGGCGCTTCGTTCCGCCGACTGCGATCTCCTCGTGGCGCCCGAACTCGCGACCTCCGGTTACCTCTACCTCGACCGCGCGGAACTTGCCTCCGTCTCCGAGAGCGTTCCCGACGGTCCGACCTCTGCCCGTCTCCTTCGGGCCTGCCGCGAGACGGGTCGCTCGATCGTCTTCGGGCTCGTCGAGCGCGACGGGGAGAAGATCTACAACTCGGCCGCGCTCCTCACCCCCACGGGCTGTTCCGCCCTCTACCGGAAGGCGCATCTCTTCGACACCGAGACGCTCGTCTTCGACCGGGCCGGGGCGTCGAACGACCTGGCCGTAGCGGCGGGGGCGAAGATCGGGCTCATGATCTGCTTCGACTGGCGATTCCCGGAGGTGGCGAGACTCCTGGCGCTCCGCGGCGCGGAGCTGCTCGCGCATCCCTCGAACCTCGTGCTCCCGTACTGCCAGGACGCCATGGTGACGCGCGCGCTCGAGAACCGCGTCTTCGCCGTGACCGCGAACCGCTTCGGCACGGAGACGGTGCAGGGAACGACCATCACCTTCACGGGACGGAGCCAGATCGTCTCGCCGCGCGGCGAGCGCCTCGTCGCGATGGGCGTGGACGAAGAGGGCGTTCGGATCGCCACGATTGATCCGGCCGAGGCGCGCGACAAGCGAGGCACCGGCCGGAACGATCTCTTCGCCGACCGGAGAGTCGATCTCTGGGCCGGGCTCCTGACGCCGCCGGAGCGGCCGCGATGAGGAGCGCCCGGTGAGCCACGCGCTCGTCACCTACATCGCCATCGTCACCGCCGTCGGCGGCTACATCCTCTCGGGCTCCGTGGAGGGCTTCCTGGCGCTCGGCTGGATGCCGCTCCTCGCCTGGATCGTTGTCAGCCTCGTCGCCGAGAGCCTCTGGCTCCAGACGATCACGGGGAAGGCGATGGAGAGCATGGCCTCGGCGGTCGACATCAGCCTCCTCGTCCTCCTGGGCTACAAGCCGGCGGTCTGCATCGTCGCCATCGCCTTTGCGCTGGCGAATGTCTTCTTCTCGAAGCGGGTCTGGTACAAGGCGATCTTCAACGCGGGCCAGAACGTCATCGCCCTCACGGCGGCGGGCATCGCCTTCTCACTTCTGGGCGGCAGCCCGCTCGCCTCCGAGGGAGGGCTGGATGCGTTCCGCGGGCTGCACGGCCCGACGCTCATCCTGCCGTGGGTCGTGGCGACGCTCGTCTATTTTGTCGCGAATACGCTGCTCGTATCGGGAGCGGTCGCGCTCCAGTCGGGCCGGAAGCTCTTCACCACGTGGCGGGAGGAGTACCTGAACGTGCAATCGACGCTCGGCTCGGCGGCGCTCTTCTTCCTCTCGCCGCTGGTCGTCGTCTCCTATCTGGCGATCGGCTTCTTCGGCTTGATCTTTTTCTTCGTGCCGCTCCTCCTCATCAAGGAGGCGGGGGCGCGCTACATCGATCTGGAGAAGGCCCACAATCAGATGGTCTCCTCCGAGCGGCTGGCGGCGAAGGGGGAGATGGCGGCCGAGATCGCGCACGAGATCAACAACTACCTGGCGGCGATCTCCGGCCGCGCGCAGCTCTTCCTCATGAACGCGGCCACCATGACGCCCGAGCGGGCGCAGGACGGCGCGCGCATCATCTTCGAGCAGGCCCGCCAGATGGGGATCCTGGTGCGCGGCCTGGTCGACTTCTCCCACAAGGAGACGCGACTCCAGCCGACGCAGCTGAACGAGGTCATCCGGCGCACGGTCGAGTTCATCACCCCTCAGAACAAGTACGAGCGGGTCTCCTTCGATCTCGACCTGGATGCCGCGCTGCCCGAGACGAATCTCGACCCCGCCCAGGTCCAGCAGGTGTTGCTGAACCTCTTCAGCAACGCCGCCGACGCGCTCCACCAGCAGAAGGGCGCCGACCCGCGCATTCTCGTCCGGACGCGGTTCGTCGGCGTGGACGCGGTGGAATTGACGGTGGAGGACAACGGCCCGGGGATCCCCGCCAGCGCGATGTCGAAACTCTTCGAGCCCTCGTTCACGACGAAGCCGGAGGGGCACGGCTTCGGGCTCTCGACCTGCTATCGCATCGTGAAGAACCACGGCGGGACGATCGGCGTGGAGAACGCGCCCCGCTCCGGCGCTCGCTTCACGGTCCGCTTCCCGGTGAAGAAGGCGGCCTAGCCGCGGCGAGCGGCGTCAGCGGTCGATGGCGCGGACGAAGAGAATCCCGGCGGCCGCGCCGAGCAGATCGACCACCAGGTCCTTCCGGCTCGCGCCGCGCCCGTGGCGGGCCGGCTTGAACGCGGCGTCGTAGACCTCCTTCGCCAGGCCCAGCCCCAGCGTCACTCCCACGGCGCTCCCCTCGTCGCGCCCTTCGATCCGGAGCGACGCCGCGATGGCCAGCGATCCGGCGAAATGGAGCGTCTTGTCGGACCCGAGCCAGGGGCCCTCGCGGTTGAGCGGGAGGAAGATCCGCTCCGCGCGCGCCGGCGTCGCCAGGGCAGCGGCCGCCAGCGAGGCGGCAAGAAAGAGTCCGAGGGCGAGGCGTCGCGCGCCAGGCATCGAAGGCATGCCGCGAGCGTATCACGCGCCCTCCGGCCGGTCTGGTACGATCCTCCCATGCAGGAGATCCGCCCGCTCGACTCCGCGCTGGTTCCGGCGCACGTCATCGCCCTTCTCCGCGCCATTCAGGGAGCGGGGCATCGCGCGGTGCTGGTGGGAGGCTGCGTGCGCGACGTCGCCCGCGGCGTGGAGGTCTCCGACTACGACGTCGGGACAAGCGCGCGCCCCGAAGCGGTGCAGTCGCTCTTTCCACGCACCGTTCCGACCGGCCTCAAGCACGGCACCGTCACCGTTCTGACCAAGGGCGGGCCGGTGGAGGTCACGACGTTCCGCGTGGAGTCGGGGTACAGCGACGCGCGGCGTCCCGACCAGGTGCTCTTCACCGACGATCTGCGCGCCGATCTGGAGCGGCGCGATTTCACCTTCAACGCCATGGCCTGGGATCCGATCGCGGAGCGCGAGGAGGACCCGTTCGGTGGACGCGCCGATCTGGCGGCGGGAATCCTTCGCGCGGTGGGCGACGCCCGAGAGCGCTTTCGCGAGGACGGGCTTCGCCCGATGCGCGCGGCCCGCTTCGCCGCGACGCTGGAAGTCGAGATCGTCCCCGAGACGTTCGAGGCGCTGGGGGAGGCGAGGGAGCAGGTGGCCCGGGTCGCCGCGGAGCGGATTCGCGACGAGCTGGTGAAGATGCTCCGCGCGCGGGAGCCGTCGCGGGGTTTCGAGGTCCTCCGCAAGTCGGGGCTCCTCTCGCTGATCTTGCCGGAGCTGGCCGACACGGTCGCGGTCCCCCAGAACCGCTACCACGCCTACGACGTCTACTACCACACGCTCTACGCATGCGACGCGGCACCCCGGGAGAAGCCGGAGGTGCGCCTGGCGGCGCTCTTCCACGACGTGGGGAAGCCGGCCACGCGCGCGGAGCGCCCCGACGGCGACGCGACCTTCTACAACCATCAGTTCGAGTCGGCGCGTCTGACCGAGAAGGCGATGACGCGGCTTCGCTTCTCGGGGGAGATGACCGCGCGGGTCGTCCATCTGGTGCGGCAGCACATGTTCGACTACCGGCACGAGTGGTCCGATGCCGCGGTGCGGCGATTCCTCCGCGCCGTGGGGCCGGAGCACGTCGCCGACCTCTTCGATCTGCGAATCGCCGACAACGTCGGAAATGGGACGAAGACCGGGTTCCCGCACTACCTGGGAGAACTCTCCGATCGGATCGACGCGATCCTCGCCTCGGCCCAGGCGTTCACGCTCCGCGATCTGGCGATCGACGGGAAGGACGTGATGCGCGAAATGCACCTGCCGGCGGGGCCGGTGGTGGGGGCGATCTTGGAGAAGTTGCTGGAGGAGGTCATCGAGCACCCCGAGCGTAACGACAGGCCCTACCTACTGAAGCGGCTCCGGGAGGGTTACGCGATTGACACGAAGGGCCCCGCCGCCTAAACTTTGGCCGCTGTAATCCCTCGCCAACTCAAGCAATAGGAGCCCCTTGAGCGAATTCCGTACGCGGCCGTCAGCGGCCGTCGAAGAGCCGACGCTCGAAACGATTCGGCAGCCGATCGCCGCCCCCTTCGATCAGTTCATGGATCGGTGGGACGAAGCGTTTCTGTGCGACGTTCACCTGGTCGGCGCCGTGGGCGCCCATCTCCACCGCGCCTTCGGAAAGCGATTCCGTCCGACGCTGCTTCTGCTGGCCGCCCGGGGCTTCGGCTCCGTCAGCGAGCAGGCGATCCTCGGGGCGGTGGTCGTGGAGCTGATCCACACCGCGACGCTCATCCACGACGACAGCGTCGACAAGAGCCTGGTCCGCCGCGGGCTCCCGACCGTGAACCACGTCTGGAACAACGACGTGGCAATCCTGATGGGCGACTACCTCTACTCCAAGGCCTTCTCCATCCTCGTACGAAACAAGATGTACGACGCGATGGATCTCCTGGCCGAAGCCACTCATCTCATGAGCCAGGGGGAATTGCGTCAGATCGAGCAGAAGAACCGGCTCGACCTGACCGAGGCCGAATACATGCGTGTCATCGACGAGAAGACGGCCTGCCTCATGGCGGCCGGCTGCCACTACGGCGCCCTTTCCTCGGGCGCTTCCGCGGATGCGGCCGAGGCGATGGGCCGGTTCGGCCGTTCGGTGGGGCTCGCCTTCCAGATCACGGACGATATCTTCGACTACCTCGGCTCCCAGAACGTGATGGGGAAGGCCGGCGGAAGCGACCTGGAGGGGGGCAAGATCACCCTGCCGCTCCTGACGGCGCTCCGGAACGCCAACGAGAAGGACCGAGGCGAAATGATCGAGCTGATCCGAAACCGCGAGTTCCGAAACGGACACTGGCCCGACGTCGTGCGGTTCGTCACCGAGAACGGCGGCGTAGCCTTGAGCGAGGAACGTTCGGCCGCGCTGGCCCGCGACGCCGAGACGGAACTCCGGCACATCTCCGACAAGACGGCCCGGTCGGCACTCCAAGATGCGGTTCATTACGCCGTGACCCGCCGCCGGTGAGCGCCCACAAGAAGGCGCCGCCTCCGGCCCATGAACTCGCGCAGGCCGCGGCCAGGCTCACGCTCGGCAAGCGCGCCGAAGATGTCGCGATCCTCGACCTGAGGGAGCTCGCCGGCGTCTGCGACTACTTCGTTCTCGCCACGGGCCATTCCGAAGTCCAGGTCCGCGCCATCGCGGACGCCGTGGAAGAGGGAATGGCCGCGCACGGCGCCAAGCCGTGGCACTCGGAAGGGTACGAGGCGCGCCGCTGGATCCTTCTCGACTACGTCGACGTCGTCGTCCACGTCTTCCACGCCAAGGCCCGCGAGTACTATCTCCTCGACAAACTCTGGGGCGATGCCCGACGCGAAGTCGTTACCGATTGAGGCCTACCTCGCCGACCGCGTGAACGACGCGATCGGCCGCGCTGGATTCGCGCTCCCCCCGGGGGCGCGGGTCGAGATCGAGGTTCCGCGCGAGCAGGGGCGGGGCGATTGGGCGACGGCCACGGCGCTGGTGCTGTCCAAGTCGGCCAAACGCCCCCCTCGCGAGGTCGCGACCGCTCTCATGTCGGCCTTCGAGGTCGATCCGGAGATCCTCGACCGGATCGAGATCGCCGGCCCCGGCTTCCTCAACTTCCATCTCTCCGGCGCCTGGCTCCGCGGCATGCTCCGCGAGATCATCGCCTCCCCCGATACGTTTGGCGCCACGAACGCCGGGCGCGGGGAACGCGTGCTCGTCGAGTACGTGAGCGCCAATCCCACCGGGCCCTTGAACGTCGTGAGCGCGCGGGCCGCTTCGGTCGGAGACGCGCTCGTCCGGTTGCTGCGGGCCGCGGGGTACGCGGCCGACGGCGAGTTCTACGTGAACGACTGGGGCAATCAGGCCGAGCTCTTCGGCGCCTCCGTGCGGACACGCTTCGCGGAAGCGCGCGGGCTCGCAGCCCCGCCGATCCCCGAGGAAGGGTACGCCGGCGCGTACGTGAACGACGTAGCCGCCTCGCTCGACCCCGAGCAGGGAAAGGCGTGGCTCGCGCTCGAGGAGCGGGAGCAGCGGCTCCGGTTCGGCGCGTGGGCCATCGAGCGGATGGTCGAGTCGCAGCGAGTCGCGCTCGAGCGGTTCGGGGTTCGTATGGACCGGTGGTTCTCGGAGGGTGAACTCCATCGGACAGGCGCCCTCGACCAGGCCCTCGACCGCCTCGAGAGGGCCGGCCACGTCGAGGAGCGGGACGGCGCGCGTTGGTTCCGCGCCACGGCGTTCGGCGACCAGGAAGACCGAGTACTCGTTCGCTCGAACGGCATTCCGACCTACTCACTCGCCGACGCGGCTTACCACGAGAACAAGTTCCAACGCGGCTACGGCCGCTTGATCGACATTCTGGGTCCCGACCATCACGGCCACGTGGTCCGATTGAAAGGGCTCGTGGCAGCCCTCGGTCATGATCCGGCGCGCCTGGAGGTGATCCTGGTCCAGTGGGTGAAGCTCATGCGCGCCGGCGAGGTGGTGAAGATGTCGAAGCGCTCGGGCGATTTCATCTCCATGGAGGAGTTGGTGGACGACGTCGGCGTCGATGCCGCCCGCTTCTTCTTCCTCATGCGCCGCTCCGAGAGCCCCGTCGATTTCGACATGGAGCTGGCCGCGAAGCGGAGCGAGGAAAACCCGGTCTACTACGTCCAGTACGCCCACGCCCGGATCGCCCACGTGCTCGACTACGCACGGGGACAGGGCGCCCCGGAGCCGAATCCCGAGACGGCCGACCTGAGCCTCCTCTCGGAGCCGGAGAGCGAGGCCGTGATGCGCGCTCTGGCCGGCTTCCCCTCCCTGGTCGCGGCCGCGGCCAGGACGCACGAGCCCCATCGGATCACCGGCTATCTCAAGGAGTTAGCCGCCACGTTTCATGCGTTTTATCACCATCACCGCGTCGTGACCCCGGACGCGCCTCTGACCGAGGCGCGGCTGCTTCTGACCAAGGCGACCGGCGCCGTGATTCGCCGCGCGCTTGGCTTGCTCGGGGTGAGCGCGCCGGAGGCGATGTAGGCATGACGATCGTCGTCGTCGGGTCCCTGGGACTCGACACCATCGAAACTTCGGCGGGGCGCGTGGAAGACGTGCTGGGCGGCTCGGCCGCTTACTTCGCGCTCGCCGCGCGGCACTTTCTCCCCGTGTCGCTCGTCGCCGTCGTCGGGACCGACTTTCCCCACGCGGCCCAGACGATGCTCCACCACCCCGAGATCGACCTGGAGGGCGTGGCGCGGGCGGAGGGGAAGACCTTCCGCTGGGAGGGCGTCTACTCGCAGGACATGAATTCGCGGAAGACGCTCCGGACGGAGCTGAACGTCTTCGAGCAGTTCAAGCCCGATCTCCCGGAGCGGCTCCGCTCGCTCCGAAACGTCTTCCTGGCGAACATCGATCCGGTGCTGCAATTACAAGTATTGGAGCAGCTGACGCGCCCTCGCCTCGTCCTCGCCGACACCATGAACTTCTGGATCCAGAACAAACGCGAGGAACTCCTGAAGACGCTCCGGCAGGTGCGGATGCTCCTGATCAACGAGGAGGAAGCGCGGGAGCTGACGGGGGAGCCGCTCACGCATCAGGCGGCGCGCGCGATCTTGGAGATGGGCCCGGAGACCGTGGTGATCAAGCAGGGCGAGCATGGGGCGTTCCTACAGAATGCGGACACCTACTTCGCCTGCCCGGCGTTCCCGGTCGAGAGTCTCGTCGATCCGACCGGAGCGGGGGACACCTTCGCCGGCGGCTTCTTCGGCTCGCTGGCCCGCATGGGACGCCTCACGGATCTGAATCTCCGGCGCGCGGTGGTCTACGGCGTGGTGCTCGCGTCGTTCACGGTGGAGGGCTTCGGCGTGACCGGACTCCTGCGCGTGGAGCGCGAAGAAATTCTCCGACGCGCCGATGCGATCATGGGGATGACGAAGTTCAGCCTGGACGACACGGCGCGGCTGCTTCGGTGACCCGCTTCCCGCTGACGTTGTCGGATGTTTGACGCTTCGGGACGGCCTCTCGCGATAGAATCTCTTCGTAAGTCGTTCCCGCCGGCCACGGATGACCGGCGTTCGACGTGGCATGCCGGTTGCCCTGCACCATGGCTCTGGCCGTCGCATCACCCTCGGATGGGAGAACGTACTTGGCGCCCGTGAACGCGGCGACTGCCACGCCTACCCCGACGCCTCGCGCCCGTTCCCGCGCCTGGCTGCCGCGCGCGGCGTGGTACCTCGTTCCCTCCTTCCTGGCGGCGCTCCCGTTCCTTCTCGCGCTGTTCGGCGGACCGGAGATCAAGCTGGTCCGGTGGGACATCTGGGGCGTCGCCGTCTGGTTCGTCCTGTTGCTCGCCGCCGAGGCGCTTCCGATTCCGCTCCCGCGGGGTGGCACCGTCACCGTGGCGTCGATCCTCGACATCGGTGCGATTCTCTTGTTCGGACCGTGGGTGGCCGGCGCGCTCGATCTCGTCACCACCATTCCCGCGCAGATGATCCTCCTTCGCCAGCGGGGGAGCGCGGCGGCGCTGAACGCCGGGCTCTACGCTTCCACGACGATCCTGGCCGGCGCGGCCTATCTCGCCGCCGGCGGGTCGCTGGGCGCGCCGCGTTTCCCGCACGACCTCTGGCCGATCCTCCTGTGCGGCTCGCTCTATTTCGCGCTCAACACCGGCTGGGTGAGTCTGGTGCTCGGCGCGCGGACGCACGAATCGGCGCTCACGATCTGGAGGCAGCAGTTCCGCGACGGCGTGCCGCAGGCGGCGCTGGCCATCGGATTCGGGCTCCTCTTCGCGCAGGTGCGCGTGGTGGCCGGAATCGGCGGCGTCCTCCTTCTCGTCGTCCCGCTGGTCCTGGCGCGCCACGCGCTTCGGCTTTACGCCGATCTCCGCGAGGACCTCGTCTCCTTCGTCCGCGCGTTGAGCGTCGCGCTCGACGCGGTCGATCCCAACACGCACGAGCACTCCGTCCGCGTGGCCGACTACTCCGTTCGCCTGGCGCGCCATCTCGGGCTCCCGGAGTCGGAGGTGGAGACGATCCACTACGCCGCGCTGGTCCATGACATCGGAAAGATCGCGCAGCGCCCCGACGTGATCCGGAAGCCGACGTCGCTCGACGACGAGGAGCGGCGCGTGATGATGCGCCATCCGGAGGCGGGGGCGCGCATCGTCGGGGAGATCCGCTCGCTCCGCGCCGCGGCCGTGATGGTGCGGACGCACCACTGGCGTCCCGACGGGAAGGGGTACCCTCCGGGCCTGAGCGCGGCCGACGTCCCGCTCGGCGCCCGGATCATCAACGTCTGCGACGCGTTCGACGCCATGACGTCGGATCGCCCGTACCGGCGCGGGCTTTCTTCGGCGAAGGCGATCGGGGAACTCCGCCGCCACGTCGGCACCCAGTTCGACGCCGACCTGGTCGGCGCGCTGGCCGAATTGCACGAAACAGGGCTGCTCGGAACCGAGGCGTCCGAAGCCGCCACGATCGTGGAGGAGGTTCGATGAGCCGCTACGAGGACGCCGGCGTCAACATCCGGAAGGGTGAAGAGGCCATCGCGCGCATCAGGGAACATTGCCGCACGACGTTCGGCCCGGGAGTCGTGGGCGACGTCGGCGCCTTCGCCGGAGCGTTTCGCGTGCCGGGGGCGCCGGGGAAGATCCTTCTCTCGAGCATCGACGGCGTGGGAACCAAGATCAAGGTCGCCATTCTCTGCGACCGCCACGACACCATCGGCTACGACCTCGTCTGCCACTCGGGGAACGACATCCTGGTCCATGGTGCCACGCCGCTCTTCTTCCTCGACTACATCGCCATGGGGGCGCTCTCGACGGAGCGGGTGGAGCAGCTCGTCTCCGGGCTCGCGCGCGGCTGCCGCGAGGTGGGGTGCGCGCTGATCGGCGGAGAGACCGCCGAGATGCCGGGGCTCTACGCGCCATCGGACTACGATTTGGCCGGCGCCATCGTCGGGATCGCCGAGGAGAGCGCCGTGATCGATGGCCGTCACATCGCCGCGGGCGACATCGTGCTCGGATTGCCGAGTGTCGGGCTTCACACGAACGGCTACTCGCTGGCGCGGAAGATCCTTTTCGACACGCTCGGCCTCACCGTGCGCGATCCCTTTCCGGGACTCTCGGAAACGGTCGGAGACGCGCTCCTGCGACCGCACCCCTACTACGGAGCCGCCGTCGCGGCGGCGCGCGTGGCAGGAGACGTTCGCGGCATGGCCCACATCACGGGCGGGGGCATCCCGGGAAACCTGGTGCGCGTCCTTCCGGAGGGAGTGCGCGCCGAGGTGGCGCGCGGCTCGTGGCCGATCCCGCCGCTCTTCCGGACGCTCCGCGACTCGGGGCGTGTCTCGGAGGAGGAATCGCTGGAAGTCTGGAACATGGGAATCGGATTGGTTCTCGTGGTGAAGAGGGGGGACGCCGACGCGGTGGAACGCTCGATCGCTTCGGCCGGACACGGTGTGCATCGGATTGGATCGATCGCGGCGGGGCCGCGGGAGGTCCGGATCGTCGGCGGCTGAGGCCGCGGCGTTGCTTGGGGACCGGGCAGGGGCCCGGTCGTGAGGGGAAGGGGGGCGGACACCATGGTGATGGAGACGACCGCGCTCGCGCGCTGGACGCGCGGCGACGACGATGACGTGCTCGGCCTGGACACGCTGGCGCCGGAGGGGCTCGGCCCCTTCACCACGTCGCTCGGCCTGGTCGGAATGAGTCCCGCGCTGCTCGCCCTCGGCGAGCGGCTGAAACTCCTGGGACGAAGCAACGCGACGGTCCTGGTTCACGGAGAAACCGGCACGGGGAAGGAACTCGTGGCCCGGGCGCTTCACCGCCTGAGCCCCCGCGCCGAGCGCCCCTTCCTCCCGCACAACTTCGCCTCCATCCCCGACACGCTCGTCGAGAGCGAACTCTTCGGCCACGCGCGCGGCTCCTTCACCGGGGCCCACGCCGATCGTGCCGGGCTCTTCGAGCAGGCGAGCGGCGGCACCCTCTTCCTCGACGAAATCGGCGACGCGAGCAGCGGCGTGCAGAGCCGGCTCCTCCGCGTGCTTCAAGAGGGGGAGATCCGGCGCGTCGGCGATGCCAAAGCGCGCCGTGTCGATGTTCGTGTGGTCGCGGCCACACACCGCGACCTGGTCGCCGCGGTGCGCACGGGGCGGTTCCGCGAAGATCTCTTCTACCGCCTCCATATCCTCGAACTCACCGCCCCTCCCCTTCGCGACCGGCGCGACGACGTGCCGCTCCTGGCGGCGCACGTGCTGCGGCGGCTCCGCGACCGGGATGCGCTGGCGGTCGCGGGAATTTCCCGCGGGGCGCTCCGCCGGCTCGTGGCGCACGAGTGGCCCGGAAACGTGCGCGAACTGGAGTCGGTCTTGACCCGGGCGGCGCACACGACCGACCCCGGCGCGGCCATCACCGAGGCATCCCTGGGCGACGCCGTGGCGCGGGGGACCGGATGGGTGCGCGACGAGCCGGAGGCGCTTCGGGAGCGAACGCGCGCGTTCGAGGCCGGCGTGATCGAGCATGCCCTCCGTCGCCATGGCGGGAACCGCACGCGGGCCGCGCGCGAGCTGGGGCTGACGCGGCAGGGGCTCTGGAAGAAATTGCGCCGCCTTCGCGGCTCGCCGCCGGTTTGCGACGCCCCGGGCGAGCCGAGGACGCCCGCGGCGCCGCTGGCGCCCGTGAGGCCGGCGACGGGGGATTGGCCTTGATTTAGGAGGGCGGCGCGGCCGATACTCGCCCCGCATTCTCCCCGTCGGAACGAACCACTACCCCGGAGATCGTGTCGTGGAAAAAGGTCCCCTCCGTCTCGGCGTGATCGGCGTCGGGCTCGTCTCCCAGATCAATCACCTCCCCTGCCTGAAGAAGCGGCGGGACGTCGAGGTCGTGGCCATCTGCGACGACGATGCCGAGAAGGCGCGCGGCGTTTCGCAGAAATTCGGCATGGGGCGAGTCGTGGACGACTGGGAAGCGCTCCTCCGCGCCGACGACATCGACGCGGTCATCATCGCGACGCCGAATCACCTGCACGCCCCCATGACGATCGCCGCGCTCGGCTACGGCAAGCACGTACTCTGCGAGAAGCCGCCGGCGCGGAACGCCGCTGAGGCGATCCAGATGGCGGACGCGGCCAAGAAGTCGGGGAAGATCCTCTTCTACGCCATGAACAACCGCTTCCGGAGCGACGTGCAGGTGCTGCGGAGCTACATGGAGCGGAAGGAATTCGGGCAGATCTTCTACGCCAAGACTGGATGGCTTCGGCGGCGGAGCGATCGCCGAGGGCCATCCTGGTACCAGAACAAGCGGAGCGCCGGCGGCGGCGTCCTGATGGACCTCGGGACCCAGATGCTCGACCTCGCGTTCTGGCTCCTCGGGAATCCGACCGTCGTCTCGGTCACCGCCACGAAGTACGCCAACGATCCGCGCCAGGAAGTGGAAGACACGCTGGCGGCGCTTCTGGTCTTCGAGAACGGAGCGTCGCTCTCCCTGGAAGTCTCCTGGGCGCTTTTGCTGGAGAAGAACTTCCCCTATCTGAATCTCTTCGGCACGCACGGCGCCGCGCTCCTGAATCCCTTCCGGATCCACAAGGAGCTGAACGGCAACCTCCTCAACGTCACGCCCGCGCTCGACACGAAGAACGTCTACAAGGCGTCGTACGAGGCGGAGCTGGATCACTTCATCCGCTGCGTCACGTTAGGCGAGAAGCCGATCGTCACGCCCGAGGAGGGAGTGGCCCTCATGAAGGTCATCGACGCGATCTACCGGTCGGCCGAAGCGCGTCGGGAGGTCCGCCTCGATTAGTCCCGTCCGCGGGCTCGTCCTAGCGGCCGCCTCCGGGATATTGATTAGTCTTTCCTTCCCGACCGTCGGCGCCTGGCCGCTCGTCTTTGTCGGGCTCGTCCCGCTGCTGCTGGTGATCCGCGATGGATCGCCCGGGCCGGGAGAGCATGGGCCCGCCGCGCGCGTCTCTCGATGGGCGCCCTGGCTCACCGGGATGCTGACCGCGTTCTTCGTCTTCCAGTGGATCACCCGCCTCCCCACGCACGCCATGACGCAGCCCTGGCTCATCTGGCCGGCGCTGCTGTTCCTGGCGCTATATCTCGGGCTCTACGTCGCGCTTTTTGGGTGGATCGTGCGCGTCGTTCGGCGGCGGTTGGGGATCTCCGTGTTTCTGGTCGCGCCGGTGGCGTGGAGCGCGTCCGAGTGGCTGAAGTCCACCGGGGAACTCGGTTGTCCCTGGGGGAATCTCGGGTCGGTGCTGGCGGGGCAGCCGGTTTGGGTCCAGTGGGCATCGGTCGTCGGGACGCAGGGACTCTCGCTCTGGATCGTGGCGGTGAATTCGCTGGTGGCCGCGGCGCTGGTGAAGTTCTTCGCGCGGCGGTTCGTGGAGGGCGGGCTTCGGCTGGCGCTCGGGCTGGCGATTCTGGCGCTGCCGCCGCTCTGGGGGGCGTCGAGGCTGCGCGACGCGGTTCGGGCGGCGGCCGCGTCGCCCGGGGTGGCCGCGCCGATCGGACGAGTTGCCCTGATTCAGCCGAACATCGCCAGCGATCAGAAGTGGAATCCTGCTTACCAGGACAGCGTGGTCAATTCGCTTTACCGCCTGACGCACGAGGCGGCCACCGATACGAACGGTCTCGATCTGGTCGTGTGGCCCGAGACCGCGCTGCCGTTCTACGCACGGCTGGAGCCGTTGAAGCTCCGGCGCCTGTTGGACACCGCGAAGGAAATCGGAACGCCGATCCTGGCCGGGTATCCCGACGCGCGGCTGAGTTCGTCTGGCGACGTCACGACGCACAACGCGGCGGGGCTGGTGCTCCGCACCGGTTCGATCTCGGGGCAGTACGAGAAGATCCATCTCGTGCCGTTCGGAGAGCGGATTCCGTTCCAGGGGCTCTTTCCGTTCCTGGGGAGGTTCGACCTGGGGCAGGCGGAGTGGACGCCGGGGACCGAGCAGGTCGTGTTCGGGGGAGCGGGCCCGTCGTTCGGCGTGATGATCTGCTTCGAGTCGATCTTTCCGGATCACGCACGCCGGTACCGGTTGGGCGGGGCGCAGTATTTGGTGAACATCACGAACGACGAGTGGTTCGGGAAGTCGGCCGGGCCGGTGCAGCACGCGGATCTGGCGGTGCTGCGGTCGGTGGAACTGGGGATGAGTTTAGTGCGCGCCGCGAATACCGGGATCTCGATGATCGTAGATCCGTATGGGCGGGTGCGGATGAAGACCCCGTTGTTCGAGGAGGAGATTGTAGCAGGGGAGGTGCCGGCGCCGCTGCCGCCCACGAGGTACGCGCAGTGGGGGGATTGGACGACGGCTCTGTCGCTGGTGGTAGTTGTCCTCCTGCTCGTAGCGGCGTGGTTCCGTCCGGTAGGGCGGCGGGCGGAGCCGCTGGCGGTGCTTCGGTCGCCGCCGACATTTCCTGGCTAGGCACCGTTCGGAAATTTGAAGCCGGCCGCGCCGTTGGTTGACAGACCCCTCAAACCCGGGTAGTCTCTTGATCTTAGGTGGGCAACGGGCTCCATCGGGAGTCCAAACGCCCG
>JBBTHR010000098.1:15490-43949 GCA_038060295.1 Candidatus Eiseniibacteriota bacterium
ACGCCCGCCTCCGACGGCACGGAGGGAAGCTCAACGCGGTGCCCGGCTCGCCCGAACAAAACTATCCGACAACTCATCTCGGTTTCGCGCGTCCGCGCCACCCGGCGGCGCTGCTGGCGTTCGCTCTGGGGGCCGGAGCGGGAATCTCCTTCGCTCGCGCCCCGATCCTTCTCGCACTCACCGCCGTCGCCTTCGCGGCCCTCGCCCTCAAGGCGGAAGGGAAGCGCCCTCGCACCGAACTCCCGTTCCTCGGGCTGGCGGCGATTCTCTTCCTGGCGCACGCGATCCTCGCTCGCTTCGAGCCTCTCGCCACGCTGGCGGCAGCCCTGCTGGCCCTCCGCCTTCTGGCGCTGGTCTACTTGACGCGCTGGGCGGTTAAGACGTTTCTCCCCGGCGCCGCGCAGTGGCTTCTCGAACAACCGATCCCGACTCGACCGCGGCCGCTGGGACTCGCCATCGAGAGCGCGCGTCTCTCCGCGGCGCTCCTGCCGCTGGCGGCCCGGGAGGCGGAGGCGCAGACGCTCGCTCTACGCGCCCGCGGCATTCGCGCCGGCGGCGGCTTCACCGGACGCGCGCGCTTCACGGCGGCCTGGCTGCTTCCGTTCCTCGGCACGATGCTCCGCGTCGGCGACTCGCTGGCCGACGCACTCCACGCCCGCGGCTACACGCCCGGTAAGCGGCGCGCGGGGCTGGCCCGAGCGCCTTGGGGCCTGGCCGACGCCGGCGTGGTCCTTCTCGGCGCGGCCATCGCGGGGGCACTCTACCGTGGCTTCTGATCGCCGCCTCGCCACCATCCGCCTCGCCGTCGAGTACGACGGCACGGCCTTTCACGGCTGGCAGCGCCAATCGCGCGCACGCTCGGTGCAGGGGGAGATCGAAGCGGCCCTCCAGCGGATTACCGGCGCTCCGGCGCGCGTGACCGGCGCCGGCAGGACCGACGCCGGCTGCCACGCGGCCGGGCAGGTGGCCAGCGCCACCCTGGAAACGCGCCTCGACGCCGCGCGCCTCCAGGCTGCCCTCAACGCGCATCTGCCGCGCGACGTCCGCATCGTCGAGGCGACGGAAGCGCCGGCCGCGTTCCACGCCCGCTTCGACGCGATGCGCCGCGCCTACCGTTACCTCATCGTTCCTCCGCCCGCGGCCATCCGCCGGTCGCAGGCCTGGCTTCGTGCCATGAAATGCGATGCCGAGGCGCTCCATCGCGCCTCCCAGCCGCTCAAGGGCGAGCACGATTTCATCGCATTCTCCAAGGCGACCCCCGACGCCGACTCCACGCGCTGCCGCGTCACCCGCGCGCGGTGGAGCGGGCGTGGAGGGCGGCTTCGGTTCGACATCGAGGCCGACCGATTCCTGTACACTATGGTTCGTAAGATCGTCGCGACGGTGGTGCGCGAGGCGGAGTCGGGGCATGGCGCCGGCTCGGTTCGTGCGATTCTGGAATCGCGCGACCGGAGGGCGGCGGCGCCGCCGGCTCCGGCCCATGGCCTCTACCTCATGCGTGTTCGTTATCCGCGGATCGGTTGGGTTCCGCGGGGGAGGATGAATGTCGTCGGTTAATCCAGTCACCCGCTCGGTACGCGCTCGCTCGCCTTGGTCGGCCGGGACGCTCGTGGCGGGCATTCTCTTCGGCCTCCTCCTGATCGCCGCGCTCCTGCTTGCCACCCGCGGCTCAAGGCAGGGCATGGAGCCCGGCGCGCCGCTCTTCTCCGCGCTTCCGGCTGCGGCTTCCGCCCGCCCCGATTCGAACGAACTCCCCGCGGTGCTCGACGGCTCGCGGCGCACCGCCATCGTCCGCGCGGCGGAGCGGGTCGGTCCTTCGGTCGTGACGCTCAGCGTCGTGCAGACGCGCGTCGTGCAGACGGCGCCGCTCGTCCTGGGCGACGAGTTCTTCCAGCCCTTCTTCCACGAGATGCTCCCGCAGTACCGCTACCGGGAGCAGATCCCGAGTATGGGCTCGGGCTTCATCATCTCCTCGGACGGCTACGTCCTCACGAACGAGCACGTGATCCGCGGCGCCTCCGAGATCAAGGCGATCCTCTCCGACGGCCGATCCTTCGCGGGGAAGGTCATCGGGGCGCATCCCCGCTACGACCTCGCGGTCGTGAAGATCGAGGGGAAGAACCTTCCGGTCGCCAAACTCGGCACGGCGAACGACCTGATGGTCGGGGAGTGGGCGATCGCCATCGGTAATCCGTTCGGCTTTCTTCTCAACGACGTGCAGCCGACCGTGACCGCGGGCGTGATCAGCGCGACGCATCGCGACATCAAATCGCAGACCGACGACGGCGGCATCTACAAGGACATGATCCAGACCGACGCCGCCATCAATCCCGGGAACTCGGGCGGCCCGCTCCTGAACGGGAACGGAGACGTCATCGGCGTGAACACCTTCATCTTCTCCAAGGGGGGCGGTGGATCGATCGGCATCGGCTTCGCCATCCCGATCGACGCGGCCAAGCGCGTGGTGGACGAGATCATCAAGTACGGCAAGGTGCGAAATGTCTGGATAGGCGTGCGCACCTGGGAACTCACTCCCTACGTGGCGGAGCGGCTCTCCACGGCGGACCGAAACGGTCTCTACGTCTCGGTCGTGGAGCGGGGGAGCCCCGCCGACAAGGCCGGCATGAAGGTCGGCGACATCATTCGCAAAGTGAACGGGACGACCATTCGCGACGTTCAGGAGGCCTACCGCGCCATCTTCGGCGCCAACGTCGGCGACACGATCACGCTGACGGTGGATCGCGACACGAAGCAGATCACCTTCCGGCTCCTCCTCGAGGAGGCGCCGGAATGACGCCCTCCCAGGGAGTGAGTCGATGATCCAGCGCTACAGCCGTCCCGCGATGGCCGCGCTCTTCGACGATGCGGCGCGCTATCGGACCTGGCTCGACGTGGAGATCGCTGTCACCGCGGCGCTCGAGAAGCGGGGCGAAGCGCCCGCGGGCACGGCGGAGCGGATCCGCACCGCCGCCCGCGTGGACGTGGCCCGGATCGATGAACTGGAGGAAACGCTTCGCCACGACGTGATCGCGTTCCTGACGCAGATCGGCGAAACGGTCGGGTCGGACGCGCGCTACCTCCACCTCGGGATGACCTCGTCCGACCTCGTGGATACGGCGATGGCGCTCCAGCTGGTCCGCGCCACCGATCTCCTCCTGAACGAGGCGGAGGCGCTCCGGGAAACGGCCCGCGGCCTGGCGCTGAAGCACAAAGAGACCGTGATGGTCGGCCGGACGCACGGCATTCACGCGGAACCGATCACGTTCGGACTCAAAGTACTCGTCTGGTACGAGGAACTCGGCCGCGCCATCGCGCGCCTCCGGGCAGCGCGGGTGGAGATCGCCGTCGGGAAACTCTCCGGCGCGGTCGGCACGCTGGCCCATCTCACCCCCGACGTCGAAGAGGAAACACTCCGATCCCTCGGCTTAGCCCCGGAACCCGCGGCAACGCAGGTCGTGCAGCGCGACCGGCACGCGGCGCTCCTCTCGGCGATCGCCCTTCTCGGCGCATCGGTCGAGAAGATGGCGATGGAGATCCGCCACCTCCAGCGGACGGAAGTCCTGGAGGCGGAGGAACCGTTCCGGGAGGGGCAGAAGGGCTCCTCCGCCATGCCGCACAAGCGAAACCCGGTCAACAGCGAGCGGATCTGCGGCCTGGCGCGCCTGCTGCGTGCGAACTCCCATACCGCGACCGAGAACGTCGCCCTCTGGCACGAGCGCGACATCAGCCATTCCAGCGTCGAACGGGTGATCTTCCCCGACTCGTTCCTGGTCGCCGATTTCATCACGTCGCAGATGCGCGAGATTCTGGCGGGGCTCCTGGTCTATCCCGACCGGATGCGCGCCAACATGGATCGCACGCGCGGGCTCGTCTTCTCCCAGCGGGTCCTCCTCGCCCTCACCACGGCGGGGCTGGCCCGGGAGCAGGCCTACGCCATCGTCCAGCGCCACGCCATGGCCGCCTGGAAGGGGGAGCCCGATCTCAAGACGCGCCTCCTCGGAGATCCCGAGGTCGCCGCGGTTCTCGATCGACCTTCCCTGGAGCGCTGCTTCGAGCCCGATCATTTCATCCGTCACGTCGGCCACATTTTCGATCGCGTTCTGGGAGCCACGCTTGCCGCCCACCGCTGAAGCGCCCGTCCTTCCGTTCGCCGAGGCCGACCCTCCGGCGTTGAAGAAACTGCTCGCGCAGGAAGGCCTCCGCCTGGCGCCGGGTGAAGTCGCCACGATGCTGGAACTCCTCGGCCGAAACCCGACGCGCGTCGAGGCGATTCTCTTCGACACGATGTGGAGCGAGCACTGCTCCTACAAGAGTAGCCGCCGCGTCCTCAAAGCCTATCTCCCGACCGAGAGCCCCGAGGTCATCCTGGGCCCGGGGGAAGATGCCGGCGTCGTGCGGTTCGGCACGCACAAGGGCGTCGAGTACGCCCTGGTCATCGGGCACGAGAGCCACAACCATCCCTCGCAGGTCGTGCCGGTCGAGGGAGCGGCCACCGGCATCGGCGGCATCGTGCGCGACATCAACTGCATGGGCGCCGAGGTGATCGGCGTTCTCGACGCGCTCCGCTTCGGCGACCCGGAGGGTCCGCGCGCGGCGACGGTGCGGGAGATCATCCGCGGCGTGGTGGACGGCATCTGGCAGTACGGCGATCCGCTCGGCGTTCCGAACCTGGGGGGCGATGTCTTCTTCAGCGGCCGCTACGACGAGAACTGTCTGGTGAACGTCGTCGCGCTCGGCATCGTGCGCGCGGACCAGGTGGTCCGGAGCCGCGTCCCCGAGGCGGCGAAGAACGAGCCGTACGTGATGGTCCTGGTCGGGAAGCCGACCGACGAGACCGGCTTCGGCGGCGCGTCGTTCGCCTCCGCCATCCTCGACGAGGAGGCGGAGGGACAGCGCGGCCACGTGCAGGTCCCCGATCCGTTCCTGAAGCGGGTCCTCTTCGAAGCGAATCGCGCCGCGCTCGCCTGGCTCCACGCGCAGGGCGATCCGTTCGGCTTCAAGGACCTCGGTGCCGGCGGCATCGCCTGTGTCTCCTCGGAGCTCGCCGCGGCCGGCGGCTTCGGCATGGACGTCGACCTCGACCTCGTGCCGACGCCGGAAGGGGAGTTCCCCTCGGAGGTCCTGGCCTGTTCCGAGACGCAGGAGCGCTTCGCCTTCGTCGTTCCCGAGCGGCTGGCGCCGCGGCTCCTCCAGATCTATAACGAGGAGTACGCGCTTCCGCTCGTCTACCATCGCGCGCGCGCCGCCGTCGTCGGCCGCGTCCGCACGGACGGCCGCTACCGGATCCTTCGCGCCGGGCAGGCGGTCTGCGACGCTCCGGTCGAGGTCGTCACCGCCGGAATCGAGCATGACCGCCCGCGCCGCCGGCGGCCCGCCGCGCCGCCGGCCGCGCCGCTCCCGGCCGTCCGCGATCACGACGCGCTCTTCCGGAAATTGATCGCGTCGCCGAACCTTGCCTCGCGGGAGCCGATCGTCCGCTACTACGACACCGAGGTGCAGGGGCGCGCCGTCCTTCGCGCCGGGGAGGCCGACGCCGGCGTCCTGGCGCCGATCCCGGGGAGCAAGCTCGGCTGCGCCATCACGGTCGATGGGAATCCCTGGTACGTCGCCGCAGATCCCTACTGGGGAACGGCGCACGTCGTGGCCGAGTCGCTCCGGAATCTCGTGTCGGTGGGAGCGCGTCCGATCGCGCTGACCGACTGCCTCAATTTCGGAAATCCGGAAGACCCGGAGGTCTTCGACGATTTCGAGCGGAGCGTTCAGGGACTGGGCGACGCGGCGCGCGCGCTGGGACCGAAGGGCGCGGCGGGACCGCCGATCGCCATCGTCTCCGGGAATGTCTCCTTCTACAACGAGTCGTCCAAAGGCCGCGCCATCGAGCCGTCGCCGATCGTCGCGGCGCTCGGCGTGCTCGACGACTACAGCGTGGCGATCACGAGCGGCCTGAAGCGCGCCGGAAACGTCGTCGTCCTCACGGGGGCGCGCGAGGCGCGACTCGGAGCGTCGCAGTTGCGCCACGCCCTCACCGGCGAAACCGGCGGCCAGCTCCCCACGCTCGATTTCGAGCGGGAGCGGCGCCGCACCTACGCCGTGCTCGACGCGGTGCGCCAGGGATTCGTCCTCGCCTGCCACGACATCGCCGAGGGAGGGCTCGCCATCACCGCGTTCGAGATGGCGCTCGGCGGCTTCGCGTCGCAGGGGCTGGGACTCCAACTCCCGATCTCCGCGCTGGGCGACACCCCCTCCGAGGTGAGGCTCTACTCCGAGGCGCCGGGATTCCTGCTGGAGGTACGGAAGGAATTCCTGCCGCGCCTGATGGACCTCTTCGGCCAGTGTGAAGTCGACGCCACCATCACAGGCCGCGTGCTCGAGGAGCCGCGCTTCCGTGTTCTCGACGGCGGGGCGACCCTCATCGATATCGATCTCGCGGAGGCCTCGCGCCTCCATTCCGACGGCATCCGACCCTACGTGGAGTGAGCATGGCCCGCGCGGCGGTTCTCCAGATCCCCGGCGTCAATTGCGAGTACGAGACGGCGCGTGCCCTCGAGGCGGTCGGCATCGAGGCTCGCATCGTCCGCTTCAACGAGCCTTCCTCGGTCCTCTCCGAGTTCGATGCCTACGTCCTTCCGGGCGGCTTCGCGTTCCAAGATAGGATCCGCGCCGGCGCGGTGGCGGCAAAGCTCCCCGCGGTGGAGCGGATCGCGCGCGAGTCGGAATCGGGGAAGCCGGTGGTCGGCATCTGTAACGGCGCGCAGGTCCTGGTGGAGACGGGGATCGTCCCGGGGATCCACCCGGGGCGCGTGGAATTGGCCCTTGCGCCGAATCGGGCGCCGCGCCGCCCGGGGTATCAGTGTCGCTGGATCCACGTGCGGGCCCACGAGGGCCCCGGCCGCGCCACGTTCTCCTCGACGCTTTCGCTGGAGGAGACCGTGCCGCTCCCGCTGGCCCACGGCGAGGGCCGCTTCACCACCGCGGACCCGGAAGTCCGCGCGCGGATCGAATCGGAAGGGCTCGTCGTCTTCCGCTACGTCGACGCCGCGGGCCGCCCGGCGGCGCGCTATCCCGACGATCCGAACGGCGCGATGCTCCAGGCGGCGGGGATCACGAACGTCGCGGGAAACGTCCTCGCCTTCATGCCCCACCCCGAGCGGGCCGCGTGGCTCCGGATGATGCCGCAAGATTGGCCCGGGCCCTGGGGCGAACGGCGCCGCGCGGCGATCGGCAACATCGACGCGCTCGAAGGCCCCGGGCCGGGGCGCTTCCTCTTCACCTCGCTCGCGAAGCGGCTCGGCGTGACGGCGCCGCAGGGGGTGGCGGTATGAGCGCCGTCCTTCTGACGCGTCTCAAGATCACCGATCTCACCGCCCTCACCGCGCTCGAAGCGGGGCAGCGGATGCTCCCCGAAGGGCACACGCTGGAGCGGGTTGTCCGCGAGGAGCTCTTCCTTTTCGAGCCCGAGCCTGGGGCAGATCCCGCGTCGTTCGAGGAGAATCTTCACGAAGCGATTGAAACGAGCAACTTCTTCGTGAATCCAAACAAGGAGCGCTTCCGCTTCCTCACTTCCGGGGAGCGCGGCGACAAATGGAGTCCGCCCGAGGGGGCGTGGGGCATTCTGGCGCGCAGTCGCGACGATACGCGCGACGAGGGATTGCGCGCGCGGCTCCTTCGCGAGCATCCGCTTCCGGGACTCGCGGCGGTTCGCCGCGCACGCGCCTGGTGGCTCTGGACGCGCGGTCCCGCGGGCGATTCAGCGAGAGAGGTTTTCTACGAGCGTCTCGGACCGCTTCGGGGCCCGGCGCACGGGCTTCTGGTGAATCCGCACGCCGAGGCATCGCTGAAGCTCTTTGGCGACGTGGCGTGGAAGGACGTGGAACGATTCCTGGCGGAGCCGGCCCTTCAGCCGGTGGCCGCCTGAGGAAGGAGATCGGCAACGTGGCGGTGACGGAGACGGGTCGAGTTCGAGACGGGGCGCACGGGGACCACCTGCGCGAGGAGTGCGGGGTGTTCGGTATCTGGGGTGCGCCGAACGCGGCGCGTCTCGCCTACGCCGGACTCTACTCGCTTCAGCATCGCGGGCAGGAGAGCGCCGGCATCGTCGCGACCGACGGGGGGGAATACCGCCTCCATCGTGGAATCGGACTGGTCTCCGACGTCTTTGCCGCGGGCTCGCTCGATCGTCTCCACGGACACATCGCCATCGGTCACAACCGGTACTCCACCACCGGCGGCAGCCACATCCAAAACGCGCAGCCGCTCGTCGTGAATTTTCGGGAAGGGAAGCTGGCGATCGGTCACAACGGAAATCTGGTGAACGCGCTGGAGCTCCGACGCGAGATGGAGGAGCAGGGCTCCATCTTCCAGACGACCAGCGACACCGAGGTGATCCTCCATCTCATTGCCCGCTCGAAGGCGACGGAGATCGAGCGAATGGTCGCGGAAGCGCTGGCACGCTGCCAGGGCGCCTACTCCCTCGTCCTCCTGGCCGGCGACAAGCTGATCGGCGTCCGCGATCCGCGCGGCTTCCGGCCGCTCTGCCTCGGCCGCCGCGGCGAGTCGCACGTGCTCGCGAGCGAAACGTGCGCGCTCGACATCGTCGGCGCGACGTTCGTTCGGGAGATCGAACCGGGGGAGATGGTCATCCTCGACAAGGACGGGGTCCGCTCCATCAAGATCCTGGCGCCGGAGCCGATGCGCGCCTGCGTCTTCGAACTGATCTACTTCTCCCGACCCGACAGCGTTGTCTTCGGACTCAGCGTCGATTCGGTCCGCCGGAAACTGGGGCGCCGTCTGGCCGAGGAATACCCGGCCGAGGCCGACATCGTGATCGCGGTCCCCGACTCCAGCAACTCGGCGGCCCTGGGATTTTCCGAGCAATCCGCCATTCCGTTCGAGCTGGGCCTCATCCGAAATCACTATGTCGGGCGCACCTTCATCGCGCCCGAGCAGATCTCCCGCGACTTCGGGGTGAATCTCAAATTCAACCCCGTTCGCCGCATCCTGGACGGGAAGCGCGTCATCGTGGTGGACGACTCGATCGTTCGGGGGACCACGAGCCGGAGCCTCGTCGCCATGCTCCGCGACGCGGGCGCGGTGGAGATCCACTTCCGCGTCTCCAGCCCGCCGATCGGCTGGTCTTGCTACTACGGCATCGATACGCCGAACCGGCGCGAGCTGATCGCCTCCTCCCACACGGTCGAGCAAATCCGGAAATACCTGAACGTCGACTCCCTGGGCTATCTCTCCATGGAAGGTCTCAAGGCCTGCGTGGAGCGCCCGGAGGACCACTGCTACGCTTGCTTCAGCGGGGAGTACTCGGTCCGCTTCGGCGCGGAGATGGACAAGCTCGCCTTCGAACGGGGCGCGGCGCGCCCCGTGGAGCACGCCTAGCCCGCCCCAGCCTCACGTCAAGTTCGCCCGTGGCCTGCCGATAGACCGGTGGACGGATAGGCGCATCACGCGCCTTCACGTCCGATCGGTTCGCGCGACGCCGCCGTACAGGCGTCGCCACGGCAACGAGTTAGGGCGGAGTCTTCGCGTGACGATGGAAGAGACGAGCGGACGGAAAAAGCTGGGTGAGTACCTCCTCGAAGCGGGGCTCCTGAACGAGCACCAGCTCAAGGAGGCGCTCCGGCGCCAGCGGCAGACGAAGGAGCCGCTGGGGCAGATCCTGGCGCGAAGCGGAATGATCTCCGAGGCCGACGTCTGCAACGTCCTCCACCAGCAGCTCGGACTTCCCGTCATCGACTTCACGGCCGTGGCGATCGAGGAGAGCGTGATCGCCCTGATCCGCGAGGACCTCGCCAAGAAGTACACCGCCATCCCGATCGAGCTCGAGGGCCGGAGCACGATCCGCGTCGCGATGGCCGATCCGCTGAACCAGAGCGCCATCGACGACATCCGTTTCCAGAGCGGCTACTTCGTGAAACCCGCGCTGGCGCCTCCGTCGGCGATCGTCGAGGCGATCTCGAAGTACTACCACATCGACGCCTCCGTCGTGGAAATCCTCGAGAACATCATCAAGGACGACCCGGTGAGCGAGGTGCGGGAGATCGTCGACAGCCCGCCCGATTCCTCCCTCGAGGAGTTGGTGAAGCTCTCGGCCGGGCCGCCGATCGTTCGCCTGGCCAACTGGATCATTACGCGGGCCGTCGAGATGCGCGCCAGCGACATCCACATCGAGCCGCACGAGAAGGGAGTCGGCGTTCGCATCCGCGTCGACGGCCTTCTGCAAGACCTGGAGCGGCTACCGAAGTGGACGCAGGGGGCGCTGACGTCCCGTGTGAAGATCCTTGCGACGCTCGACATCGCCGAGAAGCGCCTTCCACAAGATGGCCGTTTCCGCGTGGAGATGGAGGGGCGCCGCATCGACCTCCGAGTCTCGACGCTGCCGACAGCGCACGGCGAAAAGATCGTGATGCGCATCGTGGACCAGGAGCGTTCGGCTCTCCGCCTCGACTCGCTCGGCCTCTCGTCGACGAATCTGGAACGGATCAAGGCCTTCGGCCGGCGGCCGCAGGGCATCGTCATGGTGACGGGACCGACCGGGAGCGGAAAGACGACGCTTCTCTACTCGCTCCTCCAGCACATCCACTCGGTGACCAAGAACATCATCACGGTGGAAGACCCGATCGAGTACCAGGTCGCCGGCGTGAATCAGGTCCAGGTGGACGAGAAGAGCAAGAAGACCTTCGGCTCGATCCTCCGCGCCATGCTGCGCCAGGATCCGGACGTCATGATGATCGGCGAGATCCGCGACACGGAGACCGCCCAGATCGCGTTCCGCGCTTCGATCACCGGGCATCTCGTCCTCTCGACGGTTCACACGACCGACGCGCCGGCCGCCGTGACGCGCCTCGTCGACCTGGGGCTCCAGCCGTTCATGGTCGCCTCGAGTCTCGTGGCCGCGATCTCCATGCGCTTGATCCGGCTTCTCTGCCCGAAGTGTAAGGACGCCTACGTGCCGACCGGCGACGAGGTCCGCCTCCTGGGGCTTACGCATCGCGACGCTCGCGATCTCGTCCTCTACAAGCCGGAGGGCTGCGAGCATTGCAGCGAAACCGGCTACTGGGGCCGGACGGGCGTCTTCGAGATCCTGGAAATGACCGAGAACGTCCGCCGCCTCGTGGCCGGGCACGCGACCGAATCACTCATCCGCCGCGCAGGGATGGAGGACGGCATGGTGTCGATCGGCCAGGACGGCCTCGCCAAGGTGCTCGCCGGGGAGACGTCGCTCGAAGAAATGCAGCGCGTCGTCTTCTACGAAGAGGAAATGGGCCACGTCTGCGCGACCTGCCACCGCACGGTGGCGTCGGATCATCTCTACTGTCCGCAATGCGGCACGCCGAGCGCGAATGCCTGCACTTCGTGCAGTCGCCGCGTCGATTCCGAGTGGGGCTACTGTCCGTCGTGCGGCAATCGCCGGGCGCAGGTCCTCGGGCCCGAACCGCCGGTGGAGGAGACGATCGGTGGGGAGGAGAACGGCGACAACGACTCCGTGCCGACCCCCACGACGTATTCTCATCGCGGCGCGCGCGCCTCCAAGAGTCCCGGAGGCATCCGCGAGGCTTGACCGCCCGGTCAGCCCTCCCTAGAATCCCCCGACCCTACGACCGCGCCGGCATGACGCCGAAACGCGGGACCCCGCAGGGAGTTCCGTCACGGGGCTGCATGTCCGTTCACGAGATTCGCCGCACCAAGCTCGACGCACTCCGCGCGGCCGGTGTCGAACCGTTCCCCTATGGATTCGACGTCACGCACCGCTCGTCGCGCATTCTGGCCGACGCCGAGGGGCTGGAAGCCTCGGCCACGCCGGTCCGCTTCGCCGGACGGCTGATGACGAAGCGGGGCCACGGCAAGGCGTCGTTCGCCCACCTCAAGGACCGCGACGGACTTCTCCAGATTTATCTCCGTGAGGACACGCTTGGCGCGGAGGGGTACGCCGCGGCGCTCGAGTGGGATCACGGCGACTGGATCGGGGTGGAAGGGCCCGTCTTCAAGACGCGGACCGGCGAGGTGACCGTGAAGGTGGAGCGCGCGACGTTTCTCGCGAAGGCGCTCCGGCCGCTACCGGAGAAGTGGCACGGGCTCACCGACGTGGAGATCCGCTACCGCCAGCGCTACACCGACCTCGCCGTGAATGACGATGTGCGCGCCGTCTTCCGCGCGCGCACCGCCATCGTGCGCGCCATGCGCGCCTTTCTCGACGAACGCGAGTTCCTGGAAGTCGAGACCCCCGTGCTCCAGGCGCTCTACGGCGGCGCGACGGCGCGGCCGTTCATCACGCACCACCATGCACTCGACATGCCGCTCTACCTCCGCATCGCCGACGAGCTCTATCTCAAACGGTTGATCGTCGGAGGGCTGGAGCGCGTCTACGAGATCTCGAAGGACTTCCGGAACGAGGGGATCGACCGGAGCCACAATCCCGAGTTCACGATGCTGGAGTTCTACCAGGCCTTCGCCGACTACGATCGGATGATGGAGGTGACGCAGGACCTCATCGTCCACGTCGTGCGCGCGGTTCACGGCACGCTGGTCCTTCCGTACGGCGAGAAGAGCGTCGATTTCACGCCGCCGTGGCGCCGCCTTCCGTTCCTGGAAGCGGCGGCCCAGGGTCTCGGCCTTCCGTCGCTGCCGGCGACACTCGAAGACTTGCGATCGGCGGCCCGGAACGCCGGGCTCGCCGTCGATCCGGCGCTCGGCTACGGGCGGCTCCTGGACGAGATCGTCTCGGAGAAGGTCCAGCCCGGCCTCGTCGCTCCGACCTTCCTGATCGATCATCCGCGCGATATCTCGCCGCTCGCGAAGGTGAAGCGGGGGAATCCCGATGTGGTCGAGCGGTTCGAGGCCATCGTGGCAGGGATGGAGATCGCCAACGCCTTCTCCGAGCAGAACGACCCCGACGCGCAGCGGCGTGCCTTCGAGGAGCAGATGGAGCAGCGGAAGAAGGGCGACGACGAGGCTCAGATGCTCGACGCCGACTACCTCCGCGCGCTGGAGATGGGCATGCCGCCGACCGGAGGCGTCGGGATCGGAGTGGACCGCGTCGTCATGCTCCTCACCGACCAGCGCTCCATTCGTGACGTGATTCTCTTCCCCCACATGCGTCCCGAGGAAGACGCGGGCGCCTGAGCGTCCGCGGCCGCGAGTCCGCGGCCGCCCCGAACGATCGATGGGCTACGTCCGCACGATCGCCTTCCGCTACCTGCGAAGCAAGCGCCGGCTCAGCTTCATCACGCTGGTGAGCCTCCTGGCGTCGGGCGGCGTATTTCTCGGCGTCGCCGCGCTCACGATCGTCCTCTCCGTCATGAACGGCTTCGAGGATCAGGTCCAGCGCCGCATCGCCGGAACGAACGCCCACATCGCGGTGCTCGGTTCCGACGACGCGCCTCTCCCCAGCGGGGAAGCGATCCCGGAGGCGATCCGAAAGGCGCTCCCGGACGCCGAGGTCGCGCCGTTTGTCTACGGGAAGGTGATGGTCGCCTCCAAGTCGAGCGTGGACGGCATGGTGCTGAAAGGCGTCGAGCCGGCGCGCGAGATGCGCGTCACCGACATCCTGGCGCACCTCGCTCCGTCGGAGGGAGCGTTCGACGGGGGAGAGTTGCCGGGGATCGCGCTCGGCCAGGAGCTGGCGCTCCGGCTCCGCGTACGGCGCGGCGACATCATCCTGGTCAGCGTGCCGCGGGAGGAGCCGGGCGGAATCCTGGGCGGCGTGCCGCACAGCCGGCGCCTCCGCGTCAGCGCCATCTTCGAGTCGGGACTCTACGAGTACGATTCCTCCTTCGGGATCGTCCTGATCGGGACCGCGCAGGAGTTCTTCGGACTCCAGAGCGAGGTGACCGGCTATCAGCTCCGGATCGCCGATCTCTTCCGCGCGCGGGAGCGGTCGGACGAGCTGGGACAGGAGCTCGGCCCGGCCTACCGGATCACGAACTGGATCGACCTGAACCGAAATCTCTTCGCCTGGATGAAGATCGAGAAGGCGGTGATGTTCACCATCCTCGTCCTGATCGTGCTGGTCGCCGCGGTGAACATCGTCTCGAGCCTGGTGATGCTCGTCATGGATAAACGGCGCGACATCGGGGTACTCCGCACCATGGGCGTGACGCCGGGCGGAATCTTGAAAATCTTCCTCCTGCAGGGGACGATGATCGGGGCGGTGGGGACGACGCTCGGCCTGGCCGCGGGCGCGGTGGTCTCCTACGCTCTGGGGCGCTGGAAGCTCCTGCAGCTTCCGGGCGAGATCTACTTCCTCGACACGCTTCCGGTGAAGATCGAGCCGCTCGACTTCGCGCTCGTCGGACTGGCCGCGGTCGCCATTTGCTTCGCCGCGAGCCTCTATCCGGCGTGGCAGGCCGCGCGGTTGCCACCGGTGCAGGCGATCCGCTATGAGTGAGACTCGCGTCGCTCCGGCGGCGGCCACGGCGATCCCGGCGGCCATCGAGGCGGAGGGGCTCTGGATGACCTATCGCGAGAGCGCCGTCCCGGTCGAAGTATTGCGGGACGTCTCGCTCTCCGTCGCTCCGGGCGAGATGGTCGCGATCGTGGGGGCGTCGGGCTCGGGGAAGTCGACCCTTCTGCACTTGCTCGGCGGGCTCGACACTCCCTCGCAGGGGCGCATCCGCGTGCGCGGGGAGGAACTGACGGGACTCGGCGAGGACGCCCGGTCGCGCCTTCGGGCGCGCACGGTCGGCTTCATCTTTCAGTTCCACCAGCTGCTGCCCGAATTCACCGCGCTGGAGAACGCCATGATGCCGGGCTGGATCACGGGCGACCCCGCCTCGGCGGTCGAGGCGCGGGCCACGGCGTTGCTACAGGGACTCGGACTCGGCGCGCGGCTGGAGCACAAGCCGTCGGAGCTCTCGGGAGGGGAACAGCAGCGCGTGGCGGTGGCGCGGGCGCTCCACCACAGGCCGGCCGTGCTCCTCGCGGACGAGCCGACCGGCAACCTCGACCGCCCGGCCACCGAGACGCTCCTGAAAATATTGGACCGGTATCGCCGCGAGGAGTCTCAAGCTATTGTCATTGCGACACATAACCAGGATGTCGCGCGAGCGGCAGGCCGTGTGGTAGCACTTGAGGATGGCCATCTCAGGCCGATGAAACTGTAGGGTCCCCGCATCTAAGGAGTTGCGGGGCAGTGGGGCGGTGAGAAGAGCAGCCGTGACCGAACGCCGGGGGCGAGGGAGGCCCTGAACGCCACATGCAATGCCAGCTCTGCGGAAAGCGACCTGCGGTGGTCCACTTCACGGAGATCGTGAACAACAAGAAGTCCGATCACCACGTCTGTGAGAAGTGCGCCGAGGAGCGCGGCTATCACGTGCCGCTCCTCAAGTCGAAGTTTTCGGTCGGCGACCTCCTCGCGGGCATGGTGGATCAGTCGGGGCAGGGAGAGGAGACGAAGGTTGGTCGCGTCCAGTGTCCGCGCTGCAGTCTCGTCTACTCCGAGTTCAAGGAGTCGGGCCGTCTCGGCTGCTCGGAATGCTACACCGCCTTTCGGTCGCAGCTGAGGCCGCTTCTCCGGCGCATCCACGGCAGCACGAAGCACGTCGGCAAGGCGCCCGCGCGGGATTCGGAGCGGGTGGCGCTTCGCCGCGAGGTGCAGCAGCTCCACGAGGATCTGCAGCACGCCATCGAGCGCGAGGAATTCGAAAACGCCGCCGCGATTCGCGACCGCATCCGGGCCATGGAAACGCATAACGCCGGTCCCGCTCCGGGAGGCGCGTCGTGAAACTGACCGATCAGGCACGACATCTCGGCCGCTGGCTCGACGGGACGGGGCCCGCCTCCGACGTCGTGCTCAGCACCCGGGTCCGCCTGGCACGGAATCTGAAGGAAGTGCCGTTCACGCACCGCGCGCGCGAGGAACAGCTCGCGATGGTCTACTCCAGCGTTCTCTCGGCCGTGCGGAAGACGCCGGTCCTGGCCATGTCGTCGGCGCTCCCGATGCGCGACCTCTCGCCGATCGACCGCCAGTTCCTGGTAGAGAGGCACTTGATTTCCAATGACCTCGCCGACAACGGGCGCCTGCGGGGGCTTCTCCTCCTCCCGGACGAGACGGTGTCGGTGATGGTGAACGAGGAGGACCATCTCCGGCTCCAAGCTCTGGCCTCCGGATTCCAGCTTCGCTCGGCCTGGGAAGCGGTGAACGCCATCGATGATGAATTGGGGCAGGACCTCGACTATGCTTTCAGCGACGAGCTCGGCTATCTCACGGCGTGCCCCACGAACGCGGGGACGGGGATGCGGGCTTCGGTCCTGATTCACCTGCCGTCGCTGGTGCTCACGCGCCAGATCGGGCGGGTGCTCCAGGGAATCACGCAGGTGGGCCTCGCCGTTCGCGGTTTCTACGGCGAGGGGTCGCAGATCATGGGGAATTTCTTCCAGATCTCGAACCAGACGACCCTGGGACAGAGCGAGCGCGAAACGATCGAGAGTCTCGATCGCGTTACGCGCCAGATCATCGACTATGAGCAGCGGGCGCGCGAGGAGCTCTTGAAGGACGCGCGCGTCCAGATCGAGGACAAGGTCTGGAGGGCGTACGGCACGCTCCGCCACAGCCGGGTGATCTCCTCGCAGGAGGTGATCAACCTGGCTTCCGCCGTTCGGTTCGGGCTCTCTCTGCAGATCGAGGGATTGGCCGACGTGAAGACGCTGAACGAGCTGCTGATTCGGACTCAGCCGGCCCACATGCAGCTCTGGGCCGGACGCGAATTGGAGCAGCGCGAGCGAAACGTCCTCCGCGCGGAGTACGTTCGCCGGCTGCTCGGCGAAGACATCAGCAACGCCGCCCGTTCGAACTAGCGGGCGCCCAGGAGGGATCGCGATGCACGACAAGTTCACCGAGCGGGTGCGCAAGGTGATGTACCTCGCGCGGGAAGAAGCCGCCCGGCTGCAGCACGACTACATCGGCACGGAACACCTCCTTCTCGGCGTGAT
Source organism: Candidatus Eiseniibacteriota bacterium (assembly GCA_038060295.1). GTDB lineage: Bacteria > Eisenbacteria > RBG-16-71-46 > SZUA-252 > SZUA-252 > SZUA-252. The sequence goes on from JBBTHR010000098.1 coordinate 32,429, forward strand.
TCGCGAGGGGGAGGGGATCGCGGCCACGGTGCTGAACAACCTGGGGCTCGACCTCGACGCCATCCGCCAGGCCGTGGAGAGCATGGTCGCCTCCACGGGCGGCACGCTCACGATCGGGGAGATCCCGTTCACGCCCCGCGCGAAGCGGGTGCTGGAGCTCTCGGTGGACGAGGCGCGCCAGCTGGGGCACAACTACGTCGGAACCGAGCATCTCCTCCTCGGGTTGATCCGGGAGGGAGAAGGCGTCGCGGCGCGCGTCCTGCTGGAACTCGGCGTGGACCGGAAGAAGGTGCGCGAGGAAACGCTGAAGCTCCTGGGAGGGACCCCATCCGTGTCGCAGCCTGAGCGGGAAGGAAAGATCGAGACGCCGGCCCTGAATCAGTTCGGCCGGGATCTGACCGCGCTCGCGCGGGAGAACAAGCTCGATCCCATCATCGGACGCGAGTCCGAGATCGAGCGCGTGATCCAGGTGCTGTCGCGCCGGAAGAAGAACAATCCGATCCTCATCGGGGAGCCGGGCGTGGGCAAGACCGCCATCGCCGAGGGGCTGGCCTCGCGGATCGTCGAGAACCGGGTTCCGGAGACACTCAAGGATAAGCGGATTGTGACGCTCGATCTCGCCGCCGTCGTGGCGGGGACGAAGTACCGCGGGCAGTTCGAGGAGCGGCTGAAGGCCGTCATGAACGAGATCCGCGAGTCGAAGGACACGATCATCTTCATCGACGAGCTCCACACGATCGTCGGCGCGGGCGGCGCGGAAGGCGCCATCGACGCCTCGAACATGCTGAAGCCGGCGCTGGCGCGCGGCGAACTGCAGTGCATCGGCGCCACGACGCTCGACGAGTTCCGGAAGTACATCGAAAAGGACGGCGCCCTGGAACGGCGCTTCCAGCCGATCATGGTCGACCCGCCCTCGGTGGACCAGACCATCGAGATCATCAAGGGACTCCGCGACAAGTACGAGGCGCATCACGGCGCCAAGTACACCGACGACGCCATCGTCGCGGCGGCCCGCCTGGCCGACCGCTACATCAACGACCGCTTCCTGCCGGACAAGGCGATCGACGTGATCGACGAGGCCGGCGCCTGCGCCCGGCTCTCCGTGTCGGCCATCCCCACCGAGGTCCGGGACCTCGAGAAGAACGTGGAGGAGGTCGCGAAGGAGAAGGAAGCCGCCATTCAGCAGCAGGAATTCGAGAAGGCGGCCCGCCTCCGCGACAAGGAGAAGGAACTCCGCGCGAAACTGCGCGAGCACAAGAAGTCGTGGAACGAGGTGAAGCACGACACGCAGATCACCGTGGACGTGGAGTTGATCTCGTCGGTGATCTCCCGCATGACCGGCATCCCGATCAATCGCATCGAGGAGAAGGAGTCCGCGAAACTTCTCCGGATGGAAGAGGAGCTGAGGAAGTTGGTCGTCGGTCAGGACGAGGCGGTGGCGGCGGTTTCGCGCGCCATCCGCCGGAACCGGGCCGGGCTGCGCGATCCGCGCCGTCCCATCGGTTCGTTCATCTTCCTCGGACCGACGGGCGTCGGAAAGACGGAACTGGCGCGGGTGCTGGCGCGGTTCCTCTTCGACGATCCCGAAGCGCTGATCCGGATCGACATGTCGGAGTACATGGAGAAGTTCTCGGTGTCGCGCCTCATCGGCGCGCCCCCGGGCTACGTGGGGCACGAGGAAGGGGGCCAGCTGACCGAGAAGGTCCGGCGGAAGCCCTACTCGGTGGTCCTTCTCGACGAGATCGAGAAGGCGCACCCGGACGTCTTCAACATCCTGCTCCAAGTTCTGGACGACGGGCAGCTGACCGACAGCCTGCGGCGGAAGGTGGACTTCAAGAACACCGTGCTGATCATGACGTCGAACATCGGCGCGAGGCTGATCAAGGGGTCGCGCAGCCTCGGCTTCTCCGAGCGCACCGAGGCGTCGTCGTACGACACGATGCGCCAGACGATTCTCGACGAGCTGAAGCGCGCGTTCAATCCGGAGTTCCTGAACCGGGTGGACGAGTCGATCGTCTTCCATTCGCTCTCGCGAGTCGAAATGGTCTCCATCACGCGAATTCTCCTGAACCAGGTCGTGGACCGGCTGAGCCTCACCGGCGTGAAGCTCACGTTCGACGATCCGGTCATCGAGTTCCTGGTCGAGAAGGGCTTCGACGCCTCGCTCGGCGCGCGGCCGCTCAAGCGCGCCATCCAGAAACTCATCGAGGACCCCCTCTCGGAGCATGTTCTGCGCGGGCAGCTGAAGGAAGGCAGCGACGTGCTCATCCGCCGGCAGGGCGACGAGCTCGCGTTCACCTCTTGACGGTTCCCTCGACGAACGATCGTTCCGACGTCGCGGTCCATCGGGTCTCGGCGCTAGGCGCCGGGGCCCGCGTGGCCGCGCTTCTTTTTTTGCTCTTCGGTGGCTCGATCGAGCCAGCCCGCGCGCAGGAGGCCGTTTCCGCCGCGGCGCCGGGTGATTCCGCCATCGTCCTTCCCGGCGGCTCCGCTCCGGAGCCTTCCGCTCCGGCCGGCGGCGCCATCTCCTCGATCCGCGCGGGCGGGTTCGCGAACGTCGACTCGCTCGTGATCGTCCGGACGTTCGGCCTGAAGGTGGGCGACCGCTACGAGCCGAGTGCCCTGTCCGACGGCGTGAGGCGTCTCTACGCCACGGGACTCTTCACCGACGTCGACGTCGCGGACGAGAGCGTGGCGGGAGGCATCGCGCTGACGATCCGTGTCCGGGAACGCCCGCGAATCCAGGGCGTGGTCTTCGCCGGGAACCGGAAACTGGACGAAGCGGCCTTGAAGCTGAAGATCACGGTTGCCGACGGACAGCTCCTCGACGCCAGCGTGCTCGAGCTGGACGCCCGGAAGATCGCCGACGCCTACGCCGACGACGGCTATGCCCGCGCGCGCGTGACGGCCAAGACGGACGCCACCGCCCCCGGAGTCGTGGGGGTCCGGTTCGAGATCGTCGAGGGGGCGAAGCAGAAGGTGCGGGGGATCGAGATCCACGGGGCCACGACGATTCCGCCGAGCGAGCTCGCCGGCGCCATGAAGAGCCAGACGCCCGGTTTTCTGAAGTCGGGAACCTACAAGCCGTCGAAGATCGAGGAGGACATGACGGCCCTCCGCCTCCACATGCGGAGCCGCGGCTATCGCGACGCGGAAGTCGACTCCATCCGTCCCGCGGAAACGGCCGACGGCAAGGGGGTCGTCCTCCATACCTACGTCCGGGAGGGTCCCCGTTACCGCTTCGGGGCGATGTCGTGGTTGGGGAACACAGCCGTCCCCTCGGTGGCCCTGGAGTTCGTGACCACCTGCCGCCCGGGGCTCCCCTACGACGAATCGAAGGTTCAGAAGACCCTGCAGGCGGCCTACGAGCTCTACCAGGAGACCGGCTACCTCTTTCTCTCGATCGATCCGCGCTTCAGCGACCGGGACACGATCGTGGACATCGCGTTCACGGTCCAGGAAGGGCAGCGCTCCCGCGTCTCCGATCTCCGGATCGTCGGAAACACGCGGACCAAGGAGAACGTCATCCGGCGCGAGGCGAAGGTGCATCCGGGGGACACGTTCCGGCGCTCCACGCTCATGCGGACGCAGCGCGACATCTTCGGGCTCGGCTACTTCCAGGACGTGCAGGTGGACTACGAACCGACGGGAGACAGCGCCGACATCAACCTGACGCTGAAGGTCCAAGAGAAGCAGACCGGGACCGCGAGCGCGGGCGCCGGCTACTCCAGCCAGACCGGCCTGACCGGGTTCCTCGAACTCGGGCACAACAATCTCTTCGGGAACGGCCAGAGCATCTCGATCCGCCTGGAGCGGGGCGGTCGGCGACGCGACCTCCAGCTCTCCTTCACGGAACCGTGGCTTCGGGACACGCCGCTCACCGTGGGAATCGATCTCTTCAATACGCAACGGAAACTCGACTTCTACGACCGGAAGGACGTGGGAGGAGGGTTCCGACTGGGGCGGCCGCTTCCGTGGCCCGACTACAGCCGCGGCGTCATCGGGTACGACCTGCGGGATGTCACGCTGGACAACTTCGACGCGCCGCGGGCCGGCGAGCCGCTCAATCTGGAAAGGCTCCGCGACACCAAGTGGCCGCGCCGGGTCAGCAGCATCAACTTCACGGTCACCCGGAACAGCACCGACAATCCCTTCAATCCGGGCCGGGGATCGAAGCTGACCTGGGTCAACACTCTGGCGGGAGGGCCCCTGGGCGGCGTGGAGGAGTTCCTGAAGGAGAGTTTCGAACTTCGGAACTACACCAAGCTCCGGAAGCCCTTCACACTGATGCTCCGGGGGAAGGCGGGCTTCCTGGCCGGGGGGTCGGTTCCGGACTACGAGCGGTTCCGGCTCGGCGGCACGACATCGGACTACCTGCGCGGTTACCCGGACTACTACGTCGTCCCCCGGCCGAACATCACGAAGTCCGAGCTGACGGGCGCCGTCGTGGAGCGCTATCCGGGCGGCCGGACGATGCTAATCCTGACCACGGAACTTCAATTCCCGATTGCCGATCCGCTGCGCGGGCTCCTCTTCTTCGATGCCGGGAATACCTGGAATTCCACCCGTGACCTCGATCTGGGCGACCTACGGAAAGGCGCGGGGTTCGGGGTGCGCATGGAGATACCCGCTCTGGGGCGGGTAGGGTTCGACGTGGGGTATGGGTTCGACCGTGAGGGGGGGGGCTCCTGGGAGACCCACTTCCAACTTGGCAACACATTCTGAGGCAAGGGGTTAGAAGATGGCTCGACACCGATCTTGGCGTGGGGTAGTCTGGAGCGCGCTCTTCGTCGCCCTGCTTTTCGGAGCGACCGGGAGTGCGTCGGCGCAGGTGAAGCTCTCCTTCATCGATTCCGACCGGATTTTCGCGGAATACGAGAAGACCCGGGAAGCGCAGCAAGCGTTCAACCGGGAAGTGCAGGAACTGTCGCGGACCGCCCAGGACCAGAAGGGCGAGATCGACAAGCAGCAGCGGCGGCTGGACCAGCAGAGCCCAATGCTGAGCGAGGCGAAGCGAGACCAGGAGACGCAGGCGCTGCAGCAGAAGGTCAGCGATTACGAAGCGTTCATTCAGAAAAACTGGGGTCCCGGTGGGGCGATCTCCAAGCTGAACGAGGAGTATCTCCGGCCGATCATCGACCGAGTCCACAAGATCGTGGCCGATATCGGGAACAGCGAGGGATACCAGCTCATCCTCGACGCCGCGGACGGGAACATCGTCTACGGCGACAAGACGCTCGACCTGACGGACCGGGTCCTGTCGCGGCTTCGGGACGAAGACTCGGGAAAGATTCCGCCGGCGGGAAGCGGAAACACGACCGGCGGCCCGTAGTCGAACCGCCGTCGCGATTCGCGCCCCGTGAGACGCGAAGGGAGCAACGGATGCGCGTCACCCTGGAGACCGTGGCCAAGGCCATCGATGGCGAAGTCATCGGCGACGGTTCCATCGAGATCACGGGCGTTGCCGGCATCCGGGAGGCGCGCGAAGGGGAACTGACCTTCCTCGCGAATCCCCGCTACGAGAGCTATCTCGGCGAGACGCGCGCCTCGGCCATCATTGTCGCCGAGAACCACCGCGTGACCGACAAGATCCTCGTCCGCAATTCGAACCCCTATCTCGCCTACCTGAAGGCGGTCTGCTTCTTTCAGGGCGACGCCCCTCGGCCCGTGCCGGGTGTTCACGAGACGGCCGTCGTCGCCCCCGGCGTCGAGATCGACCCGAGCGCCTCGATCGGCCCCCATGTCGTCCTGGAATCGGGCGCCCGCGTCGGAGCGGGAGCACGCATCGACGCCGGCTGCTACATCGGTGCCGACGCGTCGGTCGGGTCGGAGACTCGGCTCTACCCCAACGTCACGCTCCGCGAGGGGTGCGCCCTGGGCGATCGTGTGATCGTTCACTCGGGAACGGTGATCGGCAGCGACGGCTTCGGATTCGTCCGCGACGGGGAGATCTACCGGAAGCTGCCGCAGGTCGGCACGGTGGTGGTCGAGAACGACGTGGAGATCGGCGCCAACGTCACCATCGACCGCGCCACGACGGGGACGACCCGGATCGGCGAGGGGAGCAAGATCGATAACCTCGTCCAGATCGGCCACAACGTCAAGGTCGGCCCCCACTGCATCATCGTCGCCCAGGTCGGCATCTCCGGGAGCACGGAGCTGGGGGACCATGTCGTAATCGCCGGCCAGGCCGGCATCGTCGGACACATCGAGATCGGCAGCGGCGCCCAGATCGGAGCCAAGTCCGGCGTCTCGAAGTCGATCAAGCCGGGGCAGCGGGTCTTCGGATATCCGGCCCTCCCGGTGGTCCAGGCGAAGCGGATCGAGGCCTGCCTTCGAAATCTTCCCGACCTGATTCAGACGGTCCGGACGCTCAAGCGCCGCGTGGAAGAGTTGGAAGGCGGGGACGGCGGAGGCAATCCCTGTTGAGCCAACCCCACCAGCGGACGCTAGGCCGCGTCGTCTCCTACGACGGCGTCGGGCTCCATACCGGCATTCCGTGCCACATCGAGTTCCGTCCCGCGCCTCCGGGCACGGGTGTGCGCTTCGTGCGCCTCGACCTTCCGGGGAACCCCGAGATCCCGGTGGCGCCGGCCTCCGCGCGCGCCGACAACGACCAGCTGCGCCGCACGGTGCTGAAGTGTGGCGAGGCCGAGGTCCACACGGTCGAGCACGTCCTGGCCGCCGCGGCCGGCCTCGAGATCGACAACCTGGTCATCGCCCTGAACGCCGCCGAGCCGCCGGAGCCTCCCGACGGGAGCGCCAGTGCGTACGTCGCGCTCTTCCAGCAGGCGGGGATCGTCGAGCAGCAAGCCTCGCGGCGCTACTTCCACGTCCTCGAGCCGGTGCGGCACGAGGAGAACGGAGTGGTGCTCGCGGCCTTTCCGCACGACGGGCTCCGGGTCACCTTCACCATCGAGTACCCGAACGCGTATCACGGCACCCAGCACGCGACCTACGACATCACGCCCGAGGTATTCGTGAAGGAAATCGCCCCGGCGCGCACGTTCGTGCTGGAGCGAGACGTGGAGGCGCTCCGGGCCCGGGGAATGATCCGCGGAGGATCGCTCAAGAACGCCGTGGTGGTGAAGCCGGACGGGGTGATGAACGAGGGCGGGCTGCGCTTCGAGGACGAGATGGTCCGGCACAAGATCCTCGACTTCCTCGGCGACCTCTCGCTCCTGGGCCGTCCCGCGCGCGGCCACTTCCTCTCGATCAAGTCGGGGCACGCGAGCAACGTCCGCTTCGTGCAGCGCCTGGCGGCCAGCGAGGCCGCAGCCGGGATGGCCCCGGTCGGCGCGAACGGAAGCGGGGCGGTGTCGCTCGACATCACGGCCATCATGCGGATCATGCCTCACCGCTATCCACTTCTTCTGATCGACCGGATCCTGAGCCTCGACGAGGCGCGAGTGGTGGGGATCAAGAACGTCACGATCAACGAGCCGTTCTTCGTCGGCCACTTTCCGGGACACCCTATCATGCCGGCGGTGCTCATCGTGGAGGCAATGGCGCAGTGCGGCGGCGTGCTCCTCATGAATCGGGTGGACCGTCCCAAGGACAAGCTCGTCTACTTCATGGGCATCGACAACGCGAAGTTCAGAAAGCCGGTGCGACCCGGAGACCAACTCCGCTTCGAGCTGACCCTGATTCGCCTCAAGCAGCGTATCTGTAAGATGGAGGGAAAAGCCTACGTCGATGGAGACCTCGTCGCGGAAGCAGAGCTCCTATCCAGCATCGTTGACCGCAATCCCTGAGGTCGACCGCCACACGGGGACGTGGGCGCGGCCGATCGGCGCGGTGTTGCCGCTCCCCGACTCGCGGGATGTCCGGCCACGCGTCCACCCGACCGCCATCGTGGAGCGGGGGGCGGAGCTTGGTCCGGGCGTCGAGATCGGCCCGTTCTCCTACGTCGGCCCGCACGTGACCCTCGGGGAGGGGACGAGCGTCGGTCTTCACGCCATCCTCGAAGGGTGGACCACGATCGGACCGCGCTGCCAGATCCATCATGGCGCCGTCATCGGAAACATCCCGCAAGATCTCAAGTTCCGCGGTGTCCCGACCAAGGTCGTCGTGGGTTCCGACACGACCATTCGCGAGTACACCACCATCCATGCCGCCACCGAGGAAGGGGAGGCGACGATCGTGGGCGACCGCGTTCTCCTGATGGCCTACACGCACGTGGCCCACAACTGCCGTCTGGGGAACAACGTGATCCTCGCGAACGCGGTGACCCTGGCGGGACACGTCCGCGTGGACGACTATGCCATCATCGGGGGGCTGACCCCGATTCATCAATTCGTCGCAATCGGGGCGCACTCCTTCATCGGCGGCGGATCGCGCGTGCCGCAGGACGTGCCTCCGTTCGTGAAGGCGGCGGGCAATCCGCTCCGGGCGTGCGGCCTCAACAGCGTCGGGATGGAGCGGCGCGGAATCCCGGCCGAGGTCCGCCTGGAGATGAAGCGGGCCTACCGCATTCTGTATCGCTCGCAACTCAACGTATCGCAGGCGCTCGATCGGATCGTGGCCGAGCTGAAGCCCTATGCGGAGGTTCACGAGTTCGTGGAATTCGTCCGGAGTTCGGAGCGGGGCATCGTGCGGTGACCGGCGCGCGGGCCGGTGTCGCGGGGGTGGGCCACCTCGGTACCCACCACGCGCGCGTCTGGTCCCGTATCTCCGGAATCTCCTCGGTCGTGGCGTTCGATCCCGATCCCGCCGCGCGGGAGCGGGCCGGCGCCGCGATCCCGGGGCTGCAGTTCGTCGACTCCTACGACGCGCTCCTCGACCGCTGCGACGTCCTCTCCATCGCCGCGCCCACCCCGGCGCACGCGGAACTGGCGCTCGCCGCCCTCCGGGCCGGCCGGCACGTCCTGGTCGAGAAGCCGATGGCCGTCACGCCCGAGGAAGCGGAAGCGATGCTGGCCGCGGCCCGGGCGGCGGAACGCGCGCTCCTGGTCGGCCAGATCGAACGCTTCAATCCCGCCGTCCGGGCGGCGCTGCCGCACCTGGCGAATCCGCGCTTCATCGAGGCCCATCGCCTCGCCCCGCCGGTGCCGCGCGGAATCGACGTCGACGTGGTGCTCGATCTCATGATCCACGACCTCGACCTCGCGCTCCTCGCCACCCGGTCGCGCATCGTGGAGATGCACGCGGTCGGCGTTCCGGTCCTGACCGACAAGGTCGACATCGCGAACGCACGGCTCGTCTTCGCGTCGGGCTGCGTGGCGAACATCACGGCGAGCCGGATCTCCCGAGAGAAGGTGCGGAAGATCCGATTCTTCGACCGCGCCTCCTACCTTTCCATCGATTGCATGAACCGAACCGTGGAGGCCTACACGCTCGCTCCGCCGGCGTCGGGCGCCGCGCCCGACGACTGGATGCGGCGCATTCGGCCGCTCTCCGTCGCCGTGGACGGGACCGATCCGCTCGAGAGCGAACTGGGACACTTCCTGGCACTGCGGGACGATCCCGCTCGTTCCTGGGAGGAGTGCGCCACCGCCCTCGAGGCGCTCCGGGCCGCCGAGGCGATCGGGCGCATGGTTTCTCGCGCGCAACCCGACCCGGCGAGCCTCCCGGTCTGAAGCTCCCACCGCTGATTCTCTCCGCCGGCGACCCTTCGGGGGACCGGCTCGGCGCGGCGCTTCTCGGCGCCTTGCGGGCGAGGGGCGTGGAGGTCGAGGCAGCCGGGATCGGCGGGCCGGCCCTGCGCGAGGCGGGACTTCGGGCCGTGGCGCCCATGGAGTCGGTCGCCGTGATGGGGTTCGCCGAGATCGTGACTCACCTCGGCGCGATCCGCCGCGCGCGCCAGGGAATCCGAGATCTGCTGCGGCGAAGTCCCGACGCCATCTTCCTACCGATCGACGCCCCCGGACTCCATCTCGGTCTCGCGCGCGACGCGCGCCGCATGGGGCGGCGCGTCGTCTACTACGTCTGCCCTCAAGTTTGGGCGTGGGGCTACGGACGGGTGAAGCGCCTGCGCGAGGACGTCGATCTCACGCTTCTCCTCTTCCGGTTCGAAGAAGCGCTGCTCCGACGGGAATCGGCGCCGGCCGAGTGGGTCGGCCATCCGGCCGGAGGGCTGCGGCCCGACGCGGCGGCGAGCGCGGAGGCGCGCGAGGCCTTCGGAGTGACGCCGGGCGAACGGCTCCTGGCGCTCCTTCCGGGAAGTCGCCGCGGCGAAGTGTCGCGGCACCTCGGACCGATGCTCGACGCCGCGGCACGCCTCGTCGCGGCATCGGGCGGCGCGCTCCGGGTCGCCGTGAGCGACGCGGGTGCCGTGGAAGCGACGCGAGCGAAGCACGAGGTCGCGGCGCTCTGGCGCTCGCTCGCGCCGCAGGTCCATCGCGGCGCATCCGAACCGCTCCTTCGCGCCGCGGACCTGGCGCTGGTCGCCTCGGGAACCGCCACGCTCGAGACGGCCGCGCTCGGCGTCCCGCTCGTACTCGTCTACCGGACCGGCGCGCTCAACTACGCGATCGCTCGCCGGCTCGTGAAGCTCCGGCGGATCGGCCTCGTGAACATCGTGCTCGACGACGACGTCGTTCCGGAGTGCGTGCAGGAGGGGGCCACGGGCGCTGCGATCGCCGCCGCGGCGGCGCCGCTCCTCCAGAACGAAGACGCGCGGGCCCGGCAGCGCACGGCCTTCGCGCGGCTCCCCGAGATACTCGGCGGATCGGGCGCCGCCGACCGGGCCGCCGCCGCCCTCCTCGCGTTCGCCGCGCGAAGCGACGGCCCCACGCGCGCCCGGCGATGAGCGCGGCCATGAGCGCGGCGCTCACCCTCTACCGCTTCCTGACCGGCGGCGTCGGCGCCGTCGCGACGCCGCTTGCCCGCCTCCTCGCGCCACGCGGCTCCGCGTGGCGGGCACGCTTCGGCCCAGCGGACGACATCGGTCGCGCCGCGGGCGGACCGTGGATCCACGCCGCCTCGATGGGGGAGGCGGCGGCCGCGCTCCGCTGGGCCGAGGCGCTCCTGGCGGCGGGATACCGTGCGCCCCTCTTCATCACCACGCGCACCGCGGCAGGGCTGGCGCGTATCCGGGGCGAGGGGGGATCGAACGCCGTGGCCGCCGTCGCGCCGCTCGATTTTCCGCAGGCCGTCCGGCGCGTGCTGGGCGCCGCCGCGCCGATGAGGCTCGACCTGATCGAGACCGAGCTCTGGCCCAACCTTCTCCTGGAGGCGCATGCCGCGGGCGTGCCGGCTGTGGCCGTGAGCGCCACGGTCTCCGCGCGAACCGCGGCCCGGCTCCGCTCGCTCGGTCTCGGCGGCGACGCACTCTTCGGTCCGCTCCATGTCCTCGCGCAGAGCGAGCGGCACGCGGAGCGATTCCGGACGCTGGGTGTCGCGGCGGAGCGATGCCGCGTGATCGGCGACCTGAAGGCCGATCGAATCGTCGGGGCCGACGTGGATTCGCCCGGTCCGGATGCGCGCCGGCTCGTCGTCTTCGCGAGTCTTCGGCCGGGGGAGGAAGAAGCCGCCGTCGCCGTCGCCCGCATGCTGGCGGCGCGGCCCGACGCGGGAGCGT
>JBBTHR010000099.1:0-8040 GCA_038060295.1 Candidatus Eiseniibacteriota bacterium
CCCCAACTCGCCGCCCTTCCAGGCAGCCAACCCGGCCTGGATGGCCGGGCCTCCGGACGAAAATTTGTCCGGATACAATAAAAGCCGCAGGAGATATCCCCTGCGGCGATTGCTCACGTCTAAACGTTACGCACGACCGACAGGCAACTTCTACTTGCACGAAGTATCGGCGGGAGTGCGCGCGAAGTAAAGCGATTTTTTTGGGCCGTCCATCTTGCCGCGGGGACGGGGCTGAGGTGCCCGTTTCGCCGAGGCCGAGTATCGCATATCCCACTCGGATAGCAGGAGTTCCAAAGTTCGAAGTGACGGCCGGCCGCCGCCGTCATCCCATCGTCGCCTGGACAGACGGCCCCCGGGTGGCGCATCTTCCGGGGCGGAGTCGCCTGCGATCGGGACGGGAGAGAACCATGACCACCACGCTCATTCTCGGCGGAGGATTCGGCGGCCTCACCTGCGCCCGCGCGCTCCGCGCCGCGTTGCCGCCGGAACACCGAATCGTCGTCGTCGATCGTGCGCCGCTCTTCTTCGTCGGCGCCACGAAGACCTGGGTGATGATCGGAGAGAAGACGTCGGAGGAGATCACGCGCCAGCGCGCGACGCTGCTCCCGGCGGGGGTGGAACTGATCCAGGCCGACGTCGTGCGCATCGACGCGGCGACCCGGGAGGCGCAGACGACGGCGGGCACCTTCCGTGGCGATCATCTCGTCATCGCGCTCGGGAGCGAGCAGGAGATCGGCGCGGTCCCGGGGCTACCGGAAGCGGCCCATTCCTTCTATGGACTCCTCGACGCGCTCCAGTTGCGCACCGCGCTGGAGACGTTCGGCGGCGGCCGGATCGTCCTTCTGATTCCCCGCGTCCCCTTTCCCTGCCCCCCGGGGCCCTACGAGGGAATGCTCCTCATCCACGATCTGATGACGCGCCGCGGCCTGCGCGAGAAGTGCACGCTCGACGTCTGGACCGTGGAGAAATCGCCGATGGCCACGGCGGGCGCCGAAATGGGGAAGGCGGTCGAGGTGTTACTGGGGGAACGGGGGATCGGCTTCCATCCGCTGAAGAAGGTGGCTCTAGTGGATCCGTCGCGAAAGGCCGTGCGGTTCGAAGACGGGTCGGAGGCGCTCTTCGACCTCCTGATCGCCGTTCCGCCTCACCGGGTCCCGCGCGTCGCGGTCGATTCGTGGCTGGCCCCGCCGGAGGGGTGGATCCAGGTCGATCCGTCGACGCTCGCCGTCAAGTCACCGAGCGCCGCGCCGCACGTCTACGCGATCGGCGACGTCACGAGCGTGCCGCTTCCGGGTCGCTGGGCCCCCGACGTGCCGCTGGCGCTTCCCAAGGCCGGGGTGATGGCGGCGGCGCAGGGGGAAGTCGTCGCGGCGAACATCGCCGCCGCGGTCCGCGGCGAGGGGCCCGTGGCGTCCTACGATGGCTCTGGCTACTGCTTCATCGAGGTCGGAGGGAAGCGCGCCCTGCGGGGAGACGGGTCGTTCTTCCAGATGCCTCATCCCGTCATGAGCGCGACGCCGCCCGACGAAGCGTGCTACCGGCTCAAGGAGGAGTGGGTCGAGTCGATGCTGGCGCCGAGGCGCTAGGGTCACTTCGCGACCACGACCCGACCGCGCGTCTCGCCGTCCGCGGTCCGGAGCCGATAGAAGTAGACCCCCGACGGAAGCGCGCCGCCGCGGTCGTCCCGTCCATCGATCCGCAACCGGTGGCGCCCTTCGGGTAGGAACATCCCCGGCGCCACCGTCCGCACCAGCCGCCCGCTCGCGTCGAAGAGGCGCGCGTCGACCCGTCCCGGTGCGTGGAGCGTGAACGAGAGCGCGGCCTCCGGGTTCATGGGGTTCGGGGCGACCGAGGCGGCCTGATCCGGCGCCGGGCCCGTTCCCACCACCGTCAGGGCAGCCTCGCCCGCGACGCGGCGTCCTGTCACGAGCCGTCCTTCCAACGCCGCGACCACGCGCCGCCGGCCGCGCACCGCGGCGAAGAGCCTCCGCAGGTCGGCCCGCGCGAAGCAGACGCCGATCTCCGCCACGCCGTTTTGATCGCTGTCGCTTTCCACGACCTGCTTCCGCGAAACGGGCTGGATCGCTTCGCCCCTGCCATCGAGGGAGCGGAGCCGAATCGAAGCGAGGTCGAGGTCGCGGTTCGCGAAGGCGCCGTCCAGCGGCTCCACCCGAAGACAGACGGGGGCGCCCTCCTCGTGGAGGGGAATCGTCCGGTGCTCGTCGTGCGCGAAGGCCCGCGCGGGGAGCGCGGTGACGAGATCGTAGATGAAGACGTGGCCCGGATCGGTCCGGGAGCCCTGCAACCCCGCGGCGCCGATGACCGCGTCGGCCACGCCGTCGCCGTTCACGTCGCCGAGAGAGATCGAAGTCCCCAGCGTGCCGTCGGGCGCGGGTCCCTCGAGAACCACGTCGGCCTTCGCGTCGGCGCCAGGTCCCCCGTAGTAGACGTAGACCTTGCCCGCTTTGACGCCGTTCGTGCCTTCGGCCTGCGGCGCGCCCACCAGCAGGTCGGGATAGCCATCTCCGCTCACGTCGGCGCCCCCGGCCACGGCCGCGCCGAAGGCGTCGTAGCCGCCCGCGCCGACGAACTCGACATCCACGGCCGCCGCGTCGGGGAGTTCCTGCCCGCCGAAGTAGACGTACGCGCGGCCCGCCGCGAGGTTGCCGTCCTCGCCGGAATCGGGAGCGCCCACGAGATAGTCGGCGAAGCCGTCGGCATCGAAATCTCCCGCGGGAGAGACCGAGGTCCCCGCGCGGAACCGGTAAGACGGCGGGAGGAACGCCCTGTCGGGCGCGCGATGCACGGTGACACCGCCATGGTAGATGTACGCGCGGCCCGTGTTCATCGTGCCATCGGCGGGTTGCCCAACCAGGATGTCGTCGAAGCCGTCGCGATTCACGTCTCCCGCGGGGGCGACGGAGGTGCCGAACTGGAGCTGGTCGACGATCCCTCCGATCGGTCGCGCTTCGAAGAGGACGTCGACGATTCCGTCCGCCGCGGGGCCTCCGTAGAAAAGATAGCCGCGGCCGACGCGACCCGCCTGGGAATCGAAGGCGACGAACCGGGGAGCGCCGACCCAGATATCGTCGAACCCGTCCCCGTTCGCGTCGCCCACGCCGGCCAGCGCCGCGCCGAAGAACTCGAGAGACCGCAATCCGCCGAGCGTCCGGTCGGACTTCGCGTCGAGCGATGGGCCGCCCCAGTAGAGAAAGACTCGGCCCATGAACTGACTCACCGGGGAGCCGACGGCGATGTCGGGCCATCCATCGCCATTCATGTCGCCTGGAATCGCGACCGAGTAGCCGGTCAGCGAGCGCGGCTGGAGGATGGGAACCTGGAGCGTCAGGTCGGCGATCTCGTCCGCGCCCGGGCCTCCGAAGAAGACGTAGGCGCGTCCTCCGTTCGGCGCGTCGGCGTCGCTCCACTCGGAGCCGGCCACGATGTCGGCGAAGCCGTCTCCGTTCACGTCGCCCGCCGCCGAGACCGCCGTTCCGAAGCGATCGCCGGGCGCGGCTCCGGCGAGGCGGAGGAGTGGCGCGGGAGCGGGAGCCGCCGGCGCGGTCGCGGCGGTCGCGGATGTCGCAGCCGGGGCGAGGAGGAGCGTCAGGCAGGCTGCGACGATCGGCGTGGCGCGTGGCGCGGGGTGCATGGGGCCTCCCGTACGGAGCTCGGTGTCGAGGCGATGCGACCGCCCAAGCATAGCACTCAGCGGCCTCGACGGACGGGGCGCGGCTGGAAACGACGAACGGGGCGACCCCTCTCGGAGCCGCCCCGTCGCCTGTGATTCAGCGGTGGTTCGCTCGGTTAGCCGAGACGAACGTTAGCCGCCTGAAGTCCTTTCGGTCCGCGGACGATATCGAACTCGCAACGCTGCCCTTCGGTCAACGTCTTGAAGCCCTCGCCCTGAATCGCTGAGTAGTGAACGAACACGTCTTCGCCACCCTCCTGCTGAATGAACCCGAAACCCTTCGACTCGTTGAACCACTTTACCGTCCCAACAGCCACTTGCTACTCCTTTGCTAACTTGGGCTTACGCCCACTCCACACCGCCCCGAAGGACGGCATGCCCGACCATTTTGGTCGGGCTCCCACGGGCGACGAATCGCCCTGATACAGAAAAACCGCAGGTAGTCGACCCTGCGGCACTTGTTCGCGTCTTTCGTTGCGTCCCACCGTCGGGCTGTCTACTTAGATAAAAGTATCGGGAGATCGATTCATGATGTCAACGCGATTCCTGGGGGTTCCAGGCGCCCCCATCCCTCCGTAACACCCGAGCGGACGCGAAATTCCCCTCTAGAAATGCGAAGAGAGTACCGATCGCTAAGACGATAGCCCACGTTGTGCGCCACGGCTGTCGGGGGATCGCTTCCATATGGACAATCACGAGCGAGGTTGGGAAAAGAAGCCAGGCCGTCCGGATGTTCCGCTTCCGGAGTGGAACGGTTCTTATGGGGGCGATCCCAAGAAACTCCCGCGTGTCGTGCAGAAGTTGAAGCAGAAGCGGAGGCTGACGCCGGAGGAGAAGGCCGAACTCCTCTGGCGCTTCTACGAGCTCGACAAGATCGATCGGCGCCGGACGCAGGTTCGCGTCGCGGCGTTGCTCGTGCTCCTCGTCCTCGTGACGGGCGCGGCGGTCTGGCTCTACTTCAATCCTCAACCGTGGATCGCGAACCGGCTCCTCGAAATCGTCGACCCAGGCGCCACGGCGTAGGCGTTCCCTTGATGTTGTCGGGGGATGGTACGATGAGACGGTTCGGCGGTCGACGCGGAGAGGGCGGAATCGGCATGAGCCCGTCCCACGGCGCGAGGCGAGTAGGAGAAGGAGTGGAGTCGTGAACGAGGATCCGCTGCGGGGTCAAGTGGTCCTGGTGACCGGCGGCGGGCGCGGACTCGGTCGCGCCTACGCCCTGGCCTTGGCGGAGGCGGGGGCCGCCGTCGCGGTTCTGGCCCGCACCGCGTCTCAACTGGACGAGACCGTGTCGCAGATCTCGGCGCGGGGCGGAAGAGCTCGCGCCTACCCGGGCGACGTCAGCGATGCGCCCCGCGTGGAGCGAACGATCGAGGCGGTGGAACGCGACATGGGGCCGCTCGACCTCCTCGTGAACGCCGCGGGAGTCGCCACGCCGCTCGGCCCATTCGCCGAAGGCGATCCAAGCGCCTGGTGGCGCGGAGTCGAGATCAACGTGAAGGGGCCCTTTCTGGCGGCCCGATTCGCCCTCCCCGGAATGATCGCCCGCGGCCGCGGCAGAATCGTGAATGTCTCGAGCGGTGTCGGCACGCGGGCCTATCCGTACATGTCGGCGTACTCGCTGGGAAAGACGGCCCTGATCCGCCTCACGGAGTGCATCGCGGCGGAGACAGCCTCGACGGGCGTTCGCGTCTTCTCCATCTCGCCGGGGATGGTGCGGACCGACATGATCGGCGGAGTCATCGGTCATCCGCGATCGCACGAGTGGTTCCCCTGGGCGCACGACAACGTCGCCCAGAAGAAGGACTGGCCGCCGGAGGCTTCGGCGCGACTCGTCGTGCGGCTGGCGCGCGGGGATGGGGACGCGCTCTCCGGCCGCCACATCTCCGTGGCGGACGATCTCGACGCCTTGGTCGCCCGCGCGGCCGACGCGGCGGCGCAGGAAGCGCTGATGCTCCGTCTCGCGCCGCTCCGCTGAGGCGCTGTCCGTCGTGTCAGGCGTCACGCTCCGTCATGCTATAGTCGAATAGCGTCGGGCCCCGGCTGCATGGGATGCTTGATGCCAGGGATTGCGCGGCCGCCGCGCCCGGACCTCCACGGGCGGGCCGCCGGCGCGGACCCACCTATAACGATGAACATCCTCCACCGCGCTGTCCTCGCCTCCTTCGACCGCCCCCGGGTCGTGATCTTGGCATGCGCCCTCCTCACGCTCCTCGCCGCCGGTGCGTCGCTCGGCATCCGAGTCGATACCGATCCCGAAAACATGCTCGCGGCAACGCAGCCCGACCGAGTGGCATACGACCGGATGAAGAAGGACTTCGGGCTTCACGATCTCATCGTCGTTGGGATCGTGGACCCGCAGGGGGCGTTCCGGCCGGAGACGCTTGGCCACGTGGCCGCGGCGATCGATTCCATTCTCGAGGTCCCCGGCGTCATCCCCGAGGACGTCGTGAGCCTCACCACCACCGACAACCCGCAGTCCGAGTCAGACCTCGTCGACATCCACCCGGTCATGGGGAGGGTCCCGGCGACCGCGGCGGAGGCCGAGTCGCTCCGCCTGGCGATCGCGGGGAATCCCTACCTGAACGAGGTCATCGCCTCCGCGAGCGGCGACGCCGTCGCGATCTACGTTCCGATCGTGGCGAAGGACCAGTCGGTCGCGGTGGCGGGTGCGATCCGGCGCATCCTCGATGCGGGCCTTCCCCCCGGCGTGCGCTACCACATGGCCGGGCTCCCGATCGCCGAGGACACCTTCGGCCACGAGATGTTCCTGCAGATGGCGGTCGTGGCGCCGCTCGCGTTCCTCGTGATCCTTCTCCTCGTCCTCTTCCTCTTCGGCGAGCCGTCATTCTTACTTCCCGTCGGCGTGATCGCGGCGCTCTCGGTGATCTGGACCATGGCCTGCCTGATCGGCATGGGCTTCACCGTCCACATCATGAGCTCGATGATCCCCGTCTTTCTCATGCCGATCGCGATCCTCGACGCGGTCCACATCCTGAGCGAGTTCCAGGTACAGCGTCGCCTCCACGGCGTCCGCCGCGACGCGGTCGACGCGACGATGCGCGCCCTCTATCGCCCGGTCACGTTCACCTCGATCACGGCCGCGGTGGGATTCGCCTCGCTCGGCTTCGCCAACATTCCGCCGGTGCGGGTCTTCGGCGTCTTCGTGGCGGTCGGGATCGCGATCGCCTGGGTCCTGACGCATACGCTCCTTCCGGCCCTCTTCGCGCTCCTCCCGCTCCGGGCGGCCAAGCCGGTCGGGCAGGCGGGGGCCAGCCGCTTCTCGCCCGCGCTCCGCTGGATCGGCGCCTTCGCGTTCCGGCGCGCGCGCCTCGTGCTTCTGGTGTCGCTTCTCTTCTTCGCCCTCGGCGCCGTCGGCATTGCGCGGCTCCGGAGCGACGACAATCCCGTTCGGTGGTTCCGCGCCGGGCATCCGATGCGCGTGGCGCACGACGCGCTGAACGCCCGCTTCGGGGGTACCTACATGGCGCACGTGGTCGTCGACGCCGGGGCGGCGGGAGCGGCGCAGAGCGCGGAGACGGTCGCCTGGATGGACCGTTTTCAGCGCCACCTGGAGCAGGATCCCGCCGTGGGGAAGACCTCCTCGGTGGCCGACATCGTGCGGCGGCTGAACCGGGTGATCCACGAGGGGAACGTCGGCTACGACCGCGTCCCGACCGCGTCGGAGGACGTGGGCCAGCTTCTCTTCCTCTTCCAGGGATCGGGCGATCCGGACGATCTCGACAACTACCTCGATCACGAGGCGCGCCGCGCGAACATCTGGGTCCAGATGCGGGACGGCGACAATCACGCGATGGAGCGGGTCGAAGCGGAGGCCGCGGCATTCCTGGGACGCGACCCTCCTCCCGCCGGCGCCGGCATCACCTGGTCGGGGCTCAATCACATCAACCTCGTCTGGCAGAGACTGATGGTGAGCGGGATGATGAAATCGATTCTCGGGAGTTTCGTGGTGATCTTCCTCCTGATGGCGCTGGAGTTCCGCTCCTGGCCGGTCGGGCTCCTCTGCATGGTGCCGCTGAGCGTGGAGATCGTGGCGTCGTACGGCGCCATCGGACTCGCCACGGGGCGCTACGACATGCCGATCGCGGTCTGCTCCACACTGGCGCTCGGGCTCTCGGTCGACTTCGCGATTCATTTCCTGGAGCGGGTCCGCGTTCGCTTTCGCGAGACGCGCGATCTCGCGGACGCGGTCGCGTACGTCTTCGGCGCGCCGGGCCTGGCGATCGTCCGGAACGCGATCGTGATCTCGCTCGGGTTCCTGCCGCTCGTGGTGTCGACGCTGACTCCCTACGTGACGGTGGGGCTCCTCTTCGCGGGGCTCATGATCG